>CALBTT010000212.1 GCA_937967645.1 uncultured Zoogloea sp.
AGATGGTGATTCGTGACTGGAGTTCAGACGTGTGCTCTTCCGATCTCACGCCGGAAGAGGCTGCGCGGGTGCATCGCGGCGGCCTGGCGCGGCTGTTTGCGCTGGAGCTGTCGGCCCAGGTCAAGGCCATCGAGAAGCTGCCGGGCATCCGTGATCTGGCGCTGCAGTTCATCCCCTACGGCACCGAGGCCGAGCTCAAGGCCCAGCTGGTCACCGCCACCCTGGAGCGCTGCTGCCTGCTCGAACCCCTGCCCACCGATGCGGACAGCTTCGCCAAACGCTGCCAGGAAGCCAAGCCGCGCATCACCCTGGTGGCCCAGGAGCTGATGCGCCTGACCGGCCAGCTGATCGTCGAGCACGCCACCCTCACCAAGCGCCTGTCCGGCCTCAAGACCTTCCCGGAGGTGGTGGCCGACATCACCGCGCAGATGGCCCGGCTGATGCCGAAGAACTTCCTGGTGGCGCTGCCCTACGAGCGCATCGCCCAGGTGCCCCGCTACCTCAAGGGGGCCACCGTGCGCATCGACAAGCTGCGCAACAACACCGCCCGGGACGCCCAGTTCATGGCCGAGTGGAAGAGCCTGGCCCAACCCTGCGAGCGCGAATGGCTGGCCAAGGCCAAGGCCGGCGTCACCGACCCGCAGCTGGAGGAGTTCCGTTGGCTGCTCGAAGAGCTGCGCGTCGGCCTGTTCGCCCAGGAACTCAAGACCCCCATGCCGGTGTCGGTGAAGCGCCTGCAGAAGATCTGGGACAGCCGGCCCCGCTGAGGGCGGTGTGCCGGAAAAGGCTTGAAACCTGACGCGGGAAAACCGATTCTCCACCCCTCAACCTTTGCTCCCTTGCCTGCCATGCGCCAAGACTTCGCTCTCGACATCATCGAATCCGAGTTTGACTCCAAGGTCCTCGCCCTGTCTCACCGGGTGCCCGTGCTGGTGGATTTCTGGGCGCCCTGGTGCGGCCCCTGCAAGACGCTCAAGCCCCTGCTCGAGAAGCTGGCCGGGGAATACGGCGGGCGCTTCGTGCTGGTCAAGATCAACTCCGACGAGGCCCAGGCCGTGGCGGCCCGCTTTGCGGTGCGCAGCATTCCGGCGGTGAAGCTGTTCATCGGCGGCGAGGTGGTGGACGAATTCATGGGCGCCCTGCCGGAGGGGCAGGTGCGGGCCTTCCTGGATGCCCACCTGCCCGACGAGGCCGAGCGCCTGCGCCGCATTGCTGCGACCCACGCCGAGCCCCTCACCCGGGTGGAGCTGCTGCGCCAGGCGGCCGAGCTGTCGGGCGGCCGCCCGGTCATCATGCTGGACCTGGTGGCGGCCTTGATCGACGCCGGCCTGCCCGACGATGCCCTGGCCGGCCTGGAGTCGATGGCGGCGCCCGAACGCGACGACAACTGGCTCCGGCTCAAGGCCCGGCTCGATCTGCTCGGCGAAGGCGGTGTGGAGGACGAGGCCAGCCTGCGCAGTCGGCTGGAGGCGGACCCCAAGGACTTCGAGGCCCGCTTCACCCTGGCCACCCTGCTGGCCCAGCGCAACGACTGGCCGGCGGCCTTCGGCGAGCTGCTGGAGGTGGTGCTGCGTGACAAGGCCGAAGCCCGCGACCGCGCCCGCAGCCGCCTGCTCGAGTGGTTCCCCCTGTGCCCCGACATGCGCGCCGTGATGATGGCCCGCCGGGATCTGTCGATGTATCTGAACTAGGGCAGCTGTAGGGGCGGCTTCAGCCGCCCACATACGCTGATCAAGGCACTGTCAAGGATCCGGAGCACGGAGGGCTGTAGGGGCGGCTTCAGCCGCCCACATACGCTGATCAAGGTACTGTCAAAGATCCAGAGTACGGAGGGCGGCTGAAGCCGCCCCTACCTTGCTCGTCACTCGTCTTATTGCCCGACGCGCTTGCCCGCGTGCTCCCGGGCCAGGCGCTGCTGCACCTCATTGGGCGCCGCTTCGTAGTGGCTGAAGGCGATGCTGCAGCTGCCGTCGCCACCGCTTATGGACTTGAGGCGGGATTCGAAGCCTTCCATCTCGGCCATCGGCACCACGCTGGTGATCTCGGTCCAGCCGGGTTGCGGGCTGTCGGTGCCGGTGACGCGGCCGCGGCGGCCGGAGAGCTCGGCGCTGATGCCGCCGAAGTGCTCGTCGGCGATCCTCACGGTGAGCGTGATGAGGGGTTCCAGCACCACCGGGCGGGCGGCCTGGACGGCCTCCTGCACGGCATGGCGGGCCGCGGTGACGAAGGAGATCTCGTTGGAATCGACGGTGTGGTGCTTGCCGTCGAAAACCACCACACGGACGTCCTGCAGCGGGAAGCCGGCCATCACGCCCTCGGCCAGTGCCTGGTGGACGCCTTTCTCGACGGCGGGCATGAAGTTGCCAGGGATGGTGCCGCCCTTCACTTCGTCGGCGAACTGCAGGCCGGCCCCCCGTTCGAGGGCTTCGACGCGCAGCGCCACCTCGCCGAACTGGCCGGCGCCGCCGCTCTGCTTCTTGTGGCGGTAGCGGGATTCGGCGCTGCCGGCGATGGTCTCCCGGTAGGGGATGGCCGGCGGCTTGGTGGACAGGCTCAGGTTCCAGCGGGTCTTGAGGGTCTCGAGCACCGATTTGAGGTGCACTTCGCCAAGACCGCGGATCACCGTCTCCTTGGCCTGCATGTCGTGCTCGACCGACAGGCAGGGGTCTTCGTCGAGCAGGCGGTGAAGGGCTTCGGAGAGCTTCTGCTCATCGCCATGCTTCTCGGCGCGCAGGGCCAGGCCGAACACCGCCTGCGGGTAGCGCGGCGGGGCCAGGTGGAAGTGGTCCTCGTCGTGGGAGTCATGGAGCACGGCGTCCCGGTGGAGCTCGTCCACCCGCCCCACGGCGCAGATGTCGCCGGAGATGCCGATGTCGATCTCGGTCTGGGTCTTGCCCTGTACGCGCAGCAGATGGCCGACCTTGAAGGGCTTGCGGGCGTCGCCGATGAACAGCTGGGTGTTGGGCGTGACGCTGCCCTGGTGGATGCGGAACAGGCCCAGCTTGCCGCGGAAGGGGTCGTTGCTGACCTGGAAGACGTGGGCGATCACGTGCTGGTCGGCCGCGGTGCTGGTGGTGATGGGCTCGGCGGCCGGGCCTTCGCCCTTCAGGACGCGCGGCGGGTTGCCTTCGGTGGGGTCGGGCAGCAGGCGGCCGAGGATGTCCAGCAGCTCGGGGATGCCGGCGCCGGTGCGGGCCGAGGTGAAGCACACCGGGATCAGGTGGCCCTCGCGCAGGGCTTGCTCGAAGGGATCGTGCAGTTGCTCCGGCTGCAGGGATTCGCCCTGCTCCAGGTAGAGGGCCATCATCGCCTCATCCACCTCGACCACCTGGTCCACGATGCGGTCATGGGCTTCGCGCACGCTGGAGAATGCCGGCGCGGCGTCGTAGTCGGGCTTGAAGAAGCAGTCGATGACGCCTGCACCGCCGGCCAGGGGCAGGTTGATGGGCAGGCATTCCTTGCCGAAGCTGGCGGTGATGCGCTCCATCAGGGCGCCGAAGTCCACCCCCGGCGCGTCGATGCGATTGACGACGAGCATCCGGCATTTATCGGCGGAGAGCTCCATGACCTTGCGGGTCAGGGTTTCGACGCCGGCCGTTGCGTTGATGACCACCACCGCGGTCTCGACCGCCGGCAGGGTGGCCAGGGCACGCCCGAGGAAGTCGGGCAGGCCCGGGGTGTCGAGGATGTTGACCCAGTGCTCGGCCCATTCCAGGTGGGCGAGGGAGGCGTTGAGGGAGTGGCCGAGGGCTTTCTCCTGGGGGTCGAAGTCACTGACCGTGTCGCCCTTGTCGACCGAGCCGGCGGCGCCGATGGTGCCGGCGGTGGCGAGCAGCTTTTCCAGGAGAGTGGTCTTGCCGCTGCCGGACTGGCCGAGAAGGCTGAGGTTGCGGATGTCGCGGACCGAGGTGGGTGTCATGCTTGCTCCCTTGTCGTTAGAGTTTTGATGCCAAACGCCGGATGCTGTGCAGATGGCGCAAAGTATCTGCCTCCGCGCGGGGGGCGACAACGACTCAGGTCAACATTTTTGCCGGCTTCGCCGTGACCTCAGCCAGACCTCACCACTCGAAGCCGCGACGTGCCGAAGGCGGCTCGGTCGCGCCGGACAGCGCCGGCAGCAGGTGCTGCAGGGCGTGATCTTCGGTGCGGTAGGCGCTGGAAGGGCCCAGGGCCTGCCACAGGCCGGTCCGTTCCAGCACGTCGATCACCTGCTTCTTCAGTCCGCAGCAGGCCAGGGCCTGGCCCGCCTCGGCGAGCTGGCGCTGCATGCGGCGCAGGGTGTCCACGCCGCTGGCGTCGATGTCATTGATGCCGGCGCAGGAGAGCAGCAGCACCCTCAGCCGGGGGTTGTCGCGTCGGCAGGCGAGTACGGCATCTTCGAAGGTGGCGGCGTTGACGAAGTGCAGCGGGCCGTCGAAGCGCAGGATGGTCAGCTCCGGGTGCGGCGGCGGCAGGTCGAAGCGGGCCGCGTCGCGCCAGGTGCCGTCGGGGTGGCGGCCGAGCACGGCAACGCGGGGTTTCATGCTGCGGTAGATGAGCAGGGCGAGGGCCAGGATCAGGCCGGCCAGGATGCCGATCTCGATGTGCGGGGCGAAGGCCAGGGTGGCGACGAAGCTCACCGTGCCGGCCAGCCCGTCGTCGCGGCTGGTACGCCAGGCTTCCTTGAGCGGGGCGGGGGAGAGCAGGCTGGCGAGGGTCACCAGGATCACCGCGGCCAGCACCGGCAGGGGGATGTGGGCGATCGGCCCGGGCATCAGCAGCAGGGCGCTGAGTACCATCACCGCGCCCACCACCGAGGCCAGCCCGGTGCGCGCGCCGGCCGCCAGCAGGAAGGCCGAGCGGCCGAAGGAGCCGCTCACCGGGTAGGCCTGGCAGACCGATGCAGTGAGTTTGGCCAGTCCCTGGCCGATCAGCTCCTGGTTGCCGTTCCAGCGCGCTCCGGTGCGCGCCGAGGCCACCTTGCAGCTGGACATGGCCTCCAGGAAGCTCACCAGGGCCAGCACGAAGGCGGAGGGTAGCAGGTCGGTGATCTGCCCCCAGTCGGCGCGGGGCAGGGCAAAGGCCAGGGTTTCCTCGGGCAGCGGTCCGACCACCCGTCCACCGTCCGCCTCGAAGCCGCTCAGCCAGGCCACGCCGCTGAGGCCTGCCACCACAATCAGCACACCGGGCCAGCGCGGCGCCAGGCGGCGCATCAGGATCAGCAGGAACACCGCCGTGACGCCGAGGGCAGCCGAATGCAGGTGGGTGTCGGGCAGGGCTTCGACCAGATTGCCGATCGCCTCGAAGAAGGGGCGCTGTCCGGCCGACTGCAGGCCCAGCAGGGTGGGCAGCTGGGCGGCACAGATGAGCAGGGAGCAGGCGTTGATGAAGCCATGCAGGACCGGATGCGACAGCAGGTCGGCGAAATGGGCCAGGTGCAGCATGCCGAAGATCACCTGCAGCAAGCCGGCCAGCATGGCCAGCTGGACCGCCAGCAACAGATAGGTCTCGGAGCCGGGCAGGGCCAGCGGGGCCAGCGACGTGGCGGTGAGCAGGCTGGTCAGCGCCACCGGGCCGGTGCTGAGCTGGGCCGAGGAGCCGAACAGGGCGCCGACGATGGCAGGCAGCAGTGATGCATACAGGCCCACGTAAGGGGGCAGGCCGGCCAGCTGGGCGTAGGCCAGTGCCTGCGGAATGGCGACCAGGGCCACGGTGAAGCCGGCCATCAGGTCGGCCCGCAGGGCCGGGCCGTCGAGCTGGCGGCGCCAGGCGAGAAAAGGCAGCAGGCGAGGCAGCAGGCGGGCGAGGGGGGTACTCATTGAGAACGGGTCCTGACGGGCATGGTCTGAGTTTAGCGCGACCACCACCGACTCGACGGCCTGTCCCGCCCTGCGCGGCCCGATTCTATGTTGCAGTGCCCTAAAGTCCCGCGGGTCCGCGTCGATAAGCTGTAACGTATTCGTGGTTTGGTTCGGACCGGGCAGGTGTCCTGCTGCAGGTGCCTGTCCGGTCGCTGGTCCTTACATCCTGTGCGTGCCCCTACGGTGATCCCTGATACCTTTGCCTCCGACCCTGCCAGCACCCGCGCGACGATCCTGATTGTCGACGACGTGCCGGAGAACCTCGAGGTATTGGGCGAGCTCCTCCAGCCCCTCTACCGGGTGAGGGCCGCCCAGAGCGGCGCGCGGGCCTTGCAGGTGGCACGATCCCGCCCGATTCCCGACCTGATCCTCCTCGACGTGATGATGCCGGGCATGGACGGCTACGCGGTGTTCGCGGCCTTGCGGGCGGATCCGCTGACCCGCGACATTCCGGTGATCTTCGTGACCGCCCTGGATGGCCTGCAGGAGGAGGAGAGGGGGCTTGAGGCGGGGGCGGTGGATTACATCAGCAAGCCGATCCGGCCTTCCATCGTGCTCGCCCGGGTGCATAACCAGCTGGAGCTGAAGAAGGCCCGTGACCGCCTGCGCGACCAGAACATGCTGCTCGAATCCGAGATCGCGCGGCGGATGGGCGAGAACCTGCTGATCCAGGAGGTCAGCATCCGTGCGCTGGCCCGCCTGGCCGAGATCCGCGACCCTGAAACGGGCAACCACCTGCGCCGGACCCAGGCCTATGTGGCGGTCCTGGCGACCCGGCTGGCCGGCGACCCCCGCTACACCCGCCAGCTGACCCCGCACACCATCGACCTGATCGCCAAGTCGGCGCCGCTCCACGACATCGGCAAGGTGGGCATTCCCGATCACATCCTGCTCAAGCCAGGCCGGCTCACCCCTGACGAATGGACCGTGATGCAGACCCACGCGCGCCTGGGCAGCGAGGCCATCGAGCATGCGGAGGAGGATGCCGAGCGTCCTGTCCCCTTTCTGGCCTTCGCCAAGGAGATCGCCCGCCACCATCACGAGCGCTGGGACGGCAGTGGTTATCCGGACGGTCTGGCCGGCGAGGGGATTCCCCTGTCGGCCCGCCTGATGGCGCTGGCCGACGTGTTCGATGCGCTGATCTCGCGGCGTACCTACAAGGAGCCGTTCTCGCTGGAGCGTGCCAGGGCGATGATCGGCGATGCCCGCGGCAGCCATTTCGACCCGGACGTGGTAGACGCTTTTCTGGTGGAGTTCGCCCGTTTCACCGAGATCGCGGAGCGGTACAGGGATGAGGTGGAGGAGTGAAACTACCGTCCTTCCTGTCGAGGTCCCCAGGTGGGTGGCGCAGCGGTGTGCTGCCCTTCTACCTCATCGCCCTCGCCGTGATCGTGGTGGGCTATGGCAGTGCGGTGCTTTCGATGCGCGAGCGGGCAGGGCAGGAGGCCCTGAGGCTGGAGGCGGTTGCCGACCTCAAGCTGGGTCAGATTTCCGCCTGGTTGTCGGAGCGGCGTGCGGACGCCCGTTCGCTGGCTGGCGACCCAGGGCTCGCCCAACTGTATGAGCGCTGGGCCCGCCAGGCCGATGCCGGGGCCAAGTCCCAGCTGCTGGACCGCCTCGAGGCGGTCCAGCGCGCCTACGGCTACGTGCGCCTCGGCGTGCTCGATGAGCACGGTGAGGTGGTTCTGGCCACCACCGATTTCCTTCAGGTCTCCCCAGGGCTGCGGGGGCTGGTGGCCCGGGCCCTGCGCGAGCAGAGCGTGGTGGAGAGTGATTTCTATCGGTTTGGTGACCAGCCGGACGCCCCCCCGATGCTGGATTTTGTCGCGCCCCTGCGCGTGCAGGAGGGCGGGGTGCCGCTGGCGCTCATTCTGCAGGTGGACCCCAACGCCTACCTGTATGCCTACCTGCAGGGCTGGCCTGCACCCAGCCGCAGTGCCGAGACGCTACTGGTACGTCGTGACGGTAACGATCTCCTGTTTCTCACTCCACTGCGCCACGAGGCTGCCCCCGCGCTCACCCGCCGCGTACCGGCGGATCAGACGAATCTGCTCGGGGCACAGCTCATCAATGAGCCCGAGCTGCGCGGCCGGGTGATCAAGGCCCTGGACTACCGGGGGGTGCCGGTCGTCGGCGTGGGGCGGCGGGTGCCGGGTACCGAATGGCTGCTGGTCGTCAAGATGGACCAGGACGAAGTCCAGGAGGCGTCCAGTCATCAGCTCTGGTGGATTCTGCTGGCGGTTGGGGCCGCCCTGCTGGCGACCGCCGTGGCGGGCCTGCTGCTTCAGCAACGCCGTGAGCTCCGGCAGACCCGGCAGCGCGAGGAGTCCCAGGCGGAACGGCTGCGTACGCTGCAGCTGCTGGATGCGATCACCGAGGGCTCTGCGGACGCGATCTTCGCCAAGGATGGCCAGGGCCGCTACATCTTCGTCAATGGCGAGGCCGCCCGGCTGATCGGTAAGCCGCGGGAGGAGATTCTCGGCCGGGACGACCGCATGCTGCTGGCGCCCGATGAGGCGGAGCGCCGGCGGGGCGAGGACCTGGCCGTGATGCAGGGGGCCGGCGCCATCACGCGCGTGGAAGACAGCCTGGTGGCCGCCGGACGCAGCTTCCTGAGTACCCGCGGTCCGTTGAAGGGGCCGGGCGGAGAGGTGGCCGGGCTGTTCTGCATCTCCCGCGACATCACGGTGCAGCGCCGTGACGAACAGGCTCTGCGGGAGCGCGAGGAGATCTTCAGCGCGATCGTCAATCAGGCGGTCGATGGCATCGTGCTGCTCGATATGGAGAGCCTGCGCTTCGTCGAATTCAATGACGCGGCCTGCAGCCGGTTGGGCTATTCCCGCGAGGCTTTCGCCGCGCTGCGGGTCACCGACATCCAGGCCGAATTGAGTCCGGAAGCCGTCTGCGCCCGCCTCAGCGGCATCGTGTCGGAGGGGCGCGCCGTCACCTTCGAGAACCGCCATCGCTGCGCCGACGGTAGCGTGCGGGACATGGAGCTGAGCTACCGGGCCATCGAGCTGCACGGGCGCTGCTACCTCGCCGGCGTGTGGCGGGACATCACCGAGCGTCGTCAGGCGGCCGAGCAGCTGCTGAAGCTGTCCCTGGCCGTGGAGCAGAGCCCGTCGGCGGTCATCGTGACCGATCCCGCGGGCATGATCGAATACGTCAATGAGGCCTTCGTCAAAGGTTCGGGCTATCCCCTCGAGGAGATCCTCGGGCGCCGCACCGGCTTCCTGAAGTCTGGCCAGACGCCGCCCGAGACCTACCGGAGTCTGTGGGCCACCCTCGCCAGCGGGCAGTCCTGGGAGGGGGAGTTCATCAATCGCCGGCGGGACGGGCAGATCTGGGTCGAGTACGCCCGGATCTCTCCCGTCGTGCAACCCGATGGCCACGTGTCCCACTTCATCGGCATCCAGGAAGACATCACCGAGCGCAAGGCCGCCGAGGCCGAGCTGCGGGATTACCGGGAACACCTGGAGCAACTGGTCACCGAGAGAACGGGCCAGCTCGAGGAGGCCAATCGGGCCTTGTCTTTGCGCACGGCCGAGCTCGAGGCGGCCCGCGAAGCCTCGGACAGTGCCAATCGGGCGAAGAGCGCCTTCCTGGCCAACATGAGCCACGAGATCCGCACGCCCATGAATGCAATCATCGGCCTGACCCACCTGCTGCGGCGCAGCCTGCAGGGGGCCGATGTGCAGGCCCGGCTGGAGAAGATCGGTGACGCGGCGGAGCACCTGCTGTCGATCATCAACGACATCCTGGACCTCTCCAAGATCGAGGCCGGCAAGCTGTCGCTCGAGGAGTCGGAGTTCAACCTCGAGGAGGTGGTCCGCAAGGCCTGCGCGCTGGTGGCCGACAAGGCCCACCAGAAGGGGCTGGACCTGGTGGTTGACATGGGCAGCGCGCCCACCTGGCTGAGGGGCGATGCGATACGACTGGGCCAGATGCTGGTCAATTACCTGGGTAATGCGGTCAAGTTCACCGAGCGGGGCCTGATTCTGCTGCGCTGCCGGGTGGAGCGCGAGGAGGAGGGCGAGGTCCGGGTCCGCCTGGAGGTCAGCGACACGGGTATCGGCATCGACGCGGAGCAGCAGGCCCGGCTCTTCCAGCCCTTCGAGCAGGCCGACAGCTCGACCACCCGGCGCTACGGCGGAACCGGGCTGGGCCTGGCGATCACCGGGCATCTGGCGCGCATGATGAAGGGCGAGGCGGGTGTCGACAGCGAGCCGGGGCGCGGCAGCTGCTTCTGGCTCAGCCTGCCTTTCCGGCGTGCCCCCGGCAGCCTGCCGGCGGTTTCGTCGGTGCCGGCCCTGCGGGTACTGGTGGTGGATGACCTGCTGGAGTCTCGGGCAGTGCTGGCCTCCATGGCCATGACCCTGGGGGCGCGTGTCGTCACCTGCGAATCGGGCTCGGCGGCGTTGGCCCTGGTGGCCGCGGCTGACCGGGAGCCCGATCCCTTTCAGGTGGTGTTGCTGGATGCGGATCTGCCGGGGCCCGATGGCTACGATACCGCGGCGCAGATCGCCGCCCAGGCGCTCACCGCGCCCCCCCGCTGCATTCTGCTGACGCTCGGCGAGACGAGTGCCACCGGGTGGGAGGAGGAGGCTGACAGGGCACCGCGGCAGGGGCCCGAAACCCTGGCGCGGCCGGTGACCCTGTCGAGCCTGCAGGACGCCCTGAGTGTCGCGCCGGGGGGGGCCGCCACCAAGGCCGGTCCGGCTCTGGCCGGGGAGTTGCCTGCCGAGCGCACGCTGGTCAGGGAGCATCGCGGCGCCCGGGTCCTGCTGGTGGAGGACAGTCCAATCAATCAAGAGGTGGCGATGTCCCTGCTGGAGGCGGTCGGCCTCGAGGTGGAACTCGCCGGCGATGGCGCGCGTGCCGTGGAGTTGGCGATCGCCGGCGACTACGCCCTGATCCTGATGGACATCCAGATGCCGGTGATGGACGGGCTCGAGGCAACCCGCGCGATCCGCCTGGCCGGCCTGGACAAGGTGCCCATCCTGGCGATGACCGCCAACGCCTTTGGCGAGGACCGTCAGCGTTGCCTGGACGCCGGGATGAACGATCACCTGCCGAAGCCCGTCGATCCCTCCATGCTGTATGCGAAGCTGGTCCAGTGGCTGCCGCCCGGGCTGGCCCTGCCCGCCACTGCCGAAGAGGCGCCAGCGGACATCCGTGGCATGCTCGATGGCGTGCCCGGGCTGGACGTGGCCTATGGCTTGAAGAACCTGCGGGGCCGCATCCCCAACTACCTACGGCTGCTGCACAAGTATGCGGACAGTCACGGCCAGGACGTGGAGCGGATCCGCATATCGCTTGCCGAAGGGCGGCGCGAGGATGCCCAGCGGCAGGCCCACTCCCTCAAGGGCGTGTCGGGAATGATCGGCATCCCGGGGGTGCAGGAGCTGGCGGCCCGCCTCGAGACTGCCCTCCGCGAAGGCGATGGGCCCGACGACGTCGAGGCCTTCCTGGCGCGTCTCGACGAAGCCCAGGCTGCGGCGGTGACCGCCATCGATGCGCTACCGAGGGAGCTTGCGGCGCCCGCCGCCCCGACCGGGGCCGCCGCCGACCCGGCTGTCCTGGCCGATGCCTTGCAGCGTCTGGAAGGCTTGCTGGCGGAGGACAACGTGGCGGTGGTGAAAGCCGTGCGGGAGAGCGCCGAGCTGCTCAAGTCTGCCCTGGGGCCGGACTGGAGCCGCTTCGAGCGGGAGGTGGGGGCCTACGACTTCCCCTCGGCCCTGGCAACCCTGCGTACCTGTAAATCCTGATTGACCCGAGCGCGGGTTCCGGAGATCCTGCCGGGCTTCTCAAGTCACGCCCGGATATCCAGGCTGAGTAGCCCATGAGCCCGAACCCGCCCCGGCCGTCAGCAGGCGCGGAGGTCCCGCAGATCTCCTACTGGCCCCTCGTCCTTGTCGCCTCCACGGTGCTGATGATCACCATGGGGATCCGCCAGTCCCTCGGCCTTTTCGTGTCCCCCCTCAACACCGCCACCGGTCTGGGGGTCGCCAGCATCAGTCTGGCGATGGCTGTGGGGCAGTTCGTCTGGGGCGCCGCGCAGCCTGTCTTCGGTGCCGTCGCCGACCGCTTCGGTCCGGCCGGGTCGCTGTTCACCGGGGCGGTCATGCTGGTGCTCGGCCTGATCCTGACGCCCTTTGTGGAGAGCCAGTTCGGCCTCATCATGACCCTCGGCTTCCTCGTCGCGGCAGGCGCCGGAGCCGGCAGCTTCTCGATCCTGCTGGGGGCCATGGCGCAGCGGGTGCCCGCGCCGAAGCGCGCCTTCGCCTCCGGCTTCCTCAATGCCGGCGGTTCCTTCGGGCAGTTCCTGTTCGCCCCGCTGACCCAGTTCCTGATCAGCGGTTTCGGCTGGGTCACGGCCCTGTACGGCCTGGCGGCCTGTGCGCTGGCCACGCTGCCGCTGTCCTGGCCGCTGCGCCACAAGGTCGAGCATCCGCCATCCGCCGCCGCGGACATGGGCCTGAAAGCGCAGCTGCGGGTCGCCCTGCGTGATCGCAGCTACTGGTGCCTGCACGCGGGTTTCTTCACCTGCGGTTTCCACATCGCCTTCCTGGTCACCCATCTGCCCGGGGCCGTCGACCTGTGTGGCTTGCCGGCCAACGTCTCGGCCGTCTCCCTCGGCTTGATCGGCCTGGCCAATATCGCCGGCAGTCTCGGTGTCGGTGCGCTGGGCCAGCATTACCGCATGAAGTGGCTGCTGGCCATCATGTATGGATCACGCGCGGTGCTGGTGGCGATCTACCTCGCTGCGCCCAAGACCTCGCTGACCTTCTATGCCTTCGCCTTCGGACTGGGCCTGACCTGGCTGGCCACCGTTCCCCCCACCGCGGGCCTGGTCGGCAAGCTGTTCGGTCTGCGCTACCTGGCCACCCTGTTCGGCCTGACCTTGCTGTCCCATCAGACCGGCGCCTTCTTCGGGGCCTGGCTCGGCGGCCTGGCCCTGGTGGCCTTCGGCAACTACGACTGGATGTGGTACGCCGACATCGTGTTGGCCCTGCTCGCCGCACTGGTCAGTCTGCCGATCCGGGAGGAGGCGCCGCGGCGGTGCGGAGGCGCCACCGCTCACTGATGAATGATCCGTGGCGGAAGTCACACCAGACAGGTGGCCGGCTTCCGCTACAGTGGCAGGGGTACTGCCTGGGGAGGGGTGTTGCGCGGGACGCCCGCCGCCGGCGGGAACAACCGGCCGCTGCCGGGGTCACTCATGCGAGGGTCATCGATCAAGGAGCGTGGGATGGGAAAGGATGTGAAAGTGGAGAGCACGCGCGGGCTGGGGGCCTCCATGGCGGGGCTGTGGCGCCGCCTGGTACGTGGGCGTGACGAGGATCGCGAGGCGCACAGCCAGGTGGACGTGGTGCCGGCCCGGACCTGGCGGCGTATCGATGAGCTGCTGAAGGCGGCGGCCGGGGAGTACGACGGCGAGGCGCGGGCCCGTGAGCGGGTCGGCCAGCTGCTCGCCTTCTACCAGGGGGCCGGCGATGCCGATCGGCAGGCCTTCCTGGGGCGGCTCGAGGCGGGTTTCGGGCCCGGCAAGCCGGAAGTCCGCAAGGCCATCGATGCGTATCTGGCGGCCCGGGACGATGCGGACCGGGTGCGCGCCGAGGGGCGCCTGGCGGAAAGCCTCGAATCACCGCGGCTGCGTATCCTGCGGCAGTTCAACCTGCTGCCTGACGGTGTGCATGCCCTGGTGGACATGCGGGCCGACCTCTACCGCCTGGGGGCCGAGGCTTTTCCGGCCCTGGAGCAGGACCTGCTGCGCCTGCTCACCCTGTGGTTCGATGCGGGCTTCCTCGAGTTGCGCCGGATCGGCTGGGAGTCGCCGGCGTCCCTGCTCGAGAAGCTGATCCGCTATGAGGCGGTGCACGAGATCAAGTCCTGGAACGACCTGCGCAACCGGCTGGATTCCGACCGGCGCTGCTATGCCTTCTTCCACGGGCGCATGCCTTCCGAGCCACTGATCTTCGTGGAGGTGGCGCTGGTCCGGGACATCGCCGACAAGGTGCAGACCCTGCTGGACGAATCCCAGCCGACCCTCGATCCCGAGTCCGCCACCACGGCGATCTTCTACTCCATCTCCAACGCCCAGGCGGGTCTGCGCGGGGTGAGCATGGGCGAGTTCCTGATCAAGCGGGTGGTGCAGCAGCTGTTGTCCGAGTATCCGCGGCTGCGCAACTTTGCGACCTTGTCGCCGATCCCGGGCTTCAGCCGCTGGCTGGACAGGCAGCTCGCCGAGCCGGCTTACCTGGAGCGCATCCCTACCGATGTGCTGGCGGTGCTGGAAGGCACCGGCAAGAGCGGCATGGCGGCCATCCAGCACTGTCTGGCCGCCGAGATCGGGGGGGCGGCCAACCAGCCTGCCTTGAAGGCGTGGCTGGAAGGGGAGTGTGCCTACTACCTGGCCCGCGAGAAGAGCGGCAAGCACCCCCTCGATCCGGTCGGGCGCTTCCATTTCTCCAACGGTGCCAGCCTGGGCCGCATCAACTGGCTGGGTGACGTGTCGGCCCGGGGCTTGCGCCAGTCCTGTGGGTTGATGGTGAATTACATCTATGCCCTGAAGAACATCGAGCGCCAGCATCAGGACTATGCCCGGGATGGCAGCCTGACCCTGGGCGCCGATGTCGAGCGTTGCCTCGACGGGGCCCTCCGGCTCCGCCGGGCCCGCCGCCCCGCGAGGCGCCCGGCATCGCGGGCCGAGGTGTCCTGAGCCGCTTCTAGGCCGGGTCCGGGTCGGCGCGGAAGGGCAGGCGTTCGGACAGCTCGTCCAGGTAGGCCTCCATGCCGCCCCGCTCCTGGGCCAGGAAGCGGGCCACCGCATCGCGGAAGCGCGGATCGGCGATCCAGTGGGCCGATGCGGTGCGCACCGGCTCCAGGCCGCGGGACAGCTTGTGCTCGCCCTGGGCGCCGCCCTCGAAGCGCTGCAGGCCCTGCCCGATGGCGTAGTCGATGGCCTGGTAGTAGCAGGCCTCGAAGTGCAGGCAGGGAATGAACTCGGTGCTGCCCCAGTAGCGGCCGTAGAGGGCATCCCGGTCGCACAGGAAGAAGCTGGCCGCCACCGGTGTGCCGGCCCGCTCGGCGATCATCAGCACGCAGGCCTCCGGGGCAAGGGCGCAGAAATCCTCGAAGAAGCGCCGGGTCAGATAGGGCGTGGAACGGTGCTCGGCGTAGGTGCGGCTGTAGCAGGCGTGGAAGTAGGCCCATTCCTCCGCCCCGATTTCCGCGCCGCGCAGCACACGGAAGTTCACGCCGGCATCCGCCACCTTGCGCCGCTCCTGGCGGATCTTCTTGCGCTTGGGCTGGGCCAGGCGGCCCAGGAAGTCCTCGAAGTCCCGGTAGCCGGCGTTCTGCCAGTGGAACTGCACCCCGTGGCGGATCTCCAGGCCTGCGTCGGCCAGCCAGGCGGCCTCCTCATCGGTCGGGAAGAGGATGTGCAGGGACGAGGCGCCCGATTCCCCCACGTGGCCGAGCAGGTGGCCCAGCAGGCTGCGCCGGGCCGCCGCGTCCCGCCCGAGGAGGCGCTGGCCCGGCACCGGCGTGAAGGGCACGGCAGACAGCCACTTGGGGTAGTACTCCAGCCCGTGGCGGTGATAGGCCTCGGCCCAGGCCCAGTCGAAGACGTACTCCCCGTAGGAGTGGGTCTTGAGATACAGGGGCAGGGCGGCGAGCAGGGTCTCCCCCTCCCACAGGGCCGCGTGGCGGGGTGTCCAGCCCGTGCGCGATGACACGCAACCCGAGCGTTCGAGCGTGGACAGGTAGGCATGGGAGAGGGTGGGCTGGGGCCCGGCCAGGGCATCCCACTGATCAGCGGGAATCTCGTCCAGGGCGGCGTGCAACGCGAAGCGGGGCATGGCGGTGGGTGGGGTGAGGGAACATCAAGCATACAAGCATGGGGCCACGGATGGTCCAGCCGCGCGGCGGGTGGGCCCTTCGCGGTATAGTGTCGCCCCATGAAAACCCCTCTTACCGTCGCTGTCGCCCAGCTCAACTGTGTCGTGGGCGACATCTCCGGCAATGCACGCCGGATCCTGGATGCGGTGACCCGGGCCAAGGCCGCGGGCGCCGATGTGGTGCTGACCCCCGAACTGGCCCTGTGTGGCTATCCGGCCGAAGACCTGTTGCTGCGCCCGGCCTTCATCGAGGCCTGCGCAGCCGAACTCGCCACCCTGGCCGTCGAGGTGCAGGGCATCACGGCGCTGGTGGGCTACCCGGCCGAAGTGGAAGGCGTGCGCTACAACGCGGCCGCTGTGATCCGCGACGGCCGCGTGGTGGACACCTACTTCAAGCACCGCCTGCCCAACTACGAGGTCTTTGACGAGGAACGCTATTTCGAAGCCGGCACCGGTGCCTGCGTGTTCGAGCTGAAGGGCGTCCGGGTCGGCGTGAATATCTGTGCCGATGTGTGGGAATCCGGTGCCGCCGAGGTGGCCCGTGAGGCCGGCGCCGAGTTGCTGCTGGTGCTCAATGCCTCGCCCTTCCACATGAACAAGCAGCAGCGCCGTTACGAGGTGCTGCGCGAGCGTGTGGCCGACACCGGCCTGCCGGTGGCCTACTGCAACCTGGTGGGTGGGCAGGACGAGCTGGTCTTCGATGGCGGCTCCTTCGCCCTCGACGCGGATGGCGGCCTGGCCTGGCAGGGCCGCGTGTTCGCAGAAGAACTGGCCCTGCTGCGCTTTGCCGACGGGGCCTGGCAGGACCGCCAGCTGCCCGCAGCCCGCCCGGTGGAGGCAGACGTCTACGACGCCCTGGTGCTGGGGGTGCGTGACTACCTCGGCAAGAACGGCTTCCCCGGCGCCCTCATCGGCCTGTCCGGTGGCGTCGATTCGGCCCTTACGCTGGCCATCGCGGTCGATGCCCTGGGCGCCGAGCGGGTGCGTGCGGTGATGATGCCCTCGCCCTACACGGCCCAGATGAGCCTCGATGATTCCCGCGAGATGATCCGCCGCATCGGCGTGCGCTACGACGAGATCGCCATCGAGCCGGCGATGCGTACCTTCGCCGACCTGCTGGCCCCGCATTTTGCCGGCCTGCCGGAGGACGCCACCGAGGAGAACCTGCAGTCGCGCATCCGCGGCATGCTGCTGATGGCCCTGTCCAACAAGACCGGCTCCATCGTGTTGACCACCGGCAACAAGAGCGAGATGGCCACCGGCTATGCCACGCTCTACGGTGACATGGCCGGCGGTTTCGCGGTCATCAAGGACATCTACAAGACCTTCGTCTACCGCCTGTGTGCGTGGCGCAACGCCCAGCCGGGCGGCCCGGTGATCCCCGACAACATCCTGACCCGGCCGCCCTCGGCGGAGCTCAAGCCCGACCAGTGCGACCAGGATTCCCTGCCGCCCTACGAGGTGCTCGACGCCATCATCGCTGCCTACATGGAAGAAGATCTGGCGCCGGAGGAGATCATCGCCCGGGGCTATCCGGAGGCCGATGTGAAGCGTACTGTAGGCATGCTCCGGCGCAACGAGTACAAGCGCCGCCAGGCTCCCCCCGGCGTGCGGGTCACCCAGCGCGGCTTCGGCAAGGACTGGCGTTACCCCATCACCTCCCGCTACCGCGACGCCTGAATACGTCGCGCGTACCCACCCCGACACCCCGGCATGCCGGGCAGGATATATCCGGCTAGAATGCCGCACCGTTTCAAGGAGACCGCAGATGAAGAAAATCGAAGCCGTGATCAAGCCCTTCAAGCTCGATGAAGTTCGTGAGGCTTTGTCCGAAGTGGGCATCACCGGCCTGACCGTGACCGAGGTGAAGGGTTTCGGCCGCCAGAAGGGGCATACCGAGCTTTATCGCGGTGCCGAATACGTCGTGGACTTCCTGCCCAAGATCAAGATCGAGGTGGTGGTGACCACCGATGTGGTCGAGCAGGCCGTGGAAGCCATCGTCAAGGCTGCGCGCACCGGCAAGATCGGCGACGGCAAGATCTTCGTGATGCCCGTCGAGCAGGTCGTGCGCATCCGCACCGGCGAGACCAACGAGTCGGCCATCTGAGCCTTCCCCGACGCGTCTTTCCGCGTCGTCTTGCTTCCGCACAGCCCGGCTTTGGCCGGGCTTTGTGTTGATGGGCCGCCGGTTTGCGTAAAATGGCGGGTTTTCAGCCTCTCCGGATTCCCGTCATGGCCTCTACCGTCCGCACCCGCTTCGCCCCCAGCCCCACCGGCTACCTGCATATCGGGGGCGCGCGCACGGCGTTGTTCTCCTGGGCCTACGCCCGTCGTCACGGGGGGCAGTTCATCCTGCGCATCGAGGACACCGATGTGGCCCGCTCCACCCCCGAGGCGGTGCAGGCCATCCTCGACGGCATGAACTGGCTTGATCTGGGTTGGGACGAAGGCCCGTTCTACCAGATGCAGCGCATGGACCGCTACAAGGCGGTCATCCAGGAGATGCTGGCTGCCGGCACCGCCTACCCCTGCTACATGCCGCCGGAAGAGCTCGATGCCCTGCGGGAAGCCCAACGCGCCCGCGGCGAGAAGCCCCGCTACGACGGCCGCTGGCGCCCCGAGGCCGGCAAGGTGCTGCCCGCACCTCCGGCCGGTGTGCAGCCGGTGATCCGCTTCAAAAACCCCACCGACGGCGTGGTGGCCTGGGACGACCTGGTCAAGGGCCGCATCGAGATCGCCAACGCCGAGATGGACGACCTCATCATCGCCCGCGCCGACGGCACGCCTACCTACAACTTCTGCGTGGTGGTGGACGACTGGGACATGGGCATCACCCAGGTCATCCGCGGCGACGACCACGTGAACAACACCCCGCGCCAGATCAACATCCTCAAGGCCCTCGGCGCCGTGGTGCCGCAGTACGCGCACCTCTCCATGATCCTCGGCGACGACGGCCAGAAGCTGTCCAAGCGCCACGGGGCGGTGAGCGTCACCCAGTACGACGACGACGGCTACCTGCCGGAGGCGGTCATCAACTACCTGGCCCGCCTGGGGTGGAGCCACGGCGATGACGAGATCTTCTCCCGCGAGCAGCTGGTGGAGTGGTTCGATCTGGACCACATCACCCCGTCGGCCGCCCAGTTCAACACCGAGAAGCTCAACTGGCTCAATGCCCACTACATCAAGCAGACCGACAACGCCCGCCTGGCCGCCGATGTGAGCCGCCGCCTGGCCCGGCGCGGGGTCGATCCGGAGAGCGGCCCGGCGCTGGAGTCCATCATCGCCCTGTACAAGGATCGGGTGAGCACTCTCAATGAACTGGCCGATGCGGCCGAGGCTTTCTACATCGACCTGCATCCGGCCGACGAGCTGATCGCCCAGCACATCACCGAAGCCGTGCGGCCGGCCCTCGCCACCCTGCGTGGCAAGCTCGCCGAAGCCGCCTGGGAGAAGGCCCTGCTCAGCGCCGCGATCAAGGAAACCTGCACCGCCCACGGTCTGAAGATGCCCCAGGTGGCCATCCCCCTGCGGGTCGCCATCCTCGGCCAGCCGCAGACGCCCTCCATCGACGCGGTGCTGGAGACCATGGGCCGCGACCTGGTGCTGACCCGCCTCGACCGGGTGGTGTAAGCGGAGTGGGGTAGGTGTAGGGTGCGTGTAGGGTACGTGTAGGGGCGGCTTTAGCCGCCCACTGCGGGTTGATGAAGGTCGGTTGTTGATCGGAGTCCGCGGGCGGCTGAAGCCGCCCCTAGATGGCCCCTACACGGGCCCCTAAACCTCAGAAGGCCGCGCTGCCCTGGGCCGGGCGGGGCTGGCCACCGGCGACGATCTCGCCGTTGCGGATCCGCACCGGATCACCGCTGCGCCAAGCGGGTTCGCTCTGTTGTTCGATCACGCGGCGGCTGCCGTCTTCCATGCGCACGGTGACGCGATAGTGGCTGACCGTGCGGGCGCGGCGTTCCACCTCGTTGCCGGCGAAGCCGCCCAGTACGGCGCCGCCGATGCGCGCCAGCTGCTTGCCGGAGCCTTCGCCGACCTGGTGGCCGAGCACGCCGCCGAGAATGGCGCCGCCCACCGCACCGATGCCGCTGCCTTCACCCTTCTGCTGGACCGCCTCGACGCGTTCGATCACGCCGCAGTCGCGGCAGACCGGCGGCGGGGCTTCCGTGACACGGCGGGCGTCCATGCTGCCCGGCGGCGGGGGGGCGGGAACGGCGTCGTTGGGGATCGCAGATCGGAAGAGCACACGTCTGAACTCCAGTCACGAATCACCATC
>CALBTT010000213.1 GCA_937967645.1 uncultured Zoogloea sp.
ACTATGGTTAGCGAGCTAAGAGGTCGGGGGAAGGTGAGTTTGCCGGGGGCTTACGGACCAAAGGGAGACCGTCCAGAAAGTAACCAGCAACCGCAACGTTGACAGTCGCTAGCTCCCTCGACGAGCAGATTGCAGGGGAATCCGGAAGTCCATGCTTGAACCGCCCCGGCCCGGCCGAAATGCCCACCCCCGTCAGGAGGTGGGCATTTTCTTATAATGGACGCACGACACATGCATTCATGAGGGGGCGCACAATTGAAAGCCGCATACATCACCGGCCACGGTGGCAACGAGGTCGTCCAGGTCGGCGAACGTGATCGACCGGTCCGCCGGCCAGGCGAGGTGCGGGTCCGCCTGCACGCCGCCACCCTCAATCAGGTCGATCTGTACATGCGCAACAGCGGCCAGGGCATCACGCACAACCTGCCCCAGATCATGGGTCTGGATGGTGCGGGGCTGATCGAGGAGGTGGACGCGGAGGAAACCCTGCTGAAGCCCGGCCAGCGGGTCGTCCTGCACCCGGGCCTCAACTGCGGCCGCTGCGAGTTCTGCCAGCGTGGCGAGGGCGTGCTGTGCCCCCGGATGCGGTTTCTTGGCGAGCACCGGGACGGCACCTTCGCCGAATGGGTCAGTCTGCCCGCCCGCAACGTGTTCCCCATGCCCACGCACCTGGACTTCGTCGAGGCCGCGGCGCTGGGGGTCAATCACCTGACGGCCTGGCGCATGCTGTTCACCAAGGCCCAGGTCAAGCCCTGGGAAACCGTGCTGGTCTTCGGCATCGGGGGCGGGGTCTCGCTCGCCGCGCTGCAACTGGCCAAGGCCACAGGGGCCCGGGTCATCGTCACCTCCCGCAACGACACCAAGCTCGCACGAGCCGTGGCCATGGGCGCGGATCACGGCATCAACAGCCGGACCGGCGATGTGGCGAAGGCGGTACTGGCCTTCACCGGCGGTCGCGGTGTCGATGTGGTGATCGAGAACGTCGGCGAGGCCGTCTGGCCCGCCGCCATGAAGTCCCTGGTACGCGGCGGCCGCCTGGTCACCTGTGGCGCCACCAGCGGCGACCAGCCACCGGCAGACCTGCGCCGCATCTTCATCCGCCAGCTGCAGATTCTCGGGTCCACCCATGGGGACTTCTCCGAATTCCATGACCTGCTGGCCTTCGTCGAGCAACAGCGGATCGTCCCGGTGATCGACAGCAGCTTCCCCATCACCGGCATCCACGCGGCCCTGGACCGGTTGGAGTCGGGTTTGCAGTTCGGCAAGGTCGGACTGACCCTGCAGCCATGAACGCCCGTTCCGCTCCAGGAAAGCGGCTCACGCAGCGGCTGGTGCTGGCCCTGCTGCTGGCCGCCACCGCACAGGTCGCCAGCGCAGGCCCCCTCCGCGAACGCCTCCGTGAGATGCGGGCCGAGCATCAGGCCACCTCCCTCACGGATGAATCAGGCCTGCCGCCCGGCGCGCAACATCTGGGCGACATCGCCTACGGCCCCCACCCGGCCCAGCGCTTCGACGTCTATCTTCCGGCCCGGCCCGAGTCCGCGCCGATCATCTTCATGGTGCATGGCGGCGCCTGGAAATGGGGCGACAAGGCAATGAGCCGCGTCGTCGATGCCAAGCTCGCCCGCTGGGTGAACCGCGGTTTCATCCTGGTGTCCGCCAACTACCGGATGCTCCCCGATGCGGCACCCGACGTACAGTTGCAGGACGTGGCCAGGGCCCTGGCGGTGACGCAGGACAAGGCCCCCTCCTGGGGCGGCGACCCGCAGCGCGTCGTGTTGATGGGCCACTCGGCCGGCGCCCACCTGGTCGCCCTGCTGGGCTCAGCCCCACGCTACGCAGGCGAGCCCGGACTGCACCCGGTGATCGGTACCGTCGCCCTCGACAGCGCGGCCATGGACGTGACGGCCATCATGAGCCATCGCCACCTCCCGCTCTACGACGCCCCCTTTGGAACGGATCCTGCTTACTGGCAGGCCATGTCACCTGTCCATGCCCTCACGTCCGGTGCGGCTCCCCTGCTGTCGGTCTGCTCGACCCGCCGGGCCGAATCCTGCCAGCAGGCACAGCAGTTCGCTGCACGAGCCGGCCAGCTAGGGATACGAGCGGAGGTGCTGCCTGAGGATCTCTCCCACGGTGACATCAATGCACAACTCGGCCAGCCAGGGGCCTACACCCATGCCGTCGAGCGCTTCCTCAGCAGCCTCGACAACGGGATCGCGCGCCGGCTCCGATGATTTGAAATCTCTCTATCTGCTCTCCCAAATCGATCTGCCTACCTCATGAATACCCTGCACCGCGTCACCCTGATCACCGCCCTCACCTGCTTAAGCGCCACGTCTCAAGCCGCCTTCAAGGGCGAAGACTTCAGCGGCATCTACGATTGCACCGGCAAGGACAGCCAGGAAGGCCCCTACAAGGGCACCGTCACCCTGGCGCTCGAGCCTGCACACAGCCAGGGCCGGCTGGCCGCCTACCGCTTCAAGCTGGAAGTGCCGGACTATGGCGCCTATCCGGGCCATGCCGCAGCAGATGGCCGCCAGATGGGCATCTACTTCGCCAACACCGATCCGGCGACGCGTGATTTCGGGACCGGCATTGCCCGCTTCAGCCGCAATAAGACGGGCAAGTGGAGCTTCACCAAGTATTACTACGAGCCGGAGTTCAAGGGCGGTAACCACGGTACCGAGCACTGCGTGCAGCGCTGAGCGGCTCCTGCCGGCAGGCGGAGCACTCAGGCCCGCCTGCTGCCCCGGCCCAGAATGGCGCCCGGGATGTCCTTGAGGGGCAGCACCCGATCCACGGCCCCCAGCTTCACGGCTTCCTTGGGCATGCCATAGACCACGCAGCTGGCTTCGTCCTGGGCCAGGGTCCAGGCGCCGGCCTCATGCATCTCCTTCAGACCTCGGGCACCGTCATCGCCCATTCCGGTCATGATGATGCCCACCGCGTTCTTTCCGGCAAAACGGGCTGCGGAGCGGAACAGCACATCCACCGATGGGCGGTGCCGGCTCACGGGGGGGCCATCGACGACATCCACCATGTACTGGGCGCCGCTGCGCTTGAGCAGCATGTGCTTGCCCCCCGGGGCGATGAGCACCCGGCCCGGCATCACCCGATCACCATGCCGTGCCTCGCGGACCGAGACCTCGCACAGGGCGTCCAGGCGCTGGGCGAAGGCCCCGGTGAACTTCTCCGGCATATGCTGCACCACGACGATTCCCGGGCACAGTCTGGGCAGGGCGCGCAGGATCGCCTCCAGGGCCTGGGTGCCGCCGGTGGAGGTACCGATGGCAACCACCATCTCGGTGGTCAAGGCCATGGCGCCACCGGCGGGCAGCATCGCATCTGCAGTCAGCCGCGGCGGCGGCGCGATCACGGGTACAGACGCAAGACGGCGCACATTGGCCCGCGCGGCCGCCTTCACGGCACTGATCAGATCGTCTGAGCTGTCCATCAGGAACTGCCGGAGTCCCATCTTGGGCTTGGCCACCACCGTCACCGCACCGGCAGCCAATGCCTGCATGGCAGTCTCCGAGCCCTGCTCGGTGAGGGTCGAACAGATCACCACCGGCGTGGGCCGCTCCGCCATGATCTTGCGGAGAAAGGTGATGCCATCCATGCGCGGCATCTCCACATCGAGAACGATGACGTCCGGCCAGCAGACTTTCATCTTTTCCAGCGCAAAGACCGGATCCACAGCAGCGCCGATCACCTCGATGGCGTGGTCCTCATCCAAGGCGGCAGAGAGCACCTGGCGGACCACCGCCGAGTCATCGACGATCATGACCTTGATGGCAGGCATGCAGCTTCCTTTATTCAACGACTGGCCGTCACCCCATCCTGGGGCCCGGTATGTTCAAGGGTGACCCGTCCGCTCCAGACATCGAACAGGAGATGACGGTGACCGATACCCTCAACGTGGGCACCGATGCAATCGAGACTGTGCCGCCGCATCAGGGCCCGCGCGGCAGCGACGTTCTGCGGGCCGATCGGGGCGAGGTTGCAGGCCATGCCGGGGAACATGTTTCCACCGCCGAACATCCGTACCCGATACTCTGACGGCTGGGTGTGCGCCGCACGGATCTCCTGCAGCATCAGGCCGAAGGCCTCGTCGCCGTAGCGCCCATCAAGCGGGCCCGACACAGGACGGTTGCGACTGGGCAGCACGTAATGGCACATGCCTCCGAGCAGCTTGCGCGGATGCCAGAACACCAGCGCCACGCATGAGCCGAGCAGCGTACGCAGACGCGTGTGCCGGTCCCCGAAGTACAGTTCCCCGGGCCGCAGGAACACGTCCACCACGCCATCGGGCCGGCGCACGCATCAGGCCTCGGGCTTGCGGTAGATGGAAGGCCGTACGGCCTTCAACGCATCCGACACGCCATTCAGGTTCTCCGAGTGGGACACCACGAAATGCCCCCCCGGCCGCAGCAGGGGCAGGATGCGCCGCACCACTTGTCGCTTGGTCTCGATATCGAAGTAGATCATCACGTTACGCAGGAAGATCAGATCGAAGACGCCGAGATCGGGCAGGCTGGCGTTGAGATTCACCTGACGGAACTCGATCCTGCCTTTCAGTTCCGGCTTGATCATGAAGGAGCCCTCCTGGCTTCCGACGCCCTTGAGGCAGTACTTGCGGAGCAGCGGCCGCGGAATGCCTTCGGCATCCTCGATCAGATAGCGCCCCTGCCTTGCGGTGGCCAGCACCCTGGAAGACAGGTCCGAGGCCACGATCCCCCAGGGCCGCCCCCCGAGGACTTCGGCCATCACCATGGCCAGCGTGTAGGGCTCCTCACCACTTGAGCAGGCCCCGCTCCACACCCTGACCGGCCCCTTCGACTTCAGGCCCGGCAGCACGCTGTCGCGGAGAAAGTCGAAGTGCTTGGGCTCCCGAAAGAAATAGGTCTCGTTGGTGGTCAGGAGATCGACCGCCGTCTGCATCTCCCCCCCATCGGCCTGGAGCCGACGGAAATAGTCGGCGTAGCTGGGCAGGCTCAGATGACGCAGGCGCTTGGCAAGGCGCCCCGCCACCAGTTGCTTCTTGGCATCCGAAAGACTGATGCCGGCATGGCGGTACATGAGGTCCCGGAACAGCCGGAACTCCCGGTCCTGGAGCGGACCGTGCTCCCCGACGGTCCGGCTGACAGCAAGTGTCGTCACGATATCGCTCCGTCAGGCTGCGAATTCGACATAGTCGGCTTCGAGCATCCGACTCCCGTTGCCAGCCGGGACACGCGATCCCGTGTCCCGCAGTGCCCCGGGGCGGCGGCGGGCAGCCTCCCGCACGGTGGGCGCCTGACGCTCGTCTCCACCGAGCCGGAAGTAGGCCATCGCACGGTTCAACAGCTCGGCTTGCGCGCTCAACTCTTCGGCGGTCGCCGCCAGTTCCTCGGAAGCCGACGCGTTCTGCTGGCTGGACTGGGACAGCTGGCCCATGGCCATGTTGATCTGGCTGATCCCCGAGCCCTGTTCTTCAGATGCGGAGCTGATCTCCTGCACCAGATCAGAGGTCTTGCTGATGCTCGGGATGATCACTTCCAGCAGCGCGCCCGCCCGTTCGGCCAGGGCCACGCTGCCTCTGGCGGTCTCGGAGATCTCCTGGGCCGCCACCTGGCTACGCTCGGCCAGCTTGCGGACCTCCGCCGCCACCACGGCGAAGCCCTTGCCATGCTCACCGGCTCGGGCCGCCTCGATGGCCGCATTGAGGGCCAGCAGGTTGGTCTGGTACGCGATGTCATCCACGATGCCGATCTTTTCTGCGATGCTCCTCATGGCCTCCACCGTGGACCGCACGGCCTCGCCCCCTTCCCGGGCCTCCTTGACTGCCTTGGACGCCATCCCGTCAGTCAGCTTGGCGTTGTCGCTGTTCTGGCAGACTGAAGCCGACATCTGCTCGATGGATGCCGAGGTCTCCTCGATGCTGGCCGCCTGCTCACCCGCCCCCTGGGAGAGGCTCTGGGCGGTCGCGCTGACCTCCTCGGACGAGCTGCCGATGGCGTCGGAGGTCCCCCTCACCTCGGCGATCACGCCGGCCAACTTGCTCAATGTGCCGTTGAGGGCCTCCTTCAACTCACCCAGTTGCCCCCGGTAATCACCCTGCACGCTGCAGGTCAGATCCCCCCGCTCGAGGGCGGCGATCACTGTCATCACTTCGGCCAGAGGCCCGACAATCGCATCCAGGGTGCCGTTCACACCCTCCACGATGCGACGGAAGTCTCCCTGATGCCGGGTCGCATCAGCGCGTGTTTCGAGCCGCCCGGCCGTGGCGGCCTGGGCCAGCAGGCCTGCATCGGCGATCAAGGCCTTGATGTTGGTGCGCACCTGCTCAACGTTGTCGTTGATGAAACGCTTCTTGCCCGGGAAGACCTCCAGCGGCGCGTCGAGATTGCCCTCCCCGAACGCCCGGATACAGGCCATCGCCTTCTTCTTCACCGAGATATGCCCGGCCACCATCTCATTGACCCCCTCCGCCATGGTCTTGTAGGCGCCCCGGAACCGGGAGGACTCGATCACCGCGTCGATATCGCCCTTGTCGTGCTCGCTGCTCATGCGATGCATCTCGGCGATGAAATCCCGGACGTTGCCGCGCAGCTGCTCGACGGTGTCGTTGATGAAGGATTTCTTGCCCGGGAAGGTCTCCAGAGGGGCATCGAAGTCGCCCTCAGCAAAGGCCTGAACACAGCTCATCGCCTTCTTCTTCACTTCGATGTGCCCCGCCACCATGCCGTTGACACCCCTGCCCACCTCGGCGAACGCCCCCTTCAGGGCGGTGGTGTCGATCACCACATCGATATCGCCCCGGTCGTGCTCATGGGACATGTGCTTCATTTCATCCATCAGGCGCTGCAGCCCCAGGGTCATGTCCCTGAGCGCCGCCATCAAGCTGCTGCTGTCGCCGGGCCGCAGCGTGATGGGCGTGCTCAGGTCCCCGGCAGCCACCCGGGTCGCCACCTCGACGGCCGCACCGGGCTCCCCCCCGAGGACCCGCATCAATCCGCGCGTGGTCAGGAGTCCGAGGATGCCCACCCCGAGCAGTACCAGCGCAGCCATCCCCCCCAGGAACAGGAGCGCAGAGTCATGGATCTGCCGCACTGCTTCGCCGGACTGCCTGGCGAGCGCCTCAGCAAGCGCCAGATGCGCCTCGAACCGGGTCATCAACATCTCGCCCAGGGGTTGAATGGCCTGGTAGGCCTCCTGCACGTCGGCCCGGCGATGCCCACGCTCCGCCTCGAAGATCTCGGCAATGCGTCGCTCCATGTCGACGAACAGCGCGCGCTCCTCCTCGAACAGGCGACGGCTGCGCTCGTCAGTGGCCTTGGCCGCCGCTTTCTCCAATCCACTGCGCAACGCCCTGGCAGCCTCCCCCGTCGACTTGGCCAATTCGGCGGCGCGAGCCGGCTCCTCTCCGGCAACCAGCTTCGTGATGGCCAGCTGGATACGATTGAACTGCTCGCGGTGAGTCACGACCTCGAGCACACCGGGCAGATCACGGGCCCCACCTCCATCCGCCACAGCCAGCAGTCGGTTCAACTGGCTTGCGCTGATGGCAGCCAGCCCCAGCACACCCAGCAGGGCGACCAATACCAACAGCGTCATTCTTCGAGTTACGTTCATGGTCATCTCTCCTTGGGCAGAGCCGTCAGCCACAGCTGGGCTGACGGCACAGCCGCTTCATTCGACAAGCGACGGTACGGGCTGGGCAGGCGCGGCCTGGGCCATCTCCGACAACATGGACAGTTCATCCGTGGAGAGCACCGCGTGCACATCGAGCAGGATCACGAAACGCCCTTCGATCTTGCCCATGCCCCGGATGAAATCGGCCCGGATGCGCGCCCCGAACGCGGGCGGAGCTTCGATGTCGGCCATAGGGATCTCCAAGACCTCGCTCACCGTGTCGACCACGATCCCGACCACCTGGTGCTCGTCGTCATCCAGCTCGATGATCACGATGCAGGTCCGCCGCGTAGCCTCCGTGGCGCGCCCGCCGAAGCGGGCCTTCAGGTCGATGACCGGCACCACGGAACCGCGCAGGTTGATCACGCCGCGGATGCTCGCGGGCATCATCGGGATGCAGGTGACCTGACCGTATTCGATGATCTCCTTCACGCTCAGGGTTTCCACCGCGAACATCTCGCCACCGATCGTGAAGGTCAGGTACTGCCTGGGCTCGACGAGCCCTGCGCCGTGCGCCGGCGCCTTGATCAGCTCGCCCATGGCTCAGCCCTCGAACTGGACGTAATCCGCTTCGAACAGCGGTGCGCTCGCCATGGCGCTGCTGCGACGCTCGGCCCGGAGCACCCGGCTCCGGCCAGCACCCTGCGTCTGGGCAGACTCCAGTTTGAAGAAGGCCATCGTCTTGGTCAGCTGCTCGGCCTGGGCGCTCATCTCCTCCGCGGTGGCGGCCAGCTCTTCGGAGGCCGAAGCACTTTGCTGGGTGGCCTGGGAGAGCTGTGTCATGGCCGCATTGATCTGCCCGACGCCGGAGGTCTGCTCTTCGGAGGCGGAGCTGATCTCCTGTACCAGATCAGAGGTCTTGGTGATGCTCGGGATGATGACTTCGAACAGGTCTCCGGCCTTCTCGGCCAGAGCCACACTGCTCCTGGCGGTCTCCGAGATCTCCTGGGCCGCCACCTGGCTCCGTTCGGCCAGCTTGCGCACTTCTGCCGCAACAACCGCAAAGCCCTTGCCGTGTTCGCCGGCCCGGGCGGCTTCGATCGCCGCATTGAGCGCTAGAAGGTTGGTCTGGTACGCGATGTCATCCACGATGCCGATCTTGTCGGCGATGCTCTTCATGGCCGCAACCGTCGAGCGCACGGCCTCGCCCCCCTCCACGGCCTCTTTCGCCGCCTTGGCCGCCATGCTGTCGGTGAGCTTGGCGTTGTCGCTGTTCTGCCCGACGGACGCGGACATCTGCTCCATGGAGGCGGACGTCTCCTCCACACTGGCCGCCTGCTCGGTCGCCCCTTGCGAGATGCTCTGCGCCGTCGCACTCACCTCTTCAGACGAGGAGCTGAGGGAGTCCGCCGTGCTGCGGACCTCACCGATGATCCCGGAGAGCCGCTCGACCATGCCCTTCAGATTGGCCGCCAGGCTGGTGCTGTCCCCTGCACGGACAGGGATCACCGTGGTCAGGTCTCCCCCTGCGATGCGCTGCACGGCATGGGCCACCAGGGCGGGCTCGGCGCCGAGCTGACGCAGCAGGCTGCGGGTGCTGGCAATCCCGATCACGATGACGCCGACCAGCGTGACGAGGGAGATCACCGCCGCCAGCCAGATCGCGCTGCTCTGGGTATTCGCGGCATCCTCCGCCGCCCGCTTGCCCAGCTCAGCGTTGTACTGGCGATGATCGTCGAAGGCCTCCGCGATGCGCCCCAGCACGGCCTGGTTATCCATCAACAGGTCGCGGGCTTCATTGTTGCGGTTGGCACGCGACAGGCCCATCACCTTCTCGCGGAGCTGATCGTAATCCGCCAGGGCTTTGAAATCTGCGGCCAGCAAGGCACGATCCTTGTCATCCGACACCAGGCTCTCGTAGCGCTTCAGGGCATCGCTCACCTTCTGGCGATTGGCCGCGATACGCTGCTCGATCTCGGCCATCCGGCCGCTATCGCTTTGTGCCATGTGCTGCCAGACCTGGGTCCGCAAGGCCGCGGCCGGAACCGCCGCCTCATCGATGACGAGGATGCTCGGCACCGTGTTCGCATTGGTGTAGTTGGTGACCTCATAGATACGCTTCATCTGGTAGAGGCCAGTCCCGCCCAGGATCAGGATCCCCAGGGCCGCTGCGGTGAGCAGCACGATCATTTTCCGAATTACGGTCATTTTCTTGTCTCCTCTAAATGTGGTCTCAGGCGGTCGCGGCGAGCGAGCCTTGCCTGGAACGTGACAGACCGGTCTCCCTGGCGGTGACATGCCGCACCAGGCCAGGGACATCGAGAATCAGTGCAACCTCGCCACTACCCAGAATGGTGGATCCGCCGATGCAGCGGATATGGCTGAACACCTTGCCAAGGGGTTTGATGACGGTCTGGAACTCACCGAACAGCTGGTCCACCACCAGCCCTGCCCGCTCTCCGGCGTACTGCACGACCACCACGTTCTCGCGGCGGGGCCGCTCGCCCGGGATCTCGAAGAGATCACGCAGGCGGATGAAGGGCAGCACCTCGCCCCGCAGATTCAGATAACTGGCCCCCGGGGCAAGCTGGCTGGCAAGCGGGAGCTCGATGCACTCCACCACCTGTTCCAGGGGCACCACGTAGGACGACGGTCCGGCACCGATCAGGAATCCGTCGATGATCGCCAGGGTCAGCGGCAGTCGGATGCGCACGGTGGTCCCCTGCCCCTCCCGGCTTTCCAGATCCACGGTCCCTCTCAGCGCCTGGATGTTGCGCTTGACCACGTCCATACCGACGCCGCGCCCGGACAGGTTGCTGACCTGCTCCGCCGTGGAGAAGCCGGGTTCGAAGACGAGGTTGAAGATCTCCTTGTCCGACAGGTTCTGCCCTTCGGCCACCAGCCCCCGCTCCGTCGCCTTGGCGAGAATGCGCTCCTTCTTCAGGCCGCCTCCGTCATCACTGACTTCGATCACGATGCTGCCCGACTCGTGGAAGGCGTTGAGCGTCAGGTTTCCTTGCGCGGGCTTGCCCCGCGCCACCCGATCTGCAGCCGACTCGATGCCGTGATCGAGTGCGTTCCGGACGATGTGGGTGAGCGGGTCGCCGATCTTCTCGACAATCGTCTTGTCCAGTTCGGTGTCCCCCCCGCGGATCTCCAGCTGGATGTCCTTGCCCAGTTCAGTGGCCACATCCCGTACCACACGCCGGAAGCGGTTGAAGGTGGCGCCGATCTGCACCATGCGTAAGGTCAGCGCGGAATCCCTGACGTCCTCGACCAGGCGGGACAGCACGCCAGTCGCCTCCACCAGGGCGGGGACCTTGAAGCGACGCGCGGCCAGCTGGGCGCCGGCACCGGCGATGATGAGTTCACCGACGAGATTGATCAGCTGATCCAGCTTGGCCGCATCGACCCGGATCAGGCTGACCTCGGCCCCCTTGGCCTGACGGGCTTGCTGCTGCCGTTCCAGTGCGGCATCGATCACCGGCTGCTCGACCAGTTGCTGATCCACCAGGACCTCACCCAGCCGCGGCGGCGGGAACTCGCCCACCTCCGCCTCCGCCAGCCATTCCTGGGTCACCAGCGCCTGCGCCAGCTCGGCCTGGGTCAGGGAGCCGCAGCGCAGCAGCATCTGTCCGAGCAGGAGATTGTCCTCGGGCATGTCGGCAAACAACGCGCGGTAGTCGGCGATCGGGCCATAAGGCGGAATCAGCCGCACCGTGCAATCGTCCCGCACAAAGGCAAAGGCATCCTCGATGGTCTGCGCGTCGGCCTTGCTGGCAAAACTCAGCTCGAAGCCCATGTAGCAGGTCTCGGGGTCGAGCTGCGTGAGACGCGGAATCGCCGCCAGCACCATTTCCAGGCTCACGATCTGACCGAAGGTGCCCAGGTAGCGCAGGATGGACAGTGGGTCCAGGCCGAAGCGCAGCAGATCAGGGCCACCCCGCAGGGAGATGTGCCACAGGCCGCTCGTCACACAGCCCGGGACCCGGGCGGCGGGGGCCGCTTGTACCGGCACACCATCAGGCCAGTCGCCATCGATCGGGGGGGGCGTCCCGCCGTCCAGATGGTGGTTGAGCTGGCAGGCCAGTTCGTCGCTGCGGGCCTGCAATGCGCTGTTCACTTCCTGGCCCGACGCCACCCTTTCGACGAGGGCGCCCATCTGGTCACACACGTCCAGAAAGAGCCGTGCCAGGGCCCGGTCCATGGCAATCTGCTGTGCCCTCACCCTGTCGAGGACACTCTCGGCCGCGTGGGTGAAGGCCACGATCGCGTCCAGAGAGAAGAGTCCCGCAGAGCCCTTGATCGTATGTGCGGCCCTGAAGATCGCGTTGATGTTCTCGGTGTCGTCACCGCCCTGCCCGATCTCCAGCAGTGAGGCCTCCATCATCTGCAAGAGCTCGCGGCTCTCGACGATGAAAGTCTGTAGTGCATCGTCCATGTTCGTGCTCATGTGCGTCGCTCCTTGGATCAGGCCTGCGCGGGCAGCGCCTCCCGGAAGAAGTCAGTCAGGCGGCAGAATTCGAAGGCTTCGGTGATGCGCTCGGCGACGGCGACCAGGCGCAGGGCACGGCCCATCTCCCGAGCCTCGAGGGCCAGCGACACCAGCAGCTGGATTCCGGCGGCGTCCACTTCGCTGACCATTCCCAGGTCTAGCTCCACATCACCTGGCGCCTCCATCGCTGCCAGGAGGCGGTCACGCCAGTCCCGAGCGGTGAAGATCGTCATCTCCCCGGCGATTGCCACCCGGCTGATCGCAAGGCAAGGCTGTTCCGATTCGTTCATGTTCATACCCTCCAGGCCATCACAGGATCAGGGGAGAATCAGCTTGGAAACCGCATTGAGCATCTGCGGTGGCTGGAAGGGCTTCACGACCCAGGCCTTGGCGCCCGCGGCCTGCCCCTCGCGCTTCTTGTCATCGCCGGACTCGGTGGTCAGCATGATCACCGGGGTGAACCGGTAGGCCGGCAGTTGCTTGAGGGCCTTCACGAAGCTGATGCCGTCCATGTTCGGCATGTTCACGTCGCTGATGATCAGGTGGACCTTCCGGCCGTCGAGCTTGGCCAGGGCATCCTTGCCGTCGCACCCTTCGAGCACCTCATAGCCGGCGCCCTTCAGCGCGATACCGACGACTTGCCGCAGGGAGGCGGAGTCATCGACGATCATGATCGTCTTTCCCATGTTTCTATCCTTTAAAAGAAGGTGATGCCCGAGGGTTCCTGGGCTGCACTGCCGCCGCCGTGCAGGGCGTGTTGCTCCGCCGTGGTGTAGGTCCTGCGCATTTCGTGTGTCCAGACGTCGCCGTCCAGCGCCTCCGGACGCCGCCCCGCGCGGAGATCCTCCTGCATGGCACGGAGGCGCTCTTCCAGGCGGGCCATGTCACCGGTGACGTGCGCCAGCACCTGGCTGACCCGATCCTGGAACTGCAGGCCGACCAGTACATCGCCGATCTCGGTGCCCACGGCCTGCCCCTCCCTGGCCATCGCAGCCGATGAATCCACCAGCGCCGCGGCGGCCCCCCGCAGGCGCTGGACCACCTGCGCGATCTGCTGGCTGGACGTGGTCACGAGAAGCTCATCGCTGCGCGCCGAGTCACGGGACACCTCGAGGGTCTCTCCGATCGTTCCCGTGACGGTCCGCACCGTCTCGGCGATCTTTCGGCCCATCTCCCCCGACGCGGTGGAGAGCTTCCGGACCTCGTCGGCGACAACCGCAAAGCCGCGCCCTGCCTCGCCGGCCCGGGCCGCCTCAATGGCGGCATTGAGCGCCAGCAGATTGGTCTGTTTGGCCAGGTCACCCACTTCGCCAGCCATCCGCTCGAGGGTGGCCGTCACTCCGCCCAGCTCAGCGACATGGGTCAGCAGCACCTCCTTGTGCTGAAGCGCCTGACGCAAGGCACCGACGATCTCGTCCAACTGGCTCTCGCTCGCATTGAGCAGGGCAACCAGGTCCTGCTCCCCTGCCCCGCGGGTGGCAAGGACCGAGGTTTCGACGCGGCGCGAGATATCGGCAAACCGGCAGGACAGGCCGGTGATCGCCTCCTCGGTCTGTCCCCGCACGACCTCGACCTCACCACGCCACAACGGGAGGACTTTTCCACACAGACCGTCAAGCCCATCGATCCCGGACATCTCCTGGGCGTGGCGCAGGGCCTGCTCATCCAGGCGCCGGCACTGCCGCTCAAGTGCCTGTGCGTGGCGCCGCTCACTGGCCACACCGGCCAACCAAGCCACACCGCACTGAAGTGCGGCGCCCCCCAAGGACAGTGGCCCCAATCCTCCCAGAGCAAGCAGCAGAACCGCTCCAAGACCACCGATCGCCAGCCAGCCCCAGGGAACGCGCCTGTACGACACATCACCCTCCGCCACCAAGCTCATTGCATCTGAATAGCTCATCGCCCCTCCTCCAACCCGCCCCTGAACGTGCTCCGTTTGCGCCAGTTGCGCAGAAATGCCCTTACCAATTCAGCCAGTTCGCCCCCATCCACCGGGGTGCGCACGATCACCGCTTCATCTGGCAGGCGCGCCCGGATTCCACTGCGTCCGGCATCCGCATCCACCAGGACCACGACGAGCATCGCCCTGTCCCGGGCATGACCCAGCAGCGCCCGGACCATGCGGAATACGTCCAGGTCGCTCACCATCAGATGGGTGATCAACACTTCGGGACGACTCTCGCCAATCCGGATCAAGCCCTCATAACCGTCCTCGACGACCGACACCTTGCAATCGGGCAGCAGCGGCTGAACGCCATCCCTGAGCGCAGCACCTTCGTGGGAATCCTCATGAAGGATCATCACGTGGCAAGGCTGCGCGCCCCCCTGCCCTACCCGGAGTTGTTCGTCACGCAACCTGGCAACCGAGTCCAGCAGGATCCGTCGATGCCCGCCGGGGGTCTTCCAGGCCTGCAGCCGCCCTTCCTCCACCCACAACTGGGCAGTGCGGACACTGACGCCGAGCTGGCGGGCAGCCTCACGGGGGGAACAGGTCGAAGTGGTAATGGGAGGCTTGTTCATATATTTGTCACTTTTTTTAATTTTAGCGTTTTTATTATAAATTGAAATGATTTTGTTATTTATTGTTTTTATGGCGTTTACCGGATTCCGTCAGAAAACTCCCTACTCGCGTCCAGGTGATGTTGCGCACGCACATCGGCCTTTCCCGAGTACAGGAAATATATATTTTTCTGTTTTTTCAATTGCTTGAAGGAATTCCGGAGAGGATTCCGGGGCGCACGCAGGCGGGGGGCGAACGGTGGAGGGAATTGGGTAGACAGAAACCTAAAAAGCCGTTTTTATCGTTTATGTTATTTTTATCGTTTTTTTGAAAAAAGTAGACACTCCCGGCCCGCACACCCCGGGGGCCGGGCTACGGTCAGCGGGATGGAGGCGTGCTGAGCAGGCTCCGTGCAAAGTCGATGAGCTCAGCGTCGGAGCGCGCCCAGACCTCGGCGTCAAATGTGGTGATGCGGTCGCCATTGCGGCGGAGAATCCGCTTGCCATCGCTGCTGAAGCGCGCATCCCGCACGCGGTCGGCTCCGCCCTCCAGGGTGCTCAGGGCCTGGCGCTGCCAGTCCCATACCCGGGCTGCGCCGTCCGCGCCCGTAGAGATGATGTAGGCCCCGTCCGGCGCCACATCCACACTCACCACGGGGCCGGTATGGGCAAGCAGGCCCTCCGGGTCCGCCTTGGGATTGCGCACATCGTAGAAACGCAGATGCCCGTCTGTTCCCCCAGCGGCCAGACGCCGCCCCTGGTGATCGAAGGCCAGGGCTGCAATTGGGCTCCCCGTGTCATCGAACTCGAAGGGCGCCTCCCCCTCCACCAGCGACACCACCCGCAGCCGCCCCGAGTGCATACCCAGCGCCAGCCAGTGCCCATCCGGACTGAACACGGCGACACGCACACTCTCCCCCGCCTTGATCAGCTTGAGCGGCTGCGCATCGCCCTCGCCGCCGAGCAGCTGGCCGGTGGCGGTGCGGAAGCTGTGGCGTCGATCGGCACTCAGGACCAGCCCGTTGCCCTGGGGCGTGAGCAGGTCCGTGACGGGGATACGCCACAATCTGACGACGCCGTCGGCCCCCGCACTGAGCACCCGCATGCCATCCGGTGAGAACACCGCATTGCGCACCGCGGCGCTGTGGCCGCGGAACTCACGGGGCTGGAAGCTGAACGGCGCCTCCCACAGCCGCAGAGTGTCATCCGTGCCGAAGGACAGGATGCGCCGGCCATCCGGGCTGAAGGACACGGCCAGCGCGGCCCCCGCGCGATTGCCCGGCAGCATCACGGGTCCGTCCACCGGCTTCTCCTCCCCCGGCTGCAAGGTCCACAGATACACACCGCCATCGGAACTGGCCACGGCAAGCAGGCGCCCATCCGGCGCATGGCGGGCGGCGGTGGCCAGGGCCGGCGGCAGATCGGCGCGCAAGGGCGGCGGCAGTTCGAGCGGCCTGCCCAGCAGGCGGCCCCAGGGCGTCCAGCGATACACGCTGCCATCGGCCACCGCCACGGCGATCTCCTTGCCATCCGGCGAGAAGCTGGCTGACAGCACTTCATCAGGGTGAGTCAGGGTCGCCAGCAGGGTGCCGAGCCCCGCATCCCAGACCCGCGCCGTGTTGTCGTTATTACCAAAAGACAGCACCCGGTCGCCGCTCTCGTCGAAGCTGGCTGAGGCGACGTTGCCGAAGTGGCCCGACAGACGCGTCAGCTGGCAGGTAGAACCGGCCGGCGTGAGCAGCAGATCGGGGGTCATGCCATCCTCGGACTCCCTGATCGCCACGAGCCGCTTCCCGTCGCGGCTGATGTCCACATCGGTCCATGCCGGTCCGCCGGCATGACCGCAGCGGGTCAGGATGCGACCGGAGCGGTCCCAGACCAGCAGCACGCCATCGCGCCCGGCGGAGGCCAGGCGGCTGCCATCGGCGCTGGCGGCCATCGCCGTGAGGGCGCCGGAATGCGGCACGCGCGCCTGCAAGGCCAGTGAGCGGGCCTCGATCAGCCGCGCCTCACCGTCTTCCCCCGCGCTGAAGATCCACCGGCCATCGCGGCTGAAGCCCGCTGTCACCGCACCGCCGGGGTGCGGCGGCAAGGCCGGGCTCTGCAGGAAGGTGGCAACGGCCTGACGCAGGGTTGTGCGGACCGCGTGGTCGTCCGACCCACCGGCCAGGGCGAGGGCCTCCTCCAGCGCGCGGCGGGCGTCCACGTCGATCCGCTCAGTCACCTCCGCGGCCTGGCGGCGAGCCTCGGCTTCGCTCCGGTCCCGGTTCAGCATGGCGACGTTGAGGGCGGTTGCCAGCAGCACCAGGCAGGCCACGCCGCCACCGATGAGCCGATTGCGCCGCTTGAAGCAGGCCTCGGCCCACGGCCGCACGATCTCGATGAAGGCATCGTGCTGCAGCTCATAGCTGACGCCGCCCGCGGCATCGCGGGTACGCACGATGCGGTGGTCCCGCAGGATGTCGAGGACCTTTTGAGTGCGCGGCTCGGAAGTCCCCGCCTGGGCCGCCAGGGCTTCCAGGGGATAGGCGATCTTGACCCCGCTGCGGGGTGCCAGGGCCTTGAGCACCTGGGCCGCATCGAGGCGCTGGAAGAGCCCGAAATCCCGGGTGACGGTCTGGAGATAGGCCGAGATGATGCCCTTCCGCCCCCCCAGGGCCCGGTAGTCGTCCATGCGCATGCCGCAGTGCCCGGCGGCCCTGCCCCGCTCCCAGAGACTGCGGCAGATGAGTTGCAGGAAAGGCAGCTCGATACCGCCACGGAAGAGGCGCCCGGTGGTCTTCTCGGGATCGCCCGGCGCCAGATCGTCGAGGAGGCGGTCCACCAGTTCCTCGTCGCAGCTACCGCCATACTTGCGCGCCGGAAAGACGATGGCTTCCCGGGCCCGCTCCCGGTCGAGATGCTCCAGGTGATAGGTGGAGGCAAACAGGGCCAGCACATGGCCGCGCAGGCAGGCATCCACGCTGGCCAGGAACTCCTCGCGGAAGGACAGCACCACACGCACGTCCAGCGTGGTGCGCAACAAGGCTCCCAGGGCCGCCGGCAGGAGTCCGAGGTTGGCCGCGTAACGCTGCAGGTACTCCTCGAACTGGTCGAGCATGATGACCAGGGTGCTGTCGTCACGGGTCAGGGCCGCCTGGGCCGCTTCCACCAGCTGCCCCGGCCCGGTGGCCGCCGCATCGCCTTGGCTGATGAGGCTGGCGAGGGCGCAGCAGGGGTCGGCGGTGTTCCATTTGTCGAAATACACCACCTGCGCCTCCTCAGCCTTGAGGCTGGGGATCACCAGGGCCCGCAGCAGCGAGGTCTTGCCCACGCCCGAAGGGGCGTACAACAGGGTCAGCGGATGGGAGAACAGCTTGTTGATGAGGAGCTGGGCGTCCCGCTCGCGCCCGAAGAAGCGGTCCCGCTCGGCTTCTGTGTAGGGCTTGAGGCCGATGTAGGGCTCGTTCACATCAACGGGTAACTGGCTGAGCGGCGCGTCAGACATGGATCACCCTTTACTTGAACTGGCCCAGCGTCTGCACGAAGGCCTCGCAATCCGACTGGAGGCGGTCTTCCGCCGCCACCAGCTGTGCCCAGAAGCGCTCCTCGATGGGCGACACGGCCGTACGCACGGCGTAGCGCCGACGCGGCCGGACCTGCCCTTCGTTGCTGAAGATGTGCCCCATCAGGCGGTAGTGCCAGACATCGAGGTTGTAGCCGAGGAACATCAGGGAGCTCTTCTGGAAGCGCCGGGAAAAGGCACTGGGCGGCTTGGTATGTTCGTTCTCGAGGCGGCCCAGGAAAGTCATGTGGTCGCTCTCGGTGATCACCACCGTATCGATGCCGGAGCGACGGTCGGCCAGCTCGTTGGCGAACGGCGACCCGACGATCTTGTAGATGATGCGGTCGCCATGTTCTCCCAGGTCCGACAGCAGCCAGTTGTCCGCCAGCTGGATGTCCACGGACGGTGTCCGCCCGCCGCGCCGGATCACCAGCAGGCGGCCATCCAGCCCGTCCTCCTCGGCGGTCAGGATGTGGGTGACCACCGTGAACGGCAGCCCGGCCTGCTCCAGCAAGCTCTCGAAGACCCAGTCGTAGCTGGCGGAGACAATGATCCACGGGCTCGTCATGGCGGCCAGGAAGCGGTGGGTCTGAGTGGGCACGAAGCCGGCACTCTGCTCGGTCAGCACCGCGGTGAGGCGTCGCAGGAAGGCCCCCCGCTCACCTCCGAAGACCAACAGCAGATACTCCGCAGCCGTTGCCAGGGGGTAGCGCTCGTCCAGACGCATGCCGGCCTCCAGGCCAGCCGTCTCGATCAGCGCGCTGACCAGCCGGAAGGCGCTGAGCGGCCCGCTACCGAACACGCCATCGCCCAGCAGGGGCACCAGGCGCCCCTCATCCAGCGCTCCGCGGATGGCCAGGAAGAACTCCCGGTTGCCCCGCAGGGCGGTTGCAGTGGGCGCCGCAGTGGTACGCCGGGCGACTTCGCCACGGCTCGAATTGGTGTTGAAGCCCTTGCTGAGGGCATGCAGCTCGGGCGCATCCTGGTCGATGCGGCCCTGCACATAGCGGCAGATCTCGTCGGCCGTCAGGATGTTGTCGCCATCATCGGCCTCGAAGGTCTCCACGCCATGCACGAACCAGCGCACCAGGCGCGACACGCCGGCGCCCCGCTCCGCCACGTCCTTGTCGAGCACCGTGCAACCCGACAGCACATACTTGCCCTGCCCCTGCCCCAGGTTCGAGACCAGGATGGACGGAATATCCACCTGCCCGCTGGCTTCCGGCACCAGGCTGAAGATGCAGTCGAGCAGGATCACCAGCTGCGAGGCCCCGCTTTCGTTGAGGGCCCGCTTGGCGATCCACTCCATGGAGATCGCCGTGGCATCCAGGTAGTCCAGCTCGGCGTCGTTGGGGCACAGGTAGAGGTCGCCCCGCGCGGAGAGCTTGGCGTGGCCGCAGTAGTAGAGCAACACGGTGTCGTTCGGGGAGGCGTCCTTGAAGACCTTCTGGAGGCTCTTCATCAGGCTGGTCTTCTCCGGATTGACCAGGGTCTCCACCTCGAAATGGGCATCCTCCTGCTCGGCCAGCAGGCGGCGCATGGCCTCCACGTTGGCCGAAGCCGACGCCGGTGCCTGGAAACCCGCCCCGTGGGCATAGGCATCCACGCCGACCAGCAGGGCCGAGCGGCTGCCACGCACCCGCTTCTCGATGGGCGCCACCACCAGGGCCTTCAGCCCGGGATCATCCGCCTCACCGCTCCAGGCTTTCAGGTTGATCCACTGGGACTCGGTGAAGCCCAGCGGCACATCCTCGCCATCCAGACTCACCTGCAGCAAAGTCCGGCGCTGCGCCGCACGGCTGGCCTCCGAGCGCACGAAGTCACTGGCCCGGGCGGCTTCGCTCCACAGCACCACCACGCAGCGCGCGGCGTCGATCTGCTCCTCCAGCTCCTTGCGCCAGGCACAGGCGGCGTCCAGATCCTTGTCCCACCACACCGAGAAATGTGCCGACAACACTTCCGCCAGCGCCTCCGCCCGGGCCCTGTCGGTGTGTCCGTAACTCAGGAAGATATCGGCCATGCGCCCTCCTTCATCGGGCCTGCGCTATTGGGCGACCCCGGGTACCACGCCCCACGGGGTGTAGCAGGCGCAGGATGCGCCGACCGGCATGGCCACAGCCATCGGGCAGGGACCGGCACTGGTCATGCACATCGAAGCGAAGCGGGGCCGCGGCATCTGCTGGGGCATCGGCACCGTCGGCGCCATGCCCTGCTGGGCGGTCCCGGCGCACAGGCGGTCGATCTCCAGGGGAGGCACCCCCTCATTGCGCAGCTGGATGCGCTCTCGCGTGGTGCAGTAGGCATCCGCGTCCGGCGCCATGCACAGGCATGCCAGGGCGGCCAGGGGAAAGATCAGGCGGGCACGGCTCTTCAAGGAAACCATCCACTTTCCCCTTCAATGCGCTGATTCATTTATATGGCGCAAACGGGGGAATGTCCATGGAATCAGAAGATCCGGCCCCACCAGATGCAACGAGGCCCCTGCCGGTTTCCCGGGCAGGGGCCTCGTTTCACGCCGGGCGGGTCACGACCCGCGCCAGGTGGGTGACGCTTACATCTCGACGGTATCCGCCACCTCGGTGAAGGCGGGGATCTGGTCGAAGTTCATGTAGCGGTAGATCTCGGCGGCCTTGGCATTCACCACCTTGATCTGCTCCATGTACTCTTCCTTGGTCACGATCCGGCCGGCCAGGGCGCACATGGCGGCCAGCTCGGCGGAACCGAGGTAGACGCGGGTGTCGATGCCCAGACGGTTCGGGAAGTTGCGGGTCGAGGTGGAGATCGCGGTGGAACCCTTGCGGATCTGCGCCTGGTTGCCCATGCACAGGGAGCAGCCGGGCATTTCCATGCGGGCACCGGACTTGCCGAGAACGCCGTAGTAGCCTTCCTCGGTCAGGATCAGCGCATCCATCTTGGTCGGCGGAGCGATCCACAGGCGGGTCGGGATGTCGGACTTGCCTTCCAGGACCTTGCCGGCGGCACGGAAGTGGCCGATGTTGGTCATGCAGGAGCCGATGAACACTTCGTCGATCTTGTCGCCGGCGACTTCGGACAGCACCTTCACATCATCCGGGTCGTTCGGGCAGGCCAGGATCGGCTCGGTGACTTCGGCCAGGTCGATCTCGATCACGGCGGCGTACTGGGCGTTGGCGTCACCCTTCAGCAGGGTGCCGTTGGCGATCCAGTCTTCCATGGCGTTGATGCGACGCTTGAGGGTGCGGGCATCCTCGTAGCCTTCGGCGATCATCCACTTCATCAGGGTGATGTTGGAACGCATGTACTCGACGATCGGCTCCTTGTTCAGGGCGATCGCGCAAGCAGCGGCAGAGCGCTCGGCAGCAGCGTCGGAGAGTTCGAACGCTTGCTCGACCTTCAGATCGGGCAGGCCTTCGATTTCCAGGATACGACCGGAGAAGACGTTCTTCTTGCCCTTCTTCTCGACGGTCAGCAGGCCGGCCTTGATGGCGTACAGCGGAATGGCGTTGACCAGGTCACGCAGGGTGATGCCAGGCTGCATCTTGCCCTTGAAGCGAACCAGCACGGATTCCGGCATGTCCAGCGGCATGACGCCGGTGGCGGCAGCGAAGGCGACCAGGCCGGAACCGGCCGGGAAGGAGATGCCGATCGGGAAGCGGGTGTGCGAGTCACCGCCGGTACCCACGGTATCCGGCAGCAGCAGGCGGTTCAGCCAGGAGTGGATGACGCCGTCGCCCGGACGCAGCGAGACGCCGCCACGGGTCGAGATGAAGGACGGCAGTTCGCGGTGCATCTTGACGTCGACCAGCTTCGGATAGGCCGCAGTGTGGCAGAAGGACTGCATGACGAGGTCGGCGGAGAAGCCGAGGCAGGCCAGATCCTTCAGTTCGTCGCGGGTCATCGGGCCGGTGGTGTCTTGCGAACCCACGGTGGTCATCTTCGGCTCGCAGTAAGTGCCCGGCAGGATGCCGGTCACGCCGCAGGCCTTGCCAACCATCTTCTGGGCCAGCGAGTAGCCCTTGCCGTCGTCGGCCGGGTTCTGCGGCAGGCGGAACAGGGTCGATTGCGGCAGGCCGAGGAATTCGCGGGCCTTGGTGGTCAGGCCACGGCCGATGATCAGCGGGATGCGACCGCCAGCACGGACTTCGTCGAGGATGACCAGGGTCTTCAGTTGCGATTCGGCAATCGTGGCACCGTTCTTGGTGGCGGTGACCTTGCCGGTAGCGCCATCGACCTTCAGTTCGATCTCGTCGCCCATGTCCATCTGGCCGGCGTCGATTTCGATCGGCAGGGCACCGGCATCTTCCATCGTGTTGAAGAAGATCGGGGCGATCTTGGAGCCCAGGCAGACGCCGCCGAAGCGCTTGTTCGGGACGAAGGGGATGTCTTCGCCGGTGAACCACAGCACCGAGTTGGTGGCGGACTTGCGGGAAGAACCGGTACCGACCACGTCGCCGACGTAGGCGATCAGGTTGCCCTTGGCAGCCAGCTTTTCCAGTTGCTTGATCGGGCCGCGCGAGCCCGGCTCGTCGGCTTCGATACCCGGACGCGGGTTCTTCAGCATGGCCAGGGCGTGCAGCGGGATGTCCGGACGGGACCAGGCGTCAGGCGCCGGGGACAGGTCGTCGGTGTTGGTTTCGCCGGTGACCTTGAAGACGGTCAGCTTCTGGGAAGCGGGGACTTCGGGGCGGGAGGTGAACCACTCGCCGTCGGCCCAGGATTGCAGCACGGCCTTGGCGTTGGCGTTGCCCTTGTCGGCGAGTTCCTTGACGTCGTGGAAGAAGTCGAAGACCAGCAGGGTCTTCTTGAGGCCTTCAGCGGCCACCGGGCCCACTTCGGCGTCGCCGAGCAGGTCGATCAGGGGCTTGACGTTGTAACCGCCAAGCATGGTGCCGAGCAGTTCGGTCGCCTTGGCGCGGGACACCAGCGCCACGGACAGCTCGCCCTTGGCAACCTTGGCCAGGAACTCGGCCTTGACCTTGGCCGCATCGTCCACACCGGCGGGAATGCGATAGGTCAGCAGTTCAACCAGGAAAGCCTCTTCGCCGGCCGGCGGGTTCTGCAGCAGTTCGACCAGGGCTTGGGTTTGCTGCTTCGACAGGGGCAGCGGCGGGATGCCGAGGGCGGCGCGCTCGGCAACATGCTGGCGATAGGCTTCAAGCATGGGTAGATCCTTCCTAGACGGTGGTTACGTGACAGTGTTTGCTGACTGGAGCGACCGGCCGTTTCGGGCCCGGAGCGCCTCTCCCGAATGGACTGGCACCTTGTTGTGGAATCGGTGGCGCCAAGTCTTATATATATTATATTTTATTTCTGCCCGGATTGTGCGAGCGCACAAAAATCCTGCAAACCGGAGCGCCCCCGGGGCAGCTCAGGACTGCAGGTAGTCGGCGAGTACGCTCTCGACAGCCTTGAGATTGATCGGCTTGATCAGCAGGTCGTCGAAGCCCGCCTCGACCAGGCTCTGCTTCTCTTCCGGCAAGGCATGGGCAGTATAGGCGATGACGCGGAGGCCATTGAACTTGACGTCAGCGCGGAGCTTGGCCAGCACCTCCTCACCGGACATCCCGGGCATGCTGATGTCGAGCAGCACGATGTCGAAGCGCTCCGCCTCGAGGCGGGCCAGCGCGGCCGGACCGTCCTCGGCCTCCTCCGAACTCATGCCCAGGCGGGTCACGAAGGCCACCGCAAGGCGGCGGTTGATGGCGTTGTCGTCTACGACGAGGACACGTTTTCGGGAGGGGGACGGTGAAGAACTCATCGATTGCAGGCCTGTCAGGACACCTGTTCAACAACAGGCAGGTAAAGGGTGAAGGACGATCCTTCTCCCGGCCGGGACTGGACCACCAGGTCGCCGGAAAGGAGATGGGCAAGCTCACGGGCAAGCGCCAGGCCCAGGCCTGTACCACCTTGGTCCCGGGTCACGAACTGATCCAGTTGCCGGAACTTCTCGAAGATCTGCTCCAGTGCTTCAGGCGGGATGCCCCGGCCGGTATCAGAGACCGTGAAGGCGAGTCGATCGCCTTCACGGCGGATGCTCAGCCCGATCTGTCCATTGTCAGTGAACTTGATCGCATTGTTCAAGAGATTATTGAGAATCTGGCGCACCCGCTGCGCGTCGGTGACGATCTCGGCAGGCACGTCGTCGGCAATGTCGAACTCCATGGCCAGCCCCTTGGCTTGGGCATGGACCTTATGGTTGTTGACCAGCTCGGTGGCGAGGGTGACCACTTCCTGGGGCAGCAGCTTGAGCTCGATCCGCCCGGCCTCGATCTTGGCCAGATCCAGCAGGTCATTGACGATGTCGAGCAGATGCTCGCCGGAGCTGCGGATGGTGGTGGCGAACTCCTGCTGGGCGGGGTCCGTCAGCTCCAGCTGAAGGAGTTCGGAGTAGCCCAGGATGCCGTTGAGCGGCGTGCGCAGCTCGTGGGACATGTTGGCCAGGAAGTCGGACTTGAGCTTGTTGGCCTCCTCGGCGCGGGCCCGGGCTTCCTCGGAGCGCTTGAACGACAGCTGGACTTCGTCCGCCATGCTGTTGAACGAACGCGCCAGCTGCCCCATCTCGTCATCCGAGCGGACATCCAGGCGGTGCGCCAGGTCACCGGCCTGGAAGCGCCCCAGACCATGGATCATGCCGGTGATGCGGCGGGTGATGAACTGCGCCATCCAGATCGCCACCACGATGACCAGCACGATCATCAGCACCGTCGACAGCGCCAGGGCGCCGGCGGTCTGGGTCAGGTTCGACTCGATCGAGGCCAGCAGCCCCTGGCGTTGGGCCTGGAAGGTCTTGTCACGCTCCGCGATGGTCAGGCCAATGCGCTTGGCGGACTCGGTCGCCGCCCGGTGGAAGTCGTCCACGTTGGCGCCGATGGTAACGAAGCCGAAGCCCCGCGGAGACTCAGCGTACTGTCCGGTGTAATACGGAATGGCCGCTGCCGTGGTGAGCTTCCAGAGGCCGGAGAAGAAGATCGCGAACGAGCCCGACCCCCCCTTCTCGGTGAGCTGATTCCAGCCAGCGCACTGCGGCGAGAAGTTCAGGTAGCGGCAGTCCAGCCCTACCGTGCCCGCCTTCACCAGGGCGCCGGCCGGCTTCTTCTTGAGGGACTGGTCATCGAAGGGCTTGGCCTCCGCCAGGAACTCCCGGGACGATTTGCCGGAAGCCTGCCAGGCATCGTAGAGCGCCTGATCGAGCCATGGCACGACCGGGTCGCCGGTGGCCGGGTCGTACCCCGGGATGAAATAGTCGCGGGGGTGGGAGATCGCACGGCTGCGGTGGTCCCACATGAAGGCGTAGTTGCCGACGATGGCATCGTTGATCGGCGTGTAGCGGCTGTCGGTGGGGCTGATGCGGTCGGTGAACTGGCGGATGTGGTCGTGGTCCAGCGCCAGGGTCACGTAGCCCACCACCCTACCCCCCCGGACTACCGGAGTGGCCCAGCGCACGATGGCCCGGAACGGCTTGCCAACCGGGTTCTCGGTGCCCGCATAAGCCGATTCCTCGGGCTTGAACTCGACCCCTGCCTTCTGGGCGCTCGACGGCAGGTAGGGACCGATGACCTTGCTCCCCACGTAGGCGCCGATCACCTCGGAAACATAGATTTCCCCTGGCTTGAGCTTCTGCAGCTCGGGCCAGTAGCGCTCCGCCTTGAGGAAGGTCTCGGCGGGTTTGCTCACGTCCCGCAGCTGACGCGGGGTGAGGTCGCCGGTGGTGACCTTGACCTTCTCCCGCCCTTGCAGATCGATGAAGCTCATCTCCACGAACAGCGGACGCTTCTCCGCATGGCCGAGGAACTCCGGCGGACGGGCGCTGAAGGCCTTCGCGTTGTCCGGCAGCGCCTGGGCGGGATCGGCGGCAAGTGCCTCATCCCAGCTCTCCGGCGCCGCAGGCTGCCAGCGCTTCTGGTCCTCGGACAACTGCCACTGCCCGTGCTTGTAGATGTTACGGGTACGGAACTGCAGGAAGCTCCTGTAGGCGGCATCGGCCGGCTCCACCTGGGCCGCCTGCTGGATGTCGGCATCCCGATCGTAGAGGAAGGCCGCCACGGCCCGGGCAGTGTCCGTGGTCAGGCGTTCGATATCTTCCCGCGCCCGGTCATCCAGCGCCTTGATGGCATCACCCGTCGCTTCGTCGCCCACCTCCTTGATCGTGGCAAGCATCGACTCCGCCATCGCGCCGGCCTGGCTGCTGACCGTACTGCCGAGCTTCTGGGCCATGCTCCAGGCCAGCATCGCCAGCAGCACCAAAGGCACAACCTTGATCACAACGAAGATGGCGATCAGCTTGCCGCGGATTCCACCCAACCAGCTCTTTAGTCCCATGGTCCCGTCCTCGGACGGCCCCCTCCCTTGGGGTGCCGAAAATTGTGCGCGTCGAACAAATCACCCAACGCATTTGGCGCGATCTGCGGACTTCTATCGGCCGGCCCCGGAAAATCTCAAGGGCTGGGTTGTACGCATGTCTTGATCCGCAAGCGCTCGTCGATCCAGAATGGCACTCCATTCAAGGTCCATGACTCGCGCAATGCCATCTCCATGCCCCTGCGGCGGCGCCGCAGACTACGATCTCTGCTGTCGCCGCTACCTGGACGGGGACATTGCCCCCCCTGACGCCGAGGCCCTGATGCGCTCCCGTTACACGGCCTATACGCTGGGGCGGACCGACTACCTGCTGGCCACCTGGCAGGCGGCCCACCGCCCTGCCCCACAGGATCTCGACCACGATCCGTCGGTGAAATGGCTGGGCCTGCAGGTCAAGGCGTTCCGGCCGGTCGACGCGCATCACGCCACTGTCGAGTTCGTGGCCCGCTACAAGATTGGCGGTAGGGCTCACCGCCTGCATGAAACCAGCCGCTTCGTCCTGGAGGACGGGCGCTGGCTCTACACGGATGGCGACATCCACTCCCACTGAAGAAGAACGACAGGAAGACACAGCATGAAGCTTTACTACGCACCCGGCGCCTGCTCCCTCTCCCCCCACATCGTGCTGCGGGAAGCCGGCTTCGATTTCTCCATCGAGCGGGTCAACCTGCGCAACCGGCAGACCGAATCGGGTCAGGATTTCGCGGAGATCAACCCGAAGGGCTACGTGCCGGCGCTGGTGCTGGACAACGGCGAGCTGCTCACCGAAGGCCCGGCCATCGTCCAGTACCTGGCTGACCAGGCCCCGGAAAAAGGCCTGCTGCCTCCGGTGGGCAGCCTGGATCGTGCGCGCGTGCAGGAGTGGCTGACCTTCATCGGCACGGAGTTGCACAAGAGCTTCAGCCCGCTGTTCAACCCCGCGGCCACCCCCGAGATGATCGACGCCGCCCGCGCCATGCTCAACCGCCGGCTGCCGGTGGCTGCGGCCGCCGTGGCCAGCCGTCCCTATCTCGTGGGCGAGCGCTTCACGGTGGCGGACGCCTACCTGTTCGTGGTGCTGAGCTGGGCCCCGATGGTCAAGGTGGACCTGTCCGCCTGGCCGAGCCTCGCCGAGTTCTCGGCACGCATTGCCGCCCGGCCATGCGTTCAGGCCGCGCTGGAGGCTGAAGGCCTGAAGAAGGGTTGAACGCCCTCCCGCTGCATCAACCCTGGGCTACGAGTTCGATCGTCTCACCGGCGAAATCGATCCGCTGCCCGGGGCGCAGCTTGGCCCGCTTGCGGTTCTCGATCTCCCCGTCCACCTGCACATCACCATCGGCCACCCGCTGCTTGGCCTCTCCACCCGAACCGCACAGGCCCACGGCCTTGAGGAGCTGGTCGAGCTGGATGAATTCACCTTCAACGGCAAAACGGATGGTCATGGGGCGGCTCCGGAGAATGAGGTAATACTGAAAAGGTCGGCGGATTGTGTCAGAGCCGGCACAATCCGCCAATCCTGTTCCGGCAGGCGCCAGATCAGGCAGGCTCAAGCAGGGATACGGAGCTTCTGGCCCGGGTAGATCTTGTCCGGATTGCCCAGCATCGGCTTGTTGGCCTCGAAGATCTTCATGTAGGCATTGGCATTGCCATAGTAGGTCTTGGCGATGGCCGACAGGGTGTCGCCGCGCACCACGGTATGGAAGCGTGCCTCCGGCTCCGGGTTGAGCACCTGGAGGCCGTCGTTCACATGCTCCACGCCATCCACGTTACCGCAGCACAGCAGGATCTTCTCGCGGGTGGCCTGATCCGCCACACTGCCGCTCACTGATACCGTACTGCTGGCACCGTCGAAGGCAAGCACCAGGGCGCTGGTGTCAAAGCCCTGGGCAGCCACGTAGGCGGTGATCGAAGCAGCCGCCTTGGCATTCAGCTCGGCCAGCTTGTCGGCCGCACCGGCATCGCCGCCTGACGCCGAGGCCTGCGCCTGCTCCACGTCCTTGCGGCCGAACAGCTTCTCGCCAGCATCCCGTACAAAACTCAGCAGCCCCATGAAACACTCCTTGGATAAACGAGGGAGCGCTCAGCCTAAGCCCGGAAGGCTGACAGCGGCATCATGGATTTGTGTCGGTCTGTCACACTGCGCCCGCCAGCAGCAGGATGTCATTCTCCAAGCGGCGTCAGGCCATGCCGGCGGCGGGCACGCGCACAGCCCTCGTCGCCGATCCCCAGGGCCGCGTAGGGCGCGAAATCCCGGCACGGCCCTGGGCGGTTTGCATAGATGCTGCAGTGCGCCTGCCGGCCCACCTCGCCGACCAGGGCCACGCAGCGCGGCGGGCCGTCATCGGTGCCGCGCATGCGCATCAGGCTCGCCGTGACTGGCACCGCCAGGTCCACAGGCACACAGCCGCCGGGATACGACGCCAGGTCGGAGACATGGAAGTCGACCCGGAAGCTCGCGCAGCAGGCGCCGCATTCAAGACACGGGTCAGCCATGGATCAGGATGCGCCGCAGCACTTCTTGTACTTCTTGCCGCTGCCGCAGGGACAGGGCTCGTTGCGGCCAACGCCCGAACCGGCGGCCTGGGTGGCAGCGCCGACCTCGACCTGCTCCGGAGCCGGCAGGCCGAGCGCACGCCAGGCTTGGTACAGGTGCTGCACGGCGATGCCCTTCTGCTCCAGCTCAGCCAGCAGGACCTCGGTGTCCGTGCTCACCGGCTGGTCATCCTCCTCGTCGGGTCCGAAGATGCTCTCCAGCAGGCTCTCGGCGATGCTGGTGTCCCCCACCCGCTCCGGCCAGTCGGAGGCCCACATCTCGAAGCCCTGCTCGAAACCGGCGGTCCACTCCTCGCCGATCAGGGGATCATCATCACCGCCCTGGGCATAACAGAACGGCTGCCAGCCTTCTGCCTCGCCCTCCTCGTCACCTTCCGCATCGCCGATGGCGGCCACCTGGTCGTTGTAATAGCGCAGCACCAGCTCGATGGCCTTCTGCAGGGAAGCCCCGCCGCCGAAGCCAGGCTCTTCCTCGTCGGCGCTCCACACCGGCGGCAGCCACTTCTCCACCGGGATCGGCAAGGGCGAAGCCACGATGGCAGCCAGGTAGCCATCCAGCATCTCGAGGTTCATGCAGTCAGCCGGCACTTCATCGGAGACCAGCAGTTCCTCGAGTTGCTCGAGTTCGTCGTCGTTCAGGGGCTTGGATCGGGGGGTGTTCATGACGGGTTGTCCTCCAGTTTCGGTTGGGGATCGAGCTCCACCACACACCGGTAAAGGGTCTGGCCGGAATCCCGGTACTTGCGTTCAAAGGGTGTCAGGGGCGATGGCGCCTCGAAGGACTCCCAGGGCACCGGCCGGCCGATCAGCAGCCCCAGCGCCACGGAGAATTCTTCCACATAGATGTTCCAGTTGCTGCGGCACTCCAGGCGTCCGCCCAGCCTCGGCACGAAGGGGAACACCGGGTGGGCGTGCCAGCGCCGGCCAAGGTGCCCGATCTTGGGCCAAGGGTTGGGGTAGAGGATGTAATGGCGGGCCAGGTGGATGCCGGCCTCGGCCATCAGACGCCAGTAATCGACCAGATCGGCCCGCACGAAGACCATGTTCTTCGGCAACAGGGCGTCCGGGTAGGGCTTCTTGCGGCTGAGCCGGTCTTCCGACTGGTCGACGCCGATCACCCAGTGGTCGGGAAAGGCCCGGGCCAGCTGGATGGTGCTGTGCCCTACCCCACATCCGGCGTCGAGGATCAGCGGGGCCTGACCATCCCAACCCGCCAGGCTGTCGGCGAAGGCGGTCTTGTTGTAATCGAGGAAGGGCTTGCGGAAGTCGGACGCGGCGTGTTTGGCGACCCGCTCGACGAGCTGTTCGTGCACACCCGGCTGGGCGCTTTCGGGAATTCGGGAGTTGGCGTACATGAGCGGATTCTACGCGGCGGCCCGCAGCAGCGGGACTCCATGGAGACGCAGGAGGGCGGCGACCGCCAGCGGGTCGCGCTCGGCGCGGACCAGGGCATACAGGACTTCCGCCTGGGGGAAATTGCGACGCAGCAGGTTCAGCCACTGCTTGAGCCGTCCGGGAGCATGGCGCGCTTCCACCTTGGCCAGCACGCGCAGCCAGAACTCACCCAACAAGGGAAGCAGCTCGGCCCATTCGGCCTGACGATCAGGGGGGACCGCTGCGCCCTGACGGATCCGCCGCGCCAGGAAGGGGTCGGCCACCGCGCCGCGGCCCAGCATCACATCGGCAGCGCCGCTCACCGCACGGCACCGCCGCCAGTCATCCTCATTCCACACCTCGCCATTGGCCACTACCGGCACGGCCACCACATCGGCGATGCGTCCTACCCACTCCCAGTGGGCGGGTGGCCGGTAGCCGTCGGTCTTGGTCCGGGCATGCACCACCAGGCCATCGACCCCACCTTCGGCCAGGGCCCGGCCGCAATCGAGGGCCTTGCCGGTGTCCTCGACCCCGAGCCGCATCTTGGCCGTGAAGGGAATGTGCGGCGGCACCGCGGCCCGGACCGCCCGGGCGATGGCATGCAGCAGCTCCGGTTCGTCGAGCAGGGCGGCCCCGCCCCGGTGGCGATTGACCGTGGGGGCCGGGCAGCCGAAGTTGAGGTCGATGCCCGGCGGATTCAGGCCTACCAACTGGGCGGCGTTGTCGGCCATGCAGGGCGGATCCGAGCCCAGCAATTGGACCCGCACGGACGTCCCTGACGAAGTTGCGCCTCCGTTCTTCAGCTCTGGCGACATGCGCGTGAAGGCGCGCCGTGGCAACACCGAGCCGGACACCCGGGCGAACTCGGTCACCGCGTAGTCATAGCCCGGCACGCGCGTGAGCACCTCGCGCAGGACGTCGTCGGCGAGACCTTCGAGGGGGGCGAGAAGCAACCTGGACATGACGCGGAGAGGGAGGCAAGCAATACCGGGAAAGGCAGCCAGCACAGCAGGCAGGGTGCGTGGGCCGGGGCCGCAATGTACCGGAGTTTCGCGCCGCAACAAAGGGCTTTGCAGCGCACCCGACCAGCGCACAGGAGTAATATGCGCGACCCGCCCCCCACTGCCGGAACATCGCGCCCATGCAACGCCTGATCCGCCCGAAGAGCGACTCGCCGGGTCGCCGCGACCTGCTGATCCTCGCCCTGCCCGCCCTGCTGCTGGTGGTGGCAGCCTTCGTGTTGGCCTGGCAGTTCGTGCGGCCGGCGCCACCCAGCCGTATCGTCATCACCACCGGCGCTGCGGGCGGCGCCTACGACTACTTTGGCCAGCGCTACCGCGAGAAGCTGGCCCAGGAAGGCATCGAGGTGGAGTTGCGTCCCTCATCCGGCGCGGTTGAAAACCTGCGTCGCCTGAAGACCGACGACGCGGTGAATGTGGGTTTCATCCAGGGCGGCATCGCCAACGAACCCGAATCCGAGGACCTGGCCACCCTGGGCTCCATGTACCTGGAGCCCGTGTGGGTCTTCTACCGCGGCACGGAGAACCTCGACAGGATCGTGCAGCTGCGCGGCAAACGCATCGCCATTGGCGTGCATGGCAGCGGCGGCCAGCTCTTCGCCCTGCAGATGCTGGCCGCCAACGGCTTCAGCACCAACGATCCGGGGCTGATGCCGGTGGGCGGCATGGACGCCGTCAATGCCCTGCGCAAGGGCGAGGTGGACGCCTTCTTCGTGGTCGGCGCGCCCCAGGCGCCGGTGGTCGACGCGCTGCTCCACAGCGAGGGCATCCAGCTGCTCAACTTTGCCCAGGCGGAGGGCTACGGACGCCACTTTCCGCATCTCGTCACCGTCACCCTGCCCCGCGGCGCCATCGACATCCAGGCCGATCACCCTTCCCGGGACATCCAGCTGGTGGCGGCCACCGCCAACCTGGTGGTGAAGTCCGACATCCATCCGGCCATCGTCACCCTGCTGCTCCGGCATGCCCGCGAGATCCACGGCGCCCCCGGCCTGCTCAACGGCCCCGGCGCCTTCCCCAGCCAGCAGGACCACTCCCTGCCGCTGCATCCCTCCGCGCGCCGCTTCTACGAGAGCGGACCGCCCCTGCTGCAGCGCTACCTGCCTTTCTGGCTGGCCGTGCTGATCGATCGGCTGTTCGTGATGCTGCTGCCCCTGATCGCCGTGGTGATCCCACTGACCAAGGTTCTGCCGGCCCTTTACAACTGGCGCATGCGCTCGCGGGTGTATCGCTGGTACGGCGAGCTCAAGTTCCTCGAGGCGGAGATCGACCGCAATCCCGAAACCCGCCGGGATCCAGCCACCATCGAAGGCTTCATCGACCGCCTGGACCACATCGAGCGCAGGGCAAGCCACCGCAAGCTGCCGCTGGCCTTCTCCAACGAGCTGTACACCCTGCGCGAACACATCGCCCTGGTGCGCCGGCGTCTGAAGTCACTTGCGGAAACCGCCACAGGTGGCTGAAAGTCAAAGCACTACACTCAACAACATGACCGGGGCCCCCCTGCCCCCGGTCCCCGAGACCCGCACACGAGCTCCATCATGAGTCCGCACCTAGATCTGACCGCCCCCTACCCACCCCTGGTCCGCCGCATCGAGACCGAAGCCACCGTCGAGAACGGTGAGATCCTGCGCATCGACCACTTCCTGAACCACCGCATCGAGCCGGCCTTCATCTTCGAGATGGCCCACGAGCTGGCCCGCCGCCTGTCCTACTTCCAGCCCAACGTGGTGCTGACAGCGGAAGCCAGCGGCATCGCGCCAGCCCTGGTGGTGGCCCAGACCCTCAGCGTGCCCCTGGTGTATGCCAAGAAATACTCTCCCCAGGTGGAGTCGCCTTCGATATCGCGGATCATCCCGTCCCCCACCAAGGGCGGGCACACCCGGCTGGTCCTGTCGCGGCGCTACCTCACCGCGGGCCAGCGCGTGGTGATCGTCGATGACTTCCTGGCCAACGGCCGCACTGCCATCGCGCTGATCGAGATGGCCCGGGAAGCCGGCGCCGAGGTGATGGGGGCCGGCTTCATCGTCGAGAAGTGCTTCAAGCACGGCCGCGAGCACATCCAGGCCCTCAACGTTCCCGTGGCGACCCTGGCCCAGGTGGAGCGCCTGGCCGACCGGCACGCGATCCTCACCCAACCGGCGGAAGCCTGAGCCCCGGAGCGGCCCTGCCGGCCGCCCCACCCTGGCCTGCGCGCAGGTCAGCGTGACAGGGGATAGAACAACTGCTCGTTGCCGATCTTGTAGGCCGAGATCGCCCGGCGGCCTTCCGGCGAGGTGATCCAGGCGATGAATCGCTCCCCCGCGGCCTTCTTGACGTGGGGATGGCGCGCCGGGTTCACCAGCATCACGCCATAGGGGTTGTAGAGCTTGGAGTCGCCCGCGTAGAGGATGGCCAGGTCCTGGCGGTTCTTGAAGCTCGCCCAGGTGCCCCGGTCAGCCAGGGTGTATGCCCCCATGCCGGCGGCCATGTTGAGGGTCGGCCCCATGCCGGCCCCCGCCTCCTTGTACCAGGGCTGGCCCTTGGGCTCGACGCCGGCCGCACCCCAGAAGCGCAGCTCCGCCGCATGGGTGCCGCTGCGGTCTCCCCGCGATACCCAGGGGCTGGCCTTGCGGGCGATCCGGGCAAAGGCATCGGTGGCGTCCCGGGCCCCCTTCACCCCCGCCGCATCGGCGGCCGGACCGACCAGCACGAAGTCGTTGTACATCACATCCCGGCGATCCACGCCAAAGCCCTCCTGAACGAATTTGTCCTCGGCAGCGCGGTCATGCACCAGCAGCACATCGGCGTCGCCACGCCGCCCCACGTCGAGGGCCTGCCCGGTGCCGAGCGCCACCACCTTGACCCCGATCCCGCTGTCCTTCTCGAAGATCGGCAGGATGAAGTTGAACAGACCGGACTGCTCCGTGGAGGTGGTCGAAGCGAGGACGATGGTCTCCCCCGCCTGCGCGAAAGATGCCCACGCCAGTACGCCGCAGACAGCACGCCCGAGAAATTTCAGAAGGCCATTCGCCATGGTAGTTCTCCCTGGATGTAGAGCCGCGCGGCCTGGGAGGCCGGGCGGGCGAAGAAACGCTGGACCGGGGCATGCTCGCAGACCCGGCCGGCGTCGATGAAAACCACGTCGTCGGCGAGGCGGGTGGCCTGGCCGAGATTGTGGGTGGTCATGAGGATGCGGGTGCCTTCGGTGCGGATCTCCCGCACGATGCGCTCGATGGCATCCACCGAGGAGGGATCGAGGCTGGCGGTCGGCTCGTCCAGCAGCAGCAGGCGCGGCCGGGTCACCCAGGCTCGGGCAAGGGCCAGGCGCTGACGCTCGCCCCCCGACAAAGCCCGCGCGCTGTCCGCGGCCCGATGGGCCAGGCCGACCCGCTCCAGCACGGCGAGGGCCTGCTGCCGCCGCTCGACGCCAGCCAGACGCATGGGCAGCAGCGCCAATTCCACGTTGCCGCACACCGAGTCGCGCAACATCCGTGGCTGCTGGAACACCATGGCCACGCCGGACTCCGGCCGCCCCCCGCCGCCCCAATCGATCTCACCGGCCTGGGGCTCAACCAAGCCACACAGGGTGCGCAGCAGCACGCTTTTGCCGGCCCCGTTGGGGCCCAGCAGGATGGTGATGCCCTCGGCCTCGAGGTCCAGGTCCAGTCCATCGAGAATGGTCCGTCCGCCGGCCTCCCAACGCAGTCCGCGCAGCCGCAGCGGGAACATGGCACTCACGCCGCTCGTGGCAATTCGCTCAGGCATAGCGGCGCATCGCCCACTGACGGACCACGAAGGCCAGCCCATTGAGGACCAGGATGACCGCCAGCAGCACCAGGCCCAGGGCCACCGCCAGGGGCAGGTCACCCTTGCTGGTCTCCAGGGCGATGGCGGTGGTCATGGTGCGGGTCGAGCGGTCGATGTTGCCGCCCACGATCATCACCGCCCCAACCTCCGACATGGCCCTGCCCAGCCCGGCGAGCACGGCCACCAGCAGGGAGTGGCGGCAGTCGTGGAGCAGCACCCGCACGCTGTCGATCCAGCGCAGGCGCAGCACGCGGAATTCCTCCTCGTAGTCGCGCCACGCGTCTTCGATGGTCTGGCGGGCGATCGCCGCCATCAGCGGCGCCACCAGCACGGTCTGGGCCAGCACCATCGCGGTCGGGGAATACAGCAGCCCCATGCTGCCCAGCGGCCCCGAGCGGGACAGCAGCAGATACACCACAACCCCGACCACCACCGAGGGCAACCCCATGCAGCCATTGAGTGCAATCACAAGCAGCTGGCGACCCGGAAAGCGGCCCACCCCCAGGCAGGCGCCCAGCGGCAGCCCGATCAAGGTTCCCAGCAACACCGCCAGTCCACTCACCTGCAGCGACAGGCCGACGATCTCGGCGACCCGGTGGTCGAAGCCAGCGAGCAGGGCAAAAGCCTCTGAAAGGGCGAGACTGAATGCGTTCATGAACGCCCGGACGGGAGAGCCGGCGGGAGGGTGAGGATCAGCACGCGGCTCAGCTCAGCCTCCTCCACGCTGCATGGCCCGATCCAGCCGCGACAACAGCCGGCTACAGGCCTCCGCGTCACCAGCCAGGAAGCGCAGGCGGGCGTGGGTCACCGGAATGCGGAACTGGCCGAGGCGACGCTCGGGCATCTCGGTCAGCACCATCTCGAGGACGGCCTCGCCATCGTCGGCCCGATACACCAGGGGCGCAGGCGAGGACACGCCACCGGGCAGCGCCAGGTGCAGTCCTCGCTCGAACTCCGCCGGGCTCGCGCCAAGCTCCCTCATGAAGCCGCCATCGACGGGCTCCTCCAGCTGCTGCAGCACAAGCCTAGCCCCCCGCGATCGGCGGCCAGATAGCCACCTCGTCATCATCCTGCAACACCCGCGCGGCGCGTGCAGCTGGCGGGATGTAATGGCCATTCACCAGGACCAGGTGGGCACTCTTCTCGGGCACGCGGTAACGCACGATCAGGTCTCCCACCGTGGTGGTGGGGGCCACATCGATCTCCACAAGATTGCCGCGCCGCTCGGCCGGCAGGTAATCGGCCAGCGACGCGAAGAGCTTGAAGACGACCCTCATGCGAAGGCGGCCACCGGGTGACGTCGGGCGGTCGCGTCCGGCTGGGTGGCCGCCAGATAGGCCTCGAAGAAACGCTGCGGGGCCTCGAGCAGGTGATCCTTCCAGGCGCCGAGCCTGAGGCGCCCCTGGATCATCCCCCGCAGGGCACCGACATGCTGGGTCATGCCGATGGAGGTGGCACCGATCAGCACATCGCCCTTGAACTGAAGGCTGAGGTAGCGGAAGGCCCCTTCATCCACCTGCTCGACGCCCTGCCCTTCGGGGTCGCCCCACCACTGCCCGAAGGAGGTCGAGATCAACCCCAGGGTGTCCAGCACGTTGATCGCCAGCACCCCCGGCATGCGCGCCTGGCCTCCGGCCATGTTGATCGCCGCGACACGGGCCTGGTCGGCCGCATTGGGCTGGATGGCCGACACCAGATGGGCGCCGGTGAACAGATCTGGCGCCTCGGCCACATCACCCGCGGCGAAGATCCCCGGCACCGATGTCTCCATGCGGGCATCCACCAGCACGCCCTTGGCCACATGTACCGGGGTCGCATCCAGGAAGGCCACGTTCGGCGCCACGCCGGCGGCAACGATCACCAGGTCGCAGGGCAGCACGTCGCCGGTGGACAGGCTGACCTGCAGCGGCGCATCGCCACCGTCGGCCCGCTCGATCCGCTCGACACCGGCGGAGGTGAGCACCCGGATGCCCTTCTCCTCGACCCAGCGCTTGATCATCGCCCCCGCCTTGGGGGTCATCATGCGCGGCACCATGCGGTCGCCCATCTCCACCACAGTGAGGGAGACGCCGCGCTTGGCGAGCGCCTCCATGATGATGCAGCCGATGAAGCCGGCCCCCAGCTGCAGCACCCGCGCGCCCGGCCTGGCATGGCTGGCGATGGCCCGGGCATCGGCCAGGGTCCAGCAGGTCTGCACCTCGGGCAGGTCCACGCCGGGAATGGGCGGCCGCACCGGGTGGGAGCCCGTTGCCACGAGAAGGCGGTCGTAGGCCTCGAAGTGGCCATCGGCGAAGAGCACCCTGCCCTGCTGCGTATCCACCGCCACCGCACGGCCATTGAGCTGGCGCACCCCGAGCCGCTCGAAGTGATCCGGCGTCTTGCGCAGCCAGGTTCCCGACTCGTCGATGTTGCCTTCCAGCAGGTAGGGAATGGCCATGCGGGAATAAGAGGGTTCATTCTCGCAGCCCACCATCACGATCTCGTCACGGGGCGCCGCCTTGCGCAGGGTTTCGACGGCCACCACGCCGGCCGGGCCGTTGCCCAGGATAAGGTGTTTCATGGGAGATTCCTCGAAGCAGGATTGTGCCGATGCCGCCCTATCGCGGGGCGGCATCGGCAGGTAGGCGTGGTCTCAGAGCCCCAGGCGGGCCAGCGTGGCCTCGGTGGGCACACCCTCCTCGGTCCAGCCGCGGATGCTGTAGTACTCCGGCAGCATCTTGTCGATGCCGCTGACCAGTCCCTTGGCCGGCCCTACCTTCGCCGCTTCGGTCTTGAGGCGTGGTGGCAGGTCGTCGTCCTTGCGGGTCAGGCCGGCCGCGTTGTTGAAGAGGCGCTCCATGTTCCAGATGCGCTCCCCCATGGCATTGAGTTTGTCCATCGACCAGTCGCCCTCACAGGCGGCCTCGATCTGCGGCTGCACGTCGGCCAGCGTCCATGCGAAGGAGGTGAATACGCAGATCCCCGCGGCGTCGAAGACCGCCGTGGCGTCCTGGAAGGCCTTGACCAGCTCGGGCTTGCCCTCGGTGGTGAGCGGATCGGTCTTGACCGGGATACCCAGCACCTCGGAGGCCACGGTGTAGGAACGCAGGTGGCAGGCACCGCGATTGGAGGTGGCGTAGGTCAGGCCCATGCCCTGGATGCCCCGGGCGTCATAGGCCGGGAACTCCTGCCCCTTGACGGTCATGGACAGCTCCGGATGGCCGTACTTGGTGCACAAGCGGCGCGAGCCCTGACCGATCTCCTTGCCGAAGCCCTCACCCCGGGCGGTCATCTCGGTAAGGCGGGCCAAAGCCTCGGCCGAACCGAACTCCGCCTCGATGCCGATCTGCTCCTTGGTGAGAACACCCATTTCATACAGCTCCATCACGGCGCCGATGGTGGCACCGAAGGAGATCGGGTCCATGCCCTGTTCGTTGCACAGGAGGTTGGCGTACTGCAGGGCCTCCAGGTCGCCCACGCCATTGGCTGCGCCAAGGGCCCAGGCCGCTTCATACTCCAGGCCACCGGATGCGCCCCAATATTTGGGGTTGTTCACCACGGTGAAGTGCCCCTTGTCGATCTCGGAGATGCGCCCACAGGCGATCGTGCAGCCAAAACAGGCCGCGTTGGTCACCAGGTGGGTCTTGCCATCGGTGGGCCGCTTCTCGTGCATCGCTTCGGCGGAGATCTTGCCCGCATCCTCGAACTGCACGTCCTTGTGGTTACGGGTGGGCAAGGCGCCCATCTCGTTGATCACGTTCATCAGCACCTGGGTGCCGAACTTCGGCAGCCCCTGGCCGGTGACGGCGTTGTCGGCGAGCACCTTCTTCTTCTCGGCGGTGATCTTCATGAAGGCTTTCATGTCCTTGATGCCGGACACGCCCTGGGTACCGCGCAGGGCCACCGCCTTGAGATTCTTTGAGCCCATCACCGCGCCCACCCCTGAGCGGCCGGCGGCCCGGTGCAGGTCATTGACGATGCAGGCAAACAGGACCTGGTTTTCACCAGCGAGTCCGATCGAGGACACTCGCACCAGCGGATCCTGGTGGTGGTGCTTGATGGCCTCCTCGGTCTCCCAGCAGCTCTTGCCCCACAGGTCGGAGGCATCGATCAGCTGGGCCTTGTCGTTCTCGACATAGAGATAGACCGGCTTGGGGGAGCGCCCTTCGAAGATGATCATGTCCCAGCCGGCGAACTTCATCTCGGCACCGAAGAAGCCTCCGGAGTTCGAGCAGGCGATCGCGCCGGTCAGCGGCCCCTTGGTGACCACCGTATAGCGTCCGCCAGTGGACGCCAGGGTGCCGGTCAGCGGCCCGGTGGACATGATCAGCTTGTTCTCGGGCGACAGGGGATCGACCTTAGGGTCGATCTCCGCTACCAGATACTTGGTGGCCAGCCCCCGGGATCCGAGGTACTCGTCAGCCCACTGCATGTTGAGGGGTTCGTCGGTGCAGGTCCCTTCGGTAAGGTTGACCCGCAGCACTTTCCTGTTCCAGCCCATGGTCTCTCCCCCTATTCCGAAACGGCCGTGTTGGCGCGGGCCGCCCACGCACGCATGCGCTCGAGGCCGGTCCAGTCGGCGTCCACATAGGTGATCGCCCCTGTGGGACAGGCGGTGGCACAGGCCGGATCGCCGCCGCACAGGTCACATTTCTGGACCTTGCCGGTGTCCTGGTTGTAATTGACCGTGCCGAACGGGCAGGCGATGGTGCACACCTTGCAGCCCACGCAGACATCGTCATGAACCTGCTTGGCCCCGGTCGCCGCGTCGATGCGGATCGCATCCACCGGACAGGCGTTGAGGCACCAGGCCTCGGTGCATTGGGTACAGGTGTATGGAACCTTCCGCCCCTCGGTTTCAAAACTGAACACCTTGATGCGGGACTTGGACGGATTGATGACCCCGGTATGCTCGACCGAACATGCCATTTCGCACTGCAGGCAGCCGGTGCACTTCTTGGGGTCAATGTGCAGGGATTTCCACATCGATCGTCTCCTCCTTGTTGATTTATGGACCGGCAGATGCGATCACTGGTGGATCGACGGCCTGCAGCGCGCTGCGGCCTGGCAGTCTCCGGGTCGTTCTCCCATCCGGTCCGCCCTTGCCCGTCCAAATCAACACATCGGGTACACGACGGAACCATCTTCTGAGCTTATGCCTCGGCCAACGCTTGTCAATACGCGCTGCGTCATTCTGGGCAGCCCTGGCCAGGTCAATGCGCGAGGACCGGCGAGTGTGCTATTAATCGGACTTACCTTGATCCGGAGCCTTACATGAGTGTGGACAATGGCTGCGCCTCGCCGGGCGCCCGCAAGACCCTGTCGGTGGACGAAGCCCGGCAGATCATCCTGAATACCGTGACGCCCCTCTCCGGCTGGGAAAAAGTGGCCATCCGCGCCGCGCTGGGTCGCATCCTGGCCGCCGACGTGATCGCCCCGTGCAATGTGCCGGCGCACGACAACTCCGCCATGGACGGCTATGCGGTCCGCGCGGAAGACCTCTCGCCCGACGGCGAAGTGAGCCTGCAGGTTGTCGGCACCGCCTTCGCGGGACGCGGATTTTCCGGGATGGTGGGCAGCGGGCAGGCCGTGCGCATCATGACCGGCGGCGTCATGCCCATGGGGGCCGACACCATCGTCGTCCAGGAGATCGTCCGCACCGAAGGCAGCACGGTTGTAGTGCCCGCGGGCATCCGCAAAGGGCAGAACGTCCGCCGCGCCGGTGAGGATCTCGCGGAAGGTGCCGTGGCCATCCCCCGTGGCAAGCTGATGGGGCCAGCCGAGCTCGGGCTGGCTGCATCCCTGGGTCTGGCCGAAGTGTGCGTGACCCGCCGACTACGGGTTGCCTTCTTCTCCACCGGGGACGAGCTGGCGACGATTGGTCGCCCGCTCGCCCCGGGCGAGGTGTATGACTCCAACCGCTACACTCTGCATGGCGCCCTGACCCGCCTGGGCTGTGAGCTGGTGGACATGGGGGTGATCCCGGACCGCCCCGACGAGCTCGAAGCAGCCTTCCGCAATGCCGCCGCCTGTTCGGACGTGGTCCTGACCACTGGCGGCGTGTCGGTCGGGGAAGCCGACTTTATCCGCGAGCTGATGGCCCGCCTCGGCGAAGTGAGCTTCTGGAAGATCGACATCAAGCCCGGCCGCCCCATGGCCTTCGGCAAGATCGGCGACACCTGGATGTTCGGCCTGCCGGGCAACCCGGTGGCCGTGATGGTGACCTATTACCAGTTCGTGATGGACGCCCTGCTCCGCGTGGCCGGCCAGGATCCCTTGCCCGAGCGCCCGCTGATGCAGGCAAGCTGCTCCAGCCCGATCCGCAAGCTGTCCGGGCGCAAGGAGTTCCTGCGCGGTCGGCTGTACCTGGAAGACGGCCAGTGGCAGGTCCGCTCCGCCTCGGCCCAGGGCTCGGGGATCCTGCGTTCCATGTCGGAGGCCAACTGTTTCATCGTCCTCGACGAACATCGGGGTGACGTGTCTCCCGGCGAAACCGTCCAGGTCCAGCTGTTCGACGGTCTGGTCTGAGCGGGTCGCAGTAAACCAAAAAGCCGACCGGCGAACCGGTCGGCTTTTCTTTGGCTGACGCGCGGAACGATCAGTTCGTCAGCGCGGCCTTGATCTGCTCGAGAGTGCTCGGATCCTCGATGGTGGTCAGATCGCCCGGGTCACGGCCTTCCGCCAGCGCCTGGATGGAACGGCGCAGCATCTTGCCGGAGCGGGTCTTGGGCAGGCCGGAGATGAAGTGCACGCGGGCCGGACGGGCAATCGCGCCGAGGCTGCCATCGACGAGCTTCATGACGGCCTTCTCGAGCTCCGCAACCTTTTCGGGGCTGTCTACGCTGGCCGGATCCTTGACCACGGCAAAGGCCATGGGCATCTGGCCCTTGAGCTGATCGGCCACGCCCACCACCGCCACCTCGGCGATCGCGGGGTGGGCCTGCACGGCTTCCTCGATCTCGCGGGTGCCAAGGCGGTGACCGGCGACGTTGATCACGTCATCGGTGCGGCCGAGGATCTTGTAGTAGCCGGCGTCGTCCTTGATGCCCCAGTCGAAGCTGGAGTAAACCTGCGGCTCCTGGAAGAGCGTGAAGTAGGTGGACACGAAGCGCTTGTCGTCCCCCCAGATGGTGGACAGGCAGCCAGGCGGCAGCGGCGGAACGACGCCGACGATGCCCTTCTCGTTGGGGCCGCACTCCGAGCCATCGTCGCGGAACAGGCGCACGTCGTAGCCATACACCGGGAAACCGGGGGAACCGAGCTGCACATTGTGCTTCTCGACACCAGGCATCAGGGACAGCATGGCCCAGCCGGTCTCGGTCTGCCAGTAGTGGTCGATGACCGGAATGCCCAGCTCGTCCATCATCCACTGGTGGGACGTCTCGTCCATCGGCTCGCCGGCGCAGTACAGGGCCCGCAGCTTGGACAGATCGTATTTCTTGAGGAAGGCCGGATCCTGCTTCTTGAGCACGCGGATGGCGGTGGGCGCGCTGAACATCACGGTGACTTCCTGCTCCTGGCAGATCTTCCACCAGATGCCGGCGTCGGGGCGCAGGGGCGTGCCTTCGTACATGATCGTGGCCATGCCGGCGATCAGGGGGCCGTAGATGATGTAGCTGTGCCCCACCACCCAGCCGATGTCGGAGGTGGAGAAGAAGGTCTCGCCCGCGTTGCCGCAGTAGATGTGCTTCATGGAGGCGGCCAGGGCCACGGCGTAACCGCCGGTGTCGCGCTGCACGCCCTTGGGCTTGCCGGTGGTGCCGGAGGTGTACAGGATATAGCTGGGCTCGGAGGCCTCCAGCCAGGTGACCGGCACGTTGGCATCCAGGTGCTTGGTGCGCAGGGTGGCGTAGTCTTCGTCACGGCCGGCAACCACGGCCATATCCTTGTCGAGGCCACGATTGACCATCAGGACCTTGGCGGGTTTGTGCTCGGCCAGGCTAATGGCTTCGTCCAGGAGATGCTTGTAGGGGACCGGACGGCCGCCGCGCATGCCGGCATCGGCGGAGACGATCACCGTGGGCTTGGCGTCGTCGATGCGGGTGGCCAGGGAGTGGGAGGCAAAGCCACCGAACACCACCGAGTGGATGGCGCCGATGCGGGTGCATGCCAGCATCGCGAAGCAGGCTTCGGCGATCATCGGCATGTAGATCAGCACGCGATCACCCTTCTTGACGCCGAGCTCCTGGTAGATCGCGGCCATGCGCATGACTTCGGTGCGCAGTTCGGAGAAGGAGTAAGTCTTCTCCTCGTCGGTCTCGGTGGAGATATAGACCAGCGCCTTGCCGTTCGGGTTGGTCTCGGCGTGACGGTCGACTGCGTTGTAGCAGAGATTGGTCTCGCCGCCGGCAAACCACTTGACGAAGGGCGGCTTGGAAAAATCGTAGATCTGCTCGGGTTGCTTGTTCCAGTGAATCAGCTGGGCCTGCTCGCCCCAGAAGCCGTTGCGGTCTTCAATGGAGCGCTGGTGAAATTCCTTGTACGAAGCCATGGGTCCTCTCCCTTTTTCGAATAATCAAACCACTACCGATGATGGCGTTGCGTCGTGGCGCCCGCCTTTTTTATTCGTTCCTGGGTGCTGCATTCCCCTGCACGGCTTCTGCGACGCGTGCGAGGGTGGCAAGCGGCAGACCGGCGGAGAACTCGGATTCTATCAATTCCAGGAGAGGCAAGAGTGTTCGTATGGCATCCGGGAGTTGTTTGCGGAGCCGTGGATCCAGACCCGCCGTACGGAGCTGCAGCAGATACTGGTCGATACTGACCGGCGCGCGGGTGCCGGCGGGCACCATGTCCTGGGTGACCTCGCCCTGCTCGCCCATGACCCGGTTGCCACCTGCCGCCCGTCCCACGGCGATGCGCTGCACTGCCACGCCGATCAGGTGGCTGACGGTCTGGTTCTTGCCAGGCTCGGCGGCGGCCAGGCCGATGGTGATCTGGATGCGGATCCGCTCTTCGCGGTAGGTCATCACGATGTGGTCGATGGCCGTGCGCAGGCGCATGGCGAAGGCACAGGCCCCCTCCATGTTGGTGCTGGGCGACACCACGGCAAAGCGTGCCGGGGCCAGCTCGGCCACGCTGTCTTCCTGGCGCAGCTTGGTGGCCAGGATCTTGGACAGCTTGCGGTTGATCAGTTGCGCCACATGGGCGCCGTAGCGGGCCACCAGCGTGTCGAACTGGTCGATCTCGATGACCATCACCGACAGGTCGCCGTGACGGCGCTGCGCCAGCGACAACTCCTGGGCGGCGTGGTAGTGCAGATAGGACGGCGTCACCAGTCCCGACGCCGGATCGACCGGACTGGCCGTGGCCAGCGCCGCCCGGCTCTCCTCCAGGTCACGCTGGGTGCGGGCCAGTTGGGTCAGGGCTTCGAGACGGGCCAGCAACTCGACGTTACCGATGCTCTTGGAGATGAAGTCGGTGGCCCCCGCACTCTTGGCCTTGACCCTCACCTCCGGCTCGTCATCCCCGGAGATGACCACCACCGGCAAGGTGTTGATGCGGGAGATGCGGGAGGTGCGGATCCGCTCCAGCAAACCATAACCATCCAGGCGGGGCATCCCGATATCCGTGATCACCGCCTGGATGGTCGGGTCGACCATCAGGGTCTGCCAGCCGGCCTCCCCATCCGCCTCTTCCCGCACCTCGAAGCGATCCCGAACATGCCGGATGATGGACGCACGCACCATCCGGGAATCATCGATGATCAGGACCCTGGGCAGGGTCTGATCGGTGTCTTCAGTCATGCTGGGCTCGCTCTAAATGGACTTTAGCCATTAACGGCAATCACCGTGCGCCCCTTGACCCGGCCGGCGATGAAGTCGTCGAAGACGCCAGGCAGCTCGGCGAAGGGCACGCTGCGCGTCATGGATGCCAGATGCCGCGGCTTCAGGTCGGTTGCCAGGCGCTCCCACACCCTGGCGCGAGTCGGGAAGCCCATGTAGCCGGAGTCGATGCCGAGCAGGCTGACGCCACGCAGGATGAAGGGGAAGACCGTGGTGGGCAGCTGGATGCTCTGGGCGTTGCCAATGCTCGCCACGGTACCCGCCTGCTTCATGGTGGACAACACCCAGGCGAGAATGTCACCGCCGACGTTATCCACTGCACCGGCCCACAGCCCGGCATCCAGCGGACGGGTCTTGGCGGGGTCGATGGTGTCACGCAGCTTGATCTCCGCTGCGCCGAGGGATTTGAGGTAATCCTCCTCGTGCGCCTTGCCGGTCAGTGCAACCACGTGATAGCCGAGGCCGGCCAGCATGTCGATCGCCAGTCCGCCGACACCGCCGCTGGCGCCGGTGACGATCACCGGCCCGTTCTCCGGACGCAGGCCGTTGTCCTCCATCCGCACCACCCCCAGCGCGGCGGTGAAACCGGCCGTACCCAGGGCCATGGCATCGAACAGGCTGAGGCCGGCGGGCAAGGGCACCACCCAGCCCGCCGGGATGCGGGCGTATTCGGCATAGCCGCCGTGATGCGCGACACCGATGTCGAAACTGGTGGCGATCACCTCGTCGCCCGCCTTGAAGCGCGGGTCACTGCTCTCCACGACCGTCCCCGAGAGGTCGATGCCCCCGACGCAGGGGAAGCGCCGAATGATCTTGCCCGCCCCGGTGGCCGCCAGCGCATCCTTGTAATTCACACTCGAATAGGCCACCTTGATAAGAACCTCACCCGCATCAAGGGCATCGACGGCAAGGGTTTCCATGGCCGAGACGACCTTGCGGTTCTCATCCTGGCGAATCACAAAGGCCTTGAAGGGGGACACTGCGCTGGACATGCTTTTCTCCTCGTCAGCAGGCGCCGGGAGGCGCCCTTGTTGTTTGTGGTCCGATTATAGCGCCGGTGCCGCTCATCGATCCCGCAGGCCGGCAACGGTACTCAATCCACAAGGCTCCGTGCCGTAAATGAGAACATCGCCCGCAGGATACCGACCATGACCCTCCTCAACCACCCGCTGGACAGTATCGAGTCCTACAACAATTTTCTGAGCCATGAAGCCATCCCCGTACTCAAACATACGGTCAAGGAGCTTCAAGCCATGCGGGAAATGGAGGACAGCATCAACGGCCGAACGGTTGCGGCACTGGTGCTGGGCGATCCGATGATGACGCTCAAGGTGCTGATCCATATCGAGCAGCATCGGCGGGCCCGGCAGAATCACGACATCACCACCATCGAACGGGCCATCATGATGATGGGCATTTCACCGTTCCTGAGGGAGTTCTCGGAACTCCCGACCATTGAGAGCCAGCTCTCAAACCACACCCATGCCCTGGTGGGCGTCCTGAAGGTGATCGGCAGGGCGCGCCGGGCCGCGCACTACGCACGCGACTGGGCCATCGTGCGCCACGATCTCGACGTGGATGAGATCACCGTTGCGGCCCTGCTCCATGAGGTGACCGACATCCTGTGCTGGTGCTTCGCCCCAGAGCTGACCCAGCAGGTCTATGAGCTGCAGCGCATGGACAAGAACCTCCGCTCGAGCGCAGCCCAGCGGGCCGTGTTCAACTTCTCGGCCAAGGAGCTGCACCTGGCCCTGGTGCGGGAGTGGCATCTGCCGGAACTGCTGGTCTCGATGATGGACGAGCGACAGATCCAGAACCCCCGCGTCCGCACAGTGCAACTGGCCAACAGCCTGGCCCGCCACACCGCACAGGGCTGGGACAACCCTGCCATCCCCGACGATCTGGCCGCCATCGAAGAGTTGCTGCATATTGGCCGGGAACACCTGCTGCATCGCCTCTCCGCCCCTCATGAGGTCATTGAGGTTCTCCTGCAGGCGGGTGGCAAAGCCGAAGGTGCCCTGCCCCAGCTCTCCACCGCACCTCCCCCGCCGGCGGCCTGAGCGCGCCCGCCGCTTACTTGCCGGCCACGCGGGACTCCAGTTCCTCCCAGCGCAACATGGCCGACTCCAGCTCCTCATCGATGGCCTGCAGCCTGGCGTTCAGGGCAGGCACGTCCTGGGCGGCATCCTTGTAGGTTGCAGGGTCGTTGAGACGGGCCTGGATCGCACCCTGTTCGTCTTCCAGCTGGGCGATGCGGTCCGGCAGCGCCTCGAGTTCGCGCTGTTCCTTCCAGGTCAGCTTCACCGGCTTGGCCGCCGCCACCGGCGCTTCCTTGCGCACGGGCGCCGGCTTCGGCGTGGCAGGTGCCGCTGCGACTGCAGCCGGACGGACCCTCAGCCAGTCCTCATAGCCTCCCGCATACTCTTTCCAGCGCCCATCACCTTCAGCCGCAATGACCTGGGTCACCACGTTGTCCAGGAAGGCCCGGTCGTGACTGACCAGGAACACCGTTCCGTCGTACTGGGCGAGCAGATCTTCGAGCAGGTCCAGGGTCTCGATGTCGAGATCGTTAGTCGGCTCGTCCAGCACCAGCACATTGGCCGGGCGGGCAAACAGGCGCGCCAGCAGGAGGCGGTTGCGCTCCCCGCCGGACAGGGACTTCACCGGAGAGCGGGCGCGCTGGGGCGAGAACAAAAAATCCCCCAGGTAGCCGATGATGTGGGTCCGGTGGCCGGCGATCTCCACGTAGTCCGAGCCCGGGCTGATGACTTCGGTGAGCGGCGCCTCCGGGTCGAGTTGCGCACGCAGCTGGTCGAAATAGGCCACCGTCTGGCGGGTACCCCGGCGGATCCGCCCGGCATCCGGCTCAAGCTCGCCGAGGATCAGCTTCAATAGTGTCGTCTTGCCAGCACCGTTGGGGCCAACCAGACCGATCCGGTCGCCACGCAGGATGCGTGTCGAAAAATCCCGCACGATGCAGCGGTCACCGAAGCGCTTCTCGACATTCTCGAGCTCGGCCACCATCTGGCCACTGCCGTCGCCCCGATCGAGGGCCAGCTTGACGTTTCCGAAGCGCTCGCGGCGAGCGCTGCGCTCCCGGCGCAAGGCCTCCAGGCGCCGCACCCGACCTTCGTTACGGGTACGCCGTGCCTCGACCCCCTTGCGGATCCACACCTCCTCCTGGGCCAGCAGCTTGTCGAAGCGGGCATTGGCCTTCTCCTCCGCATCGAGCTGCTCCGCCTTGCGCGTCAGATATTCACTGAAGCGCCCCGGATAGCTGCTGAGGATCCCCCGGTCCAGCTCGACGATGCGGGTCGTGATGTTGTCCAGGAAGACCCGGTCGTGGGTGATCACCACGACGGCCCCGGCGAAGCTCCTGATCAGCTCCTCAAGCCACAGGATGCCATCGATGTCGAGGTGGTTGGTCGGCTCGTCGAGAAGCAGCATTTCCGGCTCCCCCACCAGCGCTCGGGCCAGCGCCACACGCTTGATGCCGCCCCCCGACAAACTGCCGGTGATGGCCTCGCCGGAGAGCTTGAGCTGCGCCAGCACTTGCTCGACCCGCTGCTCCAGCCGCCACGCCTGGGCCTCCTCGACGCGATGCTGCAGGGTTTCAAGGCGGCTCAGGGCCGCCTCGCTGGGGTCATCGGCCACCGCGAGCATGGCGGCGTGGTAATCCACCAGCAACGATGCGACCTCACCCAGCCCATCGGCCACCGTATCGAAGACACTCCGCTCCAGCGGGAAGTCCGCCTCCTGCGGCACATAGGCGATCCGCGCCCCCGGCTGCCGCCACAGCCGCCCGTCATCCAGGCTGGCCTGGCCGGCCAGGGCCTTGAGCAGGCTCGACTTGCCGCTACCGTTGCGGCCGATCAGCGCCACCCGCTCACCGGGATCGAGCTGAAAGGCAGCCTTGTCCAGCAAGGCAACATGTCCAAACGCGAGGCAGGCGTCATCGAGAGTGATAAGAGGCATTTCGGGGTGACCGGAAGACGTGCGGAAAGCCCTCCATTGTACCCGGCCGGCTCTGCGACGCGGCTGTCGCCCGAGAATGAGCCTGAGCATCCCCCTCAGGGATCCGCCCCACCCGGCCGGAGTCCGATTCCGGCGCGCGCCTGGGAAAGCGCACGTCGCTCCCCTCAAAGCTGTTGACTTGGCAACAAAGCACTAGTTAAATACGAATTATTCGCATTCTTCTTCAAGAGCCGTGGAACGATCAGCCCCCCTCCCCGACACAAGCGGCAACACACCGCCCTCCCGGCCCTCGGCGGGTGAGCTCGACGCTCCGATCCGCAGCAAGGAACTCTTCAACAACCGCTCCTGCGTGTTCATCGAGCATGAGGGTATGGTTTATGCCCTGAGAGCCACGCGAACAGGCAAACTGATCCTCACCAAGTAATAAACCGCATCCGAATCCGCGCCATCCCGGCTGCTTGGTCAGCCCCCCGGAAAAGCAGCCATCAAGGCCTGAAGGAATCACGACAATGTATGTATGCGTCTGTCGCGCTGTCACCGAAAAGCACATCGAAACCGCCGTCCATGGCGGCGCTCGGCGTCTTCGCGACCTCCGTGAGCAACTCGGCGTGACGGAAGAATGCGGTCGCTGCGCAAAATGTGCCAAACAGTGCCTCGACGAGGCAATCGGCCAGGCCTGCGCCAAGCCGCTCAGCCAGAACTACATCCTGCTCCAGAAGGCGGCCTGACGCACCGCTCTACTCTTCAAACCAAGACGCCTGCAGACACACTCGCCTCAGCAATGTGACTTGTGCGGTAACTTCCGGGTCAATACAGCCCGCCCGTTGTTGTACAACGAGCGGGCTGCGCCTGTTCAGGCCCGGGCCCCGGGGCGGGCCCCCGATGGCTCAGGCCAGCACGGTCTGGATCGGCGTCAGGTTGGCCAGCTGGGCCGCAGCGACACCGCCCTTGAGCAGGTTACGCCGCGACACATCGGTTGTTTCGGTGTGGCTTTGCGCCGTGGATTCGGTTTTGGTCATTACTCATGTCCCTGTCATTGGACCGTCCATTGAACCGGACGCATTGCAGGGCCGTTAAATAACCTTACGGCCAATAGGGAAAAATCAATCGAATGCCGACAGGGTGCCGCAAGACTCAGTAGCTGAGCGTCGCCCTTACAAGGCGAATGCTGGAAGCGAGCCAGGCCGGCAACCCCCTTGCACCCCATGCATGTGCGCGAGGGCCTGTTTTATACATTGAACTACTGAGGCACGCCGCTAGCCCAGCAGTAATACGTCCATGGTGTGCCCGTATCACTGAAGAGAGCACGACGCCGGGACATGCCCGGCGCCGGTGATGAGCTGAACACTTACAGGTGCTCGCCGATCGCCAGGCGGGCGATGTAGCCGGAGCGGGTTTCCCCCGCCGCCTTGGCGGCCCGGTCGAGACGGGAGAGCACGCGGCGCGGCAGGGTGATATTCACCCGCTCCACCTGGTCATCCAGCATCGCGGGGTCAATCTCCACAACGGCCCAGATCCACCCGGAAAACTCTGTACGGGCCTGGTGCTCGCCAACAGAGCGGGCAAGCGGCACCGCCTCCCCGTCATCCAGCAGGCCATCGATGTGCAGTTCAATCGCTTCACGGGCCTTCTCGATGGCTTCATCAAGGGTATCCCCCGCCGAGAAACATCCAGGCAGGTCCGGAACGACAACCCCCCAGGCACGGGAGTCATCGCCAGGTTCAATAGCAACGGGATAGCGCATGGTCTGGATCTCCATTACTTCAGGCCAGCTTGCTTCAGTATGGAATGCAGCGTACCGGGCGGAAGATCTTTCTTCGGGTGTGGCACCGTGACGCGACCGGGCTTGTCTGGGTGCTTGAACTGGTGATGGCTGCCCCTCACGGCAACTTCACTCCAGCCATCGGCCTTAAGCAAGCGGATCACTTCGGCACTGTTCATAGTGTGTAGCATACACACTTAAGGTTCAGGCCGCAGCAGACGGAACCGCTGCCAGCGGTGTGATGATCCAGAGCCAGAAATTACCATGCCCCTCCTGGCCGACCTGGGCGCGGCGTGCTGCTCGGTTGATCGCCAGGTCATGCGGCGGCATACCCATGCAGTGGAATGACCTTGGCCCCGCTAGTCGACCCGCGGCTACATCAGACACACATCCCTGTGACGGTATCTGAAAGTACCGCCACGGGTACCGTCAGAATCTGTGCAGTGGGATGCAAGCGATTGACACAGGTTGATACCCCCGACCAACAAAAAAGCCCGCAATCGCGGGCTTCTTCGTGTGCTTCTGCTTCTACCTGACACTGCGTGATGCAGCAGTGTGGTCCCCCCGACAGGAATCGAACCTGTATCTGGCGCTTAGGAGGCGCCCGTTCTATCCATTGAACTACGGAGAGGCGAACAGCCCGGCATTCTAGCTTCCGGGCTCGGGACGCGCCACCCGATTTTGGATTTCATGGTGGGGATGGACGCCTCTGCGCCCACCCCCACGGCGTATCAATGCTTGACGACGCCGCCGTTTTCCACCGCTTCCGGCGTGGCCGCGACCGGGACTTCACCAGCCGGGGTTTCGGGGAGGGGCTCGGGCTTGCGCTCGAGTGCGTGCTCGAGAACCTCATCGATCCACTTGACCGGGATGATCTCCAGGGCGTTCTTGACGTTGTCCGGAATCTCGGTGAGATCCTTGACGTTCTCCTGGGGAATCAGCGCGGTGGTGATGCCTCCACGCACCGCCGCCAACAGCTTCTCCTTGAGGCCGCCGATGGGCAGGACTTCGCCGCGCAGGGTGATCTCGCCGGTCATGGCCACGTCGCAACGCACGGGGATGCCGGTCAGGACCGACACCAGGCCACTGCAGATGGCGATGCCTGCAGACGGACCGTCCTTGGGAATCGCACCTTCCGGCAGGTGGATGTGGATATCGGACTTCTGATAGAAATCCTCCTGGATGCCGAGGGACTTGGAGCGCCGACGCACCACCGATAGCGCAGCCTGGATGGACTCCTGCATCACTTCACCGAGCTTGCCGGTGGTGATGATCTTGCCCTTGCCCGGCAGCGCCACGGCCTCGACGGTCAGCAGCTCGCCACCCACTTCGGTCCAGGCCAGACCGGTCACCTGACCAACCTGGTTTTCCTTCTCGGCCACACCATAGGTGTACTTGCGCACGCCCAGGTACTTGTCGATGTTCTTGGCATTGACGATGACCTTGGCCTTGCGCTTGCCAAGCACCAGGGCTTTGACCACCTTGCGGCAGACCTTGGAGACTTCGCGCTCAAGACCCCGCACGCCCGCCTCACGGGTGTAGAAGCGGACGATGTCGCGGATCGCGTCCTCGGTGACCGACAACTCCTCGCGCTGGATGCCGTTGTTCTTCATCTGCTTCGGCACGAGGTAGCGCTGGGCGATGTTCACCTTCTCGTCCTCGGTGTAACCCGACAGACGGATGACTTCCATCCGGTCGAGCAGCGGCGCGGGGATGTTGAGGGTATTGGCCGTAGCCACGAACATCACGTCGGACAGGTCGTACTCCACCTCGATGTAGTGGTCGACGAAGGTCGAGTTCTGTTCGGGATCGAGCACCTCGAGCAGCGCGGATGACGGATCGCCACGGAAATCCTGGCCCATCTTGTCCACTTCATCCAGCAGGAACAGCGGGTTGCGCACGGCCACCTTGGACATGTTCTGCAGGATCTTGCCCGGCATGGAGCCGATGTAGGTGCGGCGATGACCACGGATCTCGGCCTCGTCACGCACACCACCCAGGCTCATGCGCACGAACTTGCGGTTGGTGGCACGGGCGACGGACTGCCCCAGGGAGGTCTTACCTACCCCCGGAGGTCCGACCAGGCACAGGATCGGGGCCTTGAGCTTGTCCACACGCTGTTGCACGGCAAGATACTCGAGGATGCGCTCCTTGACCTTCTCGAGGCCATAGTGCTCCTTGTCGAGAACCTTCTCGGCCTCGGCCAGATCCTTGCTGATGCGGGACTTCTTCTTCCAGGGCAGGCCGATGACGGTCTCGATGTAGTTGCGGACCACCGTCGCCTCCGCCGACATGGGCGACATCAGGCGCAGCTTCTTGAGCTCGGCCTGGGCCTTGGCGGTGGCTTCCTTGGTCATGCCTGAAGCCTTGATCTTCTTCTCCATCTCCTCGAGATCGGCGCCGTCCTCGCCTTCGCCGAGCTCCTTCTGGATGGCCTTGACCTGTTCGTTCAGGTAGTACTCGCGCTGGCTCTTCTCCATCTGGCGCTTGACGCGGCCACGGATGCGCTTCTCGACCTGGAGGATGTCCAGCTCGGTCTCGAGCTGGTTGAGCAGCCGCTCAAGACGCTCGCCGGCATCGAACATCTCGAGGATCTCCTGCTTCTGCTCGAGCTTGAGCGGCAGGTGGGCGGCGATGGTGTCCGCCAGGCGGCCGGGCTCCTCGATGCCCGACAGGGAGCTGAGGATCTCGGGAGGAATCTTCTTGTTGAGCTTAACGTACTGGTCGAACTGGCTGATGATGGCCCGGCGCATGGCCTCGACCTCATTGTTCGGTGCTTCCGCCGGCGGCAGGGGCTGCGCCTTGGCGACGAACAGGGTACGCAGATCTTCGACTGACAGCACGCGGGCACGCTGCACGCCCTCGACCAGCACCTTCACGGTGCCGTCGGGCAGCTTGAGCATCTGCAGGATGTTCGCAATGCACCCCAGATCGTACAGATCCTCGGCAGAGGGCTCATCCTTGGCGGCCGACTTCTGGGCGACCAGCAGAATGCTCTTGCCGGCCTCCATCGCATTCTCGAGCGCCTTGATGGATTTGGGGCGACCCACGAAGAGCGGGATCACCATATGCGGGAACACGACTACGTCGCGCAGGGGCAGCAGCGGAAGTTCGATCTGTTCTTCGGGGAGGTCAAGCGTGCTCGACATGATTTTTCCTTTAAAGGCACTAAGGCCCCATATGGGGCCCTAGTGACATCAATTCAAGCAGTCCTGCGAAAAACTTCTGCTTGAGGTCAGTTGGAGCCGGAGACCTTAGGTTGATCGGCATAGATCAGGATCGGCTTAGCACCACCCTCGATCATGCCTTCATCGATGACAACCTTGGAAACATTTTCCATGGACGGCAGTTCATACATGGTGTCGAGCAGCGTTCCTTCAAGGATGGAACGCAGGCCACGGGCACCCGTCTTGCGCTTGAGGGCCTTGCGGGCGATCGCCTGCAGGGCCGCCGGGCGCACTTCGAGTTCGACGCCTTCCATGGAAAACAGTTTCTGGTACTGCTTGATCAGCGCGTTCTTCGGCTCCACGAGGATCTGGATGAGCGCTTCCTCGTCGAGCTCCTGCAGCGTGGCCACCACCGGCAGACGACCGATCAGCTCGGGGATCAGGCCGAACTTGATCAGGTCACCCGGCTCCACCTCGCGCAGGGCCTCGGAGACGTCCTTGTTCTCGCGGCTCTTGACCTCGGCGCCGAAACCGATGCCGAACTTCTCGGTACGGTTGCGGATCACCTTGTCCAGACCGTCGAAGGCACCGCCGCAGACGAACAGGATGTTGGTGGTATCCACCTGCACGAAGTCCTGGTTCGGATGCTTGCGCCCGCCCTGGGGCGGCACCGAGGCGATGGTGCCTTCGATGAGCTTCAGCAGGGCCTGCTGCACGCCCTCCCCGGAAACGTCGCGGGTGATCGACGGGTTGTCGGACTTGCGGGAGATCTTGTCGATCTCGTCGATGTACACGATCCCCTGCTGCGCCTTGTCGACTTCGTAGTCGCACTTCTGGAGCAGCTTCTGGATGATGTTCTCGACGTCCTCGCCCACGTAGCCGGCTTCGGTGAGGGTCGTTGCGTCGGCCATCACGAAGGGCACGTTGAGCAGGCGGGCCAGGGTCTGGGCCAGCAGCGTCTTGCCGGAGCCCGTCGGGCCGACCAGCAGGATGTTGCTCTTCGACAGCTCCACGTCGTCGTGGGTCTTGTTCAGGTGGCGCAGACGCTTGTAATGGTTGTACACCGCCACCGACAGGATGCGCTTGGCCGCGGACTGGCCAATCACATACTGGTCGAGGATGGCGCTAATTTCCTTCGGCGAGGGCAATTCACCCTTGACGCCTTTGGCTCCGCCCGTGTCGGCAGTGATCTCGTCGCGAATGATGTCGTTGCACAGCTCGATGCACTCGTCGCAGATGAACACGGACGGGCCCGCGATGAGCTTGCGGACCTCGTGTTGGCTCTTGCCGCAGAACGAGCAATACAGGAGCTTCTCGCCGCTCGTTTTCTTGTCCGCCATTACAGCCCTTTCTCTCTGTTACTTATTGCTCGCCGACAGGTGATCAGGCCACATCGCTGCGGCTGGACAGCACCTTGTCAACGATACCGTAGCGCACGGCGTCTTCCGAGGACATGAAATTGTCTCGGTCGGTATCCCGTTCGATCTGCTCGACGGACTGGCCGGTGTGCTTGGCCAGCATGTCATTGAGCTTGGCACGCAGGGACAGGATCTCCCGGGCATGGATCTCGATGTCGGAGGCCTGCCCCTGGAAGCCACCCAGCGGCTGATGGATCATGATCCGGGAATTGGGCAGGGAGAAACGCTTGCCCTTCTCGCCAGCGGCAAGCAGGAAGGCGCCCATGCTGGCCGCCTGCCCGATGCACAGGGTGCTCACGTTCGGCTTGATGAACTGCATGGTGTCGTAGATCGCCATGCCCGCCGTGACGGAGCCCCCGGGGGAGTTGATGTAGAAGAAGATGTCCTTGTCCGGGTTCTCGGACTCGAGGAACAACAGCTGGGCGACGATCAGGTTGGCGGTCACGTCATTGACCGGCCCCACCAGAAACACCACCCGCTCCTTGAGCAGGCGTGAATAGATGTCGTAGGAGCGCTCGCCACGACCGCTCTGTTCGACAACCATGGGGATCAGGCCGAGGCCGACCGGATCCCATTCACTACGGGAAAACGGGGGTGTCAATGGATTCATTTGCTGTTGCTCTCCGCGGAATTAGGCCGCATTACCCATCAAGTCGTCAAAAGAAGTGGCGACGTCGGTCGTCTTGGCATTGCTGACGACCCACTCCACCACGTTGTCCTCGATCACCAGCGCCTCGGCCTGGGCCAGACGCTGGGGCTGGGAGTAGTACCAGCTCACGACCTCGCTCGGGTCTTCGTAGCTGGCGGCAAAGTCTTCGATGATGGCGCGGATCTGCTCGGGCTTGGCGTGCAGTTCCTTGCTCTTGACCAGTTCGGACATGATCAGGCCGAGCTTGACGCGACGGGCGGCCTGCTCGGTGAACCAGGAGGTCTCGATCGGCAGGTTCTTGGTCTGCATGCCGCGGGCCTCGAAATCCTTCTTGGCGTTGTCGGCGAGCTGGGCGGACTCCTGCTCGACCAGCGCCTTCGGCACTTCGATCGGGTGGGTCTCGATCAGCACGTTCATGACGCGCTCCTTGATCTTGGCCTGGATGCGGCGCTTCACTTCACGCTCCAGATTGGCCTTGACCTCTTCACGCATCTTGGCCACATCGCCGTCGGCGATGCCCAGGGACTTGGCGAACTCGGCATCGATCTCGGGGAGCTTCGGCTCTTCCACCTTCTTCAGCGCCACTTCGAACTGGACGGTCTGGCCGGCCAGGTGAGCAGCGTGGTAGTCCTCGGGGAAGGTCATGTCGAAGGTCTTGCTCTCACCGACGTTGAGGCCCAGCACAGCGGTCTCGAAATCCTTGAGCATCTGGCCGCCGCCGATCACGAACGGGAAGTCGGTGGCCTGGCCGCCTTCGAACTCCACACCGTCCTTGCGGCCGGTGAAGTCGATCAGCACACGGTCGCCATCCTGCGCGGCACGCTCGGCGGGCACAAAAGTGGTGCGCTGCTTGCGCAACACGTCGAGGGTCTTCTCGACCTCGGCATCGCCGACCTCGAGCTGGGGACGCTCCACTTCCTGGCCGCTCACGTCACCGATGACGATTTCCGGGTAGACCTCGAAAACGGCGGTGAATTCCAGCGCGTCGGTGGAGGTGGACTCCTTCGGCTCGATGTTCGGGTAGCCAGCCACGCGCAGGCTCTGCGAACGGATCTGCTCACCAAGGGCCTTCTCGACGGCGGCGCCGATGGCTTCGGAGCGGGCCTGCGGGCCGTAGGACTGGGCCACCATGCGGAACGGGACCTTGCCGGGGCGGAAGCCCGGCATTTTGGCGGTGCGGGCCATCTTCTTCAGACGGACTTCCACATCCTTGTCGATCTCGGCCAGCGGCACGGACATGTCGATACGGCGCTCCAGCGCGCTCACGGTAACCTGGTTGCTCATGAAAATTCCCTGATCGGTCTTAACAATAACGCCTTACGAACAGGACAGGAAAAGCTTAGCAAAACATGTGCCTTGCCGCGCATCACCCGATTGAAACTGTTCGAACAGTCGTCGGAAAAACCTTTAGTCTAACACAGGCCCTCGATCCGCTCGCAGCCCCCGCGCCGGTGCTTGGCTTCCGGCCTGTATCTGTGAAAAACTGAAGCTTCAGGAGTGGAACTCCCCTAGCCTTTGGAAATCAGATGGGATGAAATAGATTCATGCTCGGCCATGTCGTGGAAGGCGGCGGCCGGGCGAAGTGCTCAGGTTCAAGTATCAGCGTCACGAGCCGTCTGTCCCCGGACAGGCAATGGCGAGCCCGGCGCCCCGGTCCGGGTGATGTGCCCCAGGAGACATGAGATGAGTATCTTCACAAGCTTCCAGGCCCGTTTCGAGTCTGCCCGGGAAGAGGAAATGTCGATCCAGGAATACCTGGAACTCTGCAAGACCGATCCCATGGCTTACGCGACGTCGGCAGAGCGCCTGCTGCAGGCCATCGGCGAACCGGAGCTGGTCGACACCCGGCTCGACCCGCGCCTGTCCCGAATCTTTTCCAACAAGATGATCAAGATCTATCCCGCCTTCCGTGATTTCTACGGAATGGAGGAGTCGATCGAGAACATCGTGTCGTATTTCCGACATGCCGCGCAGGGACTGGAGGAAAAGAAACAAATCCTCTACCTCCTCGGCCCCGTGGGTGGCGGCAAGAGCTCCCTCGCCGAGAAGCTCAAGAGCCTGGTCGAGAACATCCCCTTCTATGCCATCAAGGGCTCGCCGGTCCATGAGTCCCCGCTGGGGCTGTTCAGCCCCACCGAGGACGGCGCGATCCTCGAGGACGACTACGGCATCCCCCGACGCTACCTCAACACCATCATGAGCCCGTGGGCGGTGAAACGCCTGCACGAGTTCAACGGCGACATCACCAAGTTCCGGGTGGTCAAACTCCGCCCATCCGTGCTGCGCCAGATCGCCGTTGCCAAGACCGAGCCGGGCGACGAGAACAACCAGGACATCTCCTCCCTGGTCGGCAAGATCGACATCCGGATGCTCGAGCAGTACTCCCAGGACGATCCGGACGCCTACTCCTACTCCGGTGGCCTGTGCCTGGCCAACCGTGGCCTCCTCGAATTCGTCGAAATGTTCAAGGCACCGATCAAGGTGCTCCATCCCCTGCTCACCGCCACCCAGGAAGGTAACTACAAGGGCACCGAGGGCTTCGGCGCCATCCCCTTCGACGGCATCGTGATGGCCCACTCGAACGAGTCCGAATGGGTCGCCTTCCGCAACAACCGCAACAACGAGGCCTTCCTCGACCGGATCTACACCGTCAAGGTGCCCTACTGCCTGCGCGTCTCCGACGAGATCCGCATCTACGACAAGCTCCTCGCCAACAGCTCCCTGTCGCAGGCCCCCTGCGCCCCCGACACCCTGCGCATGATGGCCCAGTTCGCGGTGCTGTCGCGGGTCAAGGAGCCCGAGAACTCCAGCATCTTCTCCAAGATGCGCGTCTACGACGGCGAGAACCTGAAGGACACCGACCCCAAGGCCAAGAGCTACCAGGAGTACCGCGACTACGCGGGCGTCGACGAGGGCATGACGGGCCTGTCCACCCGCTTTGCCTTCAAGGTGCTGTCCAAGGTCTTCAACTTCGACCACCGGGAGGTCGCCGCCAATCCGGTGCACCTGATGTACGTGCTCGAACAGCAGATCGCCCAGGAGCAGTATCCGCCCGAACACGAAGCCAAGTACCTGGCCTTCATCAAGGAGTTCCTGGCGCCCCGCTACGCCGAGTTCATCGGCAAGGAGATCCAGACCGCCTACCTGGAGAGCTACAGCGAATACGGCCAGAACATCTTCGACCGCTACGTCACCTATGCCGACTTCTGGATCCAGGATCAGGAATACCGCGACCAGAACACCGGCGAGATCCTCGACCGCAACGCCCTCAACGACGAGCTCGAGAAGATCGAGAAGCCGGCCGGCATCAGCAACCCCAAGGACTTCCGCAACGAGGTGGTGAACTTCGTGCTCCGCGCGCGGGCCAAGAACAACGGCAAGAACCCCAGCTGGACCAGCTACGAAAAGCTGCGGGCGGTGATCGAAAAGAAGATGTTCTCCAACACCGAAGACCTCCTGCCGGTCATCAGCTTCAATGCCAAGGCCAGCGGCGACGAGCAGAAGAAGCACCAGAACTTCGTCAATCGCATGATCGAAAAGGGCTACACCGAGAAACAGGTCCGACTGCTCTGCGAATGGTATCTGCGCGTCCGCAAGTCGTCCTGACGCTTTGCCGGGCGGCCGACCACCCTGTCGGCCGCCCGGTGCACGCCACTCACCCGGGAGGCTCGAATGGTCCGTATCATCGACCGCCGGTTCGACAGCAGAAACAAGAGTGCTGTGAATCGGCAGCGGTTCATGCGCCGTTTCAAGAACCAGATCCGCGAAGCCGTGGCCGATGCCATATCGGGCCGCTCGATCAAGGATCTGGACAACGGCGAAAGCGTTTCCATCCCCGCCAAGGACCTCTCCGAACCCCAGTTCCACCACGGGCGCGGCGGCATCTGGGAAACCGTGTTCACCGGCAACGACCAGTTCTCGTCCGGCGACCTGATCAATCGCCCCCAGGGCGGTGGCGGCGGCGGGACAGGCAAGGGCAAGGCCAGCAATGAAGGCGAAGGTGAGGACGATTTCGTCTTCAACCTGTCGCGCGAGGAGTTTCTCGACGTCTTCTTCGACGACCTCGCCCTGCCCAACCTGGTCAAGACCCAGCTCGCCCGAATCCACGAGTACAAGAGCCAGCGCGCCGGTTTCACCAACGACGGCACACCGGCCAACATCAACGTGGTGCGCTCCCTGCGCGGCGCCCTCGGGCGGCGGCTCGCCCTCGCCTCCCCTTACCAGGGCCGGCTGAGAGAACTGCAGAAAGAGCTTGAGGCCCTGCTCGAGACCAGCCCGCCCCCAGACGACCCCGAGGTGCTGCGCCTGAAGGAGGAGATCGGCATCCTGCGGGCCAAGATCGACGCCATCCCCTTCATCGACTCCTTCGACCTGCGCTACAACAACCGGGTCAAGGTGCCCAAGCCCACCACCCAGGCCGTGATGTTCTGCATCATGGACGTCTCCGGCTCGATGGACGAGGACAAGAAGGCCACCGCCAAGCGCTTCTTCATGCTGCTCTACCTCTTCCTGACCCGGACCTACGAGCACATCGAGGTGGTGTTCATCCGCCACCACACCGTAGCCAAGGAAGTGAACGAGGAGGACTTCTTCCATTCCCGGGAGTCCGGCGGCACGGTGGTCTCGAGCGCCCTCGAGATGATGAAGGACATCCTGCACGCCCGATATCTCAACGGTGCCTGGAACGTCTATGGCGCCCAGGCCTCGGACGGGGACAACTGGGAGAACGACTCCCCCCACTGCCGGGAACTCCTGGCCAACGCCATCCTGCCCTTCGTGCAGTACTTCGCCTACATCGAGATCACCCCGGGCGAACCCCAGAACCTGTGGAGAGAATACGAGAAGCTCAACGGCGCCCACCCCAACTTCGCCATGCAGCACATCGAAGGCTTGCCGGACATCTACCCGGTCTTCCGAGAACTCTTCAAGAAGAAACTGGCATGAGCGCAAAAAGACAGAAACGCAGGCAACCGCTGCCCGCCCCCGGCGAATGGACCTTCGAACTGATCGAGGCCTATCACGCCGAGATCGACCGGGTGGCCCGGGAATATGGCCTGGACACCTATCCCAACCAGATCGAGTTGATCACGTCCGAGCAGATGATGGACGCCTACTCGTCGGTCGGGATGCCCGTCAACTACCATCACTGGTCTTTCGGCAAGAGCTTCCTGCACACCGAAAAGGGCTACCGGCGTGGGCAGATGGGCCTGGCCTACGAGATCGTCATCAACTCCAACCCCTGCATCGCCTACCTCATGGAAGAAAACACCATGACGATGCAGGCCCTGGTGATCGCCCACGCCGCCTATGGCCACAACAGCTTCTTCAAGGGCAATTACCTCTTCAAGCAATGGACCAATGCCGACGCGATCATCGACTACCTGATCTTTGCCCGTAACTACCTCACCGAATGCGAGGAGCGTTACGGCGAGGAAGAGGTCGAACTGCTGCTCGACTCCTGCCATGCCCTGATGAATGTCGGCGTAGACCGCTACAAACGCCCGGCCAAGTTGTCCCTGTCAAAGGAGTTGACCCGCCAGCGGGAGCGCGCCGAATACCTGCAGAGCCAGGTCAACGACCTGTGGCGCACCCTCCCCGCCCAGCAGGTCAAGACCCAGACCGTCGAAGCCCGCCGCTTCCCGCCAGAGCCCCAGGAGAACCTGCTCTACTTCATCGAGAAGAACGCCCCGCTGCTCGAACCCTGGCAGCGGGAAGTCGTCCGCATCGTGCGCAAAGTCGGCCAGTACTTCTTCCCCCAGCGCCAGACACAGGTCATGAACGAAGGCTGGGCCACCTACTGGCACTACACCCTCATCAACACGCTCTACGACGAGGGCCTGCTGGCCGACAGCTTCATGATGGAGTTCCTCCACTCCCACACCAACGTCGTGTACCAGCCCGCCTACAGTGAGCCCTGGTACCGGGGTCTCAACCCCTATGCGCTGGGCTTCGCCATGTGGCAGGACATCCGCCGCATCTGCGAACACCCTACCGACGAGGACCGCTACTGGTTTCCCGACATCGCTGGCAGCAGCTGGCGCGAGACCTTCGACTTCGCGATGCGCAACTTCAAGGACGAGAGCTTCATCGCCCAGTTTCTGTCCCCCAAGATCATGCGCGACTTCCGCCTCTTCGCGATCCTCGACGACGACAAGGAAGCCAAGCTCAAGGTGTCGGCGATCCACGACGAAGCCGGCTACCGCAAGGTCCGGGAGATCATGTCCGACAACTACAACCTGGGCAGCCGCGAACCCAACCTGCAGGTCTGGAACGTCGACCTGCGCGGTGACCGCTCACTCACTCTGCGCCACCAGGCCTACCTGCGGCGCCCCCTCAATGGCGAAGCCGAGGAAGTCCTCAAGCACGTGGCCCGGCTGTGGGGCTTTGCGGTGCGCATGGAGGTGGCACATGAGGACGGGCGCATCGAGGTGCTGCACGAATGCCGCCAGGACCGGCGACGCACCGGCAAGGACTAGAACCCGAGGGCGCCCGGCACATCCCGTGTGCCCACGGGCCGGGTCCCCACGGGCAACGTGAACTCCCGCGCCGGCTGTAGCGGATCTGAGTTCGATACGGGCGAGCCGAAGGGAAGCGTTTCATCCGCAGCGGGGCGCAGGCCACGGCTGACCCACATCGCTATCTGCGCTGGATCATGCAGCTGCAGGTTCCGCCGGCCGGACAGGCGGGTCCAGCCGGGGCCTGCATCCTCCCCCCGCCGGAACACGCCGTCCGGACACGCAGCGCCCACACACCCGCCCAGCAGCAGGTTGTCCGACGCACTGACGCGCACGCGCTCAGAGGACCAGATCGCGACAAACTCACCGCCACCCGGCACATCGTCCACCAGCGTGTTCGCCACCATCACCAGTTCATGACTGTCACCACGCAACCCTTCTGCTCCGAAGGCGATCAGGCGCCTGTTCTCGGTGGCCACGCCCTGCCAGACGATGTTGCCCAGCAGGACCACTTCGCCCCCCTCGGGAAAGTCCATCTCGTAGCTGGCCTGCCCGCCAGCCTCGTCACTGAACCGGCTGTAACTGACCCGGCTCACCGCGGCACGACTCTTCAGCAAGTGACCGATCCGGCCATCGTGGAAATAGCTGCCCGTCACGTCGAGGCGATCGATCCGCCCGGCGTAGAGCAGATGGCTGATCCGTGGCTTGGGTAACAGCACGCCATGGGCGAACTCGGAATCCTCGACCACGAGGCTGATTCCCGGCAGATTGGCTGTCAGGATCCCCATTTCGTTATCGACAAACAGGCAGTTGCGCACCCGCAGGCGCCCCGCCTCCAGCCGGATGCCCGACCCCGACCGCGTCGGACCTCTCGCGCCCTCGAAGGCCAGGTTGGACACCTCGATGTCACCACCGCGCACCACCCAGATGCCCTTGCCTTCGGCGACCCGACCCGCCGCCAGCAGGCGCGGACGCCCCGACACGCCGCGGATCGTAAGCCTCTGCTGATCCCACACCGCAACATCACCCACATAGTTGCCGGCGACGATCTCCACCACATCACCATCCCGCGCCCGACGGGACGCCTCGGCGATGCTGGAGATCGCCTCGCCCGGCCCGACCCTCAGGGTCTCGGCCCACGCCGGCAGTGCCGCCAGACAGGCCCACATGCACACCACAATCCACCAAGCAGGCACCATGATTCACCCCACGCCATCCCAGAATCGGTCTCACCGCTTAGAATACCGAAATGTCGAGAATCGATTTCCACCAGATCCTGGGCGTCAAACCTGACGCCAGCGCCGCCGAAATAAAGCGAGCCTTCAAGCGCATGGCCATGCGCTGGCACCCGGACCGCAATCCTGATCCGGACGCCCAAGAGCAGTTCCGCCGGGCCCGCGAGGCCTTCGAGCGCCTCACCGAAGCCCGCGACACCGCCCCGGACAGCCCCACAAGCGCCTCTACGGACAGCCCTCCCGCGGACGACGCAGCCCCCCCGAAGGGCGAAGACCGGCACATGGAGCTGGACGTTGATCTTGAAGAGGCAGCCCTCGGCGGAGCCGCGGAGGTCACCGTGGACGGCCGCGCTCCCTGCACCTCCTGCGACGGCAGCGGCCACCGCAGCTACGGTCGCACCACCATGTGCGGCGCCTGCCACGGCAGCGGACGCATCCGCAGCCCGCAGGGGCTGGAGACCTGTCCGACCTGCAGCGGGCGGGGCTACTTCACCGACACCCGCTGCAGTGACTGCGACGGGCGGGGCTGGCACCCGGCCGAACGGCAGCTGTCCGTCACTCTCCCGCCCGCCATGCTGCCCGGCGAGGAGCTGAGAATCGCCGGCCAGGGCGGCCCCGCGCCGGAAGGTGGCGTGCCCGGCGACCTCTATCTCGCCGTAAAGGCCCGCCCCCACCCGCTGTTCCGCCTGGAGGGCCACGACCTGCACCTGTCCATGCCGGTCAGCGTATTCCGGGTCCTCGCCGGTGGCGAGATCCGGGTCCCCACCCTCGGTGACCCCATCGATGTCCTGCTCCCCGAAAGCAGCACCGAGACGCGCATCGTCGTCCCCGGCGCCGGCTTTCCCGGGCGGCAGAAACGGCGCGCGGGTGACCTCGTCGTGCACCTCCAGGTCCAGTACCCCCGCTTCCTGACCAACGAACAGAAGGCCCTGCTCGAGATGGCCGACCAGGTCATGCATCAGCAGCTCGACGACCAGAGCCCGATCCTGGCCCGCTGGCGGGACCAGCACCGCGCCGGCGCCTGAACACCATAACAACACACATCCCCAACCCTACAGAGCAATGCCCGACAAGATTCCCGAACTCCTCGCTCCAGCCGGCTCCCTGGCCATGCTGGACACCGCCTTCGCCTTCGGCGCCAGCGCCATCTATGCAGGCCAGCCCCGCTACTCCCTGCGTGTCCGCAACAACGACTTCGGCGACATTCCGGTGCTGGCCGACGGCATCCGCCGGGCCAGGCTCCTGGGCAAGAAATTCTATGTCGTCGCCAACATCTACCCCCACGGCGCCAAGATCAAGACCTTCCTGAAGGACATCGCCCCGGTCATCGCCCTCCAGCCGGACGCCCTGATCATGTCGGATCCCGGCCTGATCCTGATGGTCCGGGAGAACTTCCCCGACATGCCCATCCACCTGTCGGTGCAGGCCAACACGGTCAATGCCGCCGCGGTGCGCTTCTGGAAGATGGCCGGCATCTCCCGGGTGATCCTGTCACGGGAGCTCTCCCTCGACGAGATCAGCAGCATCCGCCAGGACAGCCCCGACACCGAGCTGGAGGTCTTCATCCACGGCGCCCTGTGCATCGCCTACTCGGGCCGCTGCCTGCTCTCCGGCTACTTCAACCATCGGGACCCCAATCAGGGCAGCTGCACCAACTCCTGCCGGTGGGACTACAAGACCCACGAGGCTCGCACCTGCGGCGCCGGCGACGTGCACCTGATCGAGGAGCCCCACAAGCGGGCCGGTGAGTACATGCCGATCGAAGAGGACGAGCACGGCACCTACATCCTCAACTCCAAGGACCTGCGTGCCATCGAGCACGTACAGAAGCTCGTCGAGATCGGTATCGACTCTTTCAAGATCGAAGGCCGCACCAAGAGCCCCTATTACGTTGCCCGGACCTGCCAGGCCTACCGACAGGCCATCGACGATGCCGTGGCCGGACGCGGCCTGGACCCCACCCTGCTCGGGCAGCTCGAAGGCCTGGCCAACCGCGGGTACACCGACGGCTTCTACCAGCGCCACACCCCGCACGAAACCCAGAACTACCTGCGCGGCCATTCCGAATCCGGGCGCAGCCTGTATGTGGGCGACGTGGTGGGCTACGACCACGCCCGCGGCCTGGCCGAGATTGCGTCGAAGAACGCCTTCTCCGTCGGAGACCGCCTGGAGCTCATCCATCCCTCGGGCAACCGTGAGGTCGAAGTCACCCACATCGCCGACGCAAACGGCCAGTCGATCGCGCGGGTTCCGGGGAGCGACCACCGCGCCTGGCTCCCCCTTCCTGCCGACAGTGTGGGGGCCTTCGTGGCGCGCTTCATCCAGGCAGCCTGAGCGGCCTGAAGAATCTTGCATAAAGTGCTGAAATACTTCAGAATGCCGAATTCTCGGGTGGCCAAATTCACCACCCACGGACCCAAAGGATAAAGTGATGAAAGCCGATACCCATCCGAATTACACCGAAGTTCAAGTGACCTGCTCCTGCGGCAGCACCTTCACCACCCGTTCCACCATGGGCAAGACCCAGTACCACGTGGAAGTGTGCTCCCTCTGCCACCCGTTCTACACCGGCAAGCAGAAGATCGTTGACACCGCCGGTCGCGTCGAGCGCTTCCGTCAAAAGTACGGTTCCGTGCAGCGCCTGGGCTAATCAGAGCGCAGTCGCCGGGATCGACCGAAAAAGGCAGCCACGGCTGCCTTTTTTGTTGCCTGAACCACCCTCCCGTCCCGCCATGCACAACGACGCAGCCCCCCGCTTCACCCTCCCCTCGCCCCTGACCGGCTGGCCGCTGGCAGTGCTGCTGGCGGTCTATCTGCTGGTCGGCACCACCGGGCACCTTCCCTGGCGCGGTGACGACCTGACCCACCTGGGGCCCATCCACGCCATGCTGCGCGGGGAAGGCTGGCTGCTGCCCGAGATCGCCGGCGAGATCTACCGGGACGCTGGACCGCTCTACTACTGGCTGGGGGCCGCCCTGGCCTCCGCCCTTGGCTGGCTCATGCCGGTGCACGACGCCGCTCGCCTGGCCAGCAGCCTGTTCTGTGCCGCCACGCTCTACTGGACGGCCGTGGCCGCACGTCGGCTGTATGGCGAAAGCGCCTTCGCCCCAGCCCTCCTGCTCGGCATGGGCAGCCTCGGACTGGTGGTGCATGCCCACGAAACCCAGCCGGCTCTGGCCCAGATCGCCGGTGTCGCCCTATGCCTGGCCGGCACGGTGAACGTAGGCCGCCAGGGACTGCAGGCAGGTCTCCAGGCCGGGCTGGGCATCGCCCTGGCCTTCCTGGCGGGCGGGCTCTCCGGCCTGATCCTGACCCTGCCCATCCTGCTGGCTGCGCCACTTCTGTGCCCCAGCTGCCGGACCCCCGCCGTGCTCAGGAGCATTGCCGTAGGCTGCGGGGTTGCCCTGCTTGCCGCGACTCTGTGGCTGGGCGCCGTGTCCCTGCAGGCACCGGACGAGCCTGCGCGCTGGTTGCAGGAGGAGTTGCGCTCGATCCGCCCCCACACGGAACACCTCGCCAACCTGGGCAAGCTGCTCCAGCTGTTTGGCTGGTTTGCCTGGCCGCTGTGGCCCATTGCCGGCTGGGCCCTGTGGAAGAACCGTCAGGCCTGGGCCACCCCGCAGGTCACCGTGCCGCTGATCGCCAGCCTCTGCGCCATCCTGCTGGTCGCCACCACCGGCAACGGCCTGCGGCCCGCCGGCGCACTGCCGCTGCTGCCCCCCCTGTGCCTGCTTGCCGCCCTCGGCGTGAACAGCCTGCGCCGCGGCGCCGCCAACGCCTTCGACTGGTTCGGCGTGATGGCCTTTCTTTTCTTCGGGCTGCTGGTCTGGCTGGTCTGGGGCGCCCTCCACTTCAGCTGGCCCCCTGGCCTGGCCCGCCAGATCATCAAGCTTGCACCGGAATTCCCACGCGGCGACTTCTGGGCCTCTGCGGCCATCGGCGTCCCCATCACCCTTGCCTTGCTGATGCTCCCCGCCGCCACGGAGCGCACACCGACCCGGGGCACCACCACCTGGGCGCTGGGCATGACCTTGCTGTGGTGCCTGGCGGTGGCCTTGCTGCAACCGTGGTTTGCCTACACCAAGAACTATCAGCCCATCGCCTCGAGCCTGCAGGAAGCCTTGGCGACCCAGCCTGCAAGCTGCATCAAGCGCAGGGGCCTGGGCGACACCCAGCGCGCAGCCCTGGACTACTTCTCCGGCATCCGTACGCTGCGCTACAGCGCACGCGACGACTGCCAGCTGCTGCTGACCTACGGCACGGCCAACAATGCCGGAAATATCGCTAAGGAATGGGGCGTGCCGGTATGGGAACGGCGCCTGGGTGGTGGCCGGAAGGCAGAAGTGTTCCGGTTGTACCGGAAATCCTGAACAGGACGGGGAAAGACTTAGGGGCGTCAGCCCGCAAAGGGCCGCCTCCCTGCACCAGCCTGATTACTTGGGCTGAGGCGTCTGGACGAAGATCTCGTCCGGCTTGGTCAGCCCCAGCTCGAAGCGGGCGCGCTCCTCGACGGCCTCATAGCCGGTCTTGAGGTCACGAACCTCGGCTTCCAGGCCCGTATTGCGTTGCTCGAGCTTCAGATTGGCCGCCTTCTGGGAGGCCAATTGCTTTTCTACTTCCCAGACGCGCAGCCAGCCGCCCTTGCCGATCCACAAGGGATACTGCAAGAGGACGGCCAGCAGGGCCAGGATAAGGATGGGCCAGCGCATGACACTGAGCCAGCATGCCGCACCTCAGAGTGCGGCATGCCTTGGCTCTCAACCCTGCAATCAGCGATTGCGCAGGTTGTAGAAGGCCGACAGGCCCGGGTAGAAGGCGGTATCGCCGAGATCTTCTTCGATACGCAGCAGCTGGTTGTACTTGGAGATGCGATCGGAGCGGGACAGGGAACCGGTCTTGATCTGCATGGCGTTGAGGCCCACCGCGATGTCGGCGATGGTGGAGTCCTCGGTCTCGCCGGAGCGGTGGGAGATCACGGCGGTGTAGCCGGCACGCTTGGCCATCTCGACGGCGGCGAAGGTCTCGGTCAGGGTGCCGATCTGGTTGATCTTGATCAGGATGGAGTTGGCGATGCCCTTCTCGATGCCTTCCTTGAGGATGCGGGTGTTGGTCACGAACAGGTCGTCACCCACGATCTGCACCGTCTTGCCCAGGCGGTCGGTCAGCAGCTTCCAGCCAGCCCAGTCGCCTTCGGCCATGCCGTCCTCGATGGAGATGATGGGGAACTTGTCCACCAGGGTCGCCAGGTAGTCGGTGAAGCCTTCGGAGGACAGGGACAGGCCTTCGCCGGACAGCTCGTACTTGCCATCCTTGTAGAACTCGGAGGCGGCGCAGTCGAGGGCCAGCACGATGTCACGGCCCGGCTCGTAGCCGGCGTTGGAAGCGGCCTCGAGGATCATGTTGAGGGCTTCGTCGGTACCGGACACGTTCGGGGCAAAGCCGCCTTCGTCGCCCACGGTGGTCGGGTAGCCCTTCTTGTCGGTGAGCTTCTTCAGGTGATGGAAGATCTCGGCGCCGCAGCGCAGGGCTTCGCGGAAGCTCTTCACGCCGACCGGCATGATCATGCATTCCTGGATGTCCAGGGAGTTGTTGGCGTGGGCGCCGCCGTTGATGACGTTCATCATCGGCACCGGCATGGCCATGCCGCCGGAACCACCGAAGTAACGGTACAGGGGCAGGCCGGCTTCTTCGGACGCCGCCTTGGCCACGGCCATGGACACGGCCAGCATCGCGTTGGCGCCCAGGCGCGACTTGTTGTCGGTGCCGTCGAGGTCGATCAGGGTCTTGTCGAGGAAGGCCTGCTCTTCGGCGTCGAGGCCGATCAGCGCTTCGGAGATCTCGGTGTTGACGTTCTCCACCGCCTGCAGCACACCCTTGCCCAGGTAGCGGGCCGCATCGCCGTCACGCAGCTCGATGGCCTCGCGGGAGCCGGTGGAGGCGCCGGACGGCACCGCGGCACGGCCCATCACGCCGGACTCGAGCAGCACATCGGCTTCAACGGTGGGGTTGCCGCGGGAATCGAGTACCTCGCGGGCAATGACATCAACAATTGCGCTCATGAACTTCCTCTTTCTTTAGCTGAATGCAAACCGGCGGCGCGGGGCCGCCCTTAACTTAAAACGGGGTTCGGCCCGGGCCGCTCAGGGCCGCAGTTCCTCGAAGCCTTCGGCCTTGACCAGCGCATCGAGGGCCTTGAGGGTAGCCAGCAGGCTCTTCAGCCTGGGCAGGGGCCAGGCATTGGGGCCGTCGGAGAAGGCCTTGACCGGATCCGGATGGGTTTCCATGAACAGGCCGGAGATCCCGACCGCAACCGCCGCCCGGGCCAGCACGGGAACGAACTCCCGCTGACCGCCGGACGAGGTGCCCTGCCCGCCGGGCAGCTGCACCGAGTGGGTGGCATCGAAGACCACCGGACATCCGGTCTCGCGCATGATCGCCAGGGAGCGCATGTCGGACACGAGGTTGTTGTAGCCGAAAGACGCGCCACGCTCGCAGACCATGATGTTGTCGGCGCCGCCATTCACCTCGCGGGCCTTGTCCACCACGTTCTTCATGTCGCCCGGCGCCAGGAACTGGCCCTTCTTGATGTTCACCGGCTTTCCGCAGGAGGCCACGGCGTGGATGAAATCGGTCTGGCGGCACAGGAAGGCCGGCGTCTGCAGCACATCGACCACAGCCGCCACATGGGGCACCTCGGCCTCGTTGTGCACATCGGTGAGGACCGGCACGCCAACCTTCTCGCGGACTTCGCCGAGGATCTCGAGGCCCTTCTCCATGCCCATGCCGCGGAAGGACTTGCCGGAACTGCGGTTGGCCTTGTCGTAGCTGGACTTGTAGATGAACGGGATATCCAGCTCGCCACAGATGTCCTTCAAGCGCGAAGCCGTGTCGAAGGCCATCTCACGGGACTCGATCACACAGGGCCCGGCAATCAGGAAGAAAGGCTTGTCGAGGCCGATGTCGAAGCCGCAGAGTTTCATGCTGTGTCCTTTCAGCCGGCTTTCTGGTGAGCCAGGGCCGCCTTCACGAAGGCGGTGAACAAGGGATGACCATTACGCGGATTGGAGGTGAACTCCGGGTGGAACTGACAACCCACGAACCACGGGTGAACGTCGGTGGGCAGCTCGATCATCTCGCACAGGTCGGTACCCGGCGCACGACCGGCCACGCGCAACCCCTGCTCTTCCAGACGGGCCAGCAGGGTGTTGTTGACCTCGTAGCGATGGCGGTGACGCTCGGTGATCTCGGCCTTGCCATAGACCTCGCGGGCCAGTGAGCCGTCAGCCAGGTTGCACACCTGGCCGCCGAGGCGCATGGTGCCGCCCAGGTCGGAGTCCTCGCCGCGCTTCTCGATCTTGCCGGAGGCGTCGAGCCATTCGGTGATCAGGCCGATCACCGGGTAGTCGGTGTGGCGGTCGAACTCGGTGCTGTGGGCGCCGTTCATGCCGGCCACGTCGCGGGCGAACTCGACCACGGCCAGCTGCATGCCGAGGCAGATGCCCAGGTAGGGCACCTTGTTCTCGCGGGCGTAGCGGATCGCGGCGATCTTGCCCTCGGTACCGCGCCGGCCGAAACCGCCGGGCACCAGGATGGCGTCCATGGACTTGAGCGCCCCACAGCCGTCCTTCTCGATGTCCTCGGAATCCAGGTAGTGGATGTTGACCTTGCTGCGGGTATGCATGCCCGCATGGTTGAGGGCCTCGATCAGGGACTTGTAGGACTCGGTGAGGTCCACGTACTTGCCCACGAAGGCGATGTTCAGGTTGTGCTGGGGGTTGTTCAGCGCGTCGAGCAGGCGCTCCCAGATGGACAGATCGGCCGCGCGGGCCAGGATGCCCAGCTTGTGGCAGACGATCTCGTCCAGCATCTGGTCGTGCAGCATGCCCGGGATGCGGTAGATGGAATCCGCGTCCAGACACTCAATGACGGCCTCGGGCATCACGTTGCAGAACAGCGCAATCTTGCGGCGCTCGTCGGCCGGCACGGAGCGGTCGGCACGGCACAGCAGGATGTCGGGCTGAATGCCGATCTCGCGCAGTTCCTTGACCGAGTGCTGAGTCGGCTTGGTCTTCAGTTCACCGGCGGTCGGGATGTAGGGCAGCAGCGTGAGATGGATGAAACAGGTGCCCTGGCGGCCTTCCTCGATGCCCATCTGACGGATGGCCTCCAGGAACGGCAGGGATTCGATGTCACCCACGGTGCCGCCGACTTCGACGATGGCCACGTCGGCACCTTCGGCGCCACGCTTGACGTAGGTCTTGATCTCGTCGGTGATGTGGGGGATGACCTGGACCGTCTTGCCCAGGTACTCGCCGCGCCGCTCCTTCTTGATCACCGCCTCGTAGATCTGGCCGGTGGTGAAGTTGTTGCGCTTGCTCATCTTGGCGCTGGTGAAGCGCTCGTAGTGGCCGAGGTCGAGGTCGGTCTCGGCGCCATCTTCCGTCACGAAGACTTCCCCATGCTGGAAGGGGCTCATCGTGCCGGGGTCGACGTTGATGTAAGGATCGAGCTTGAGGTGGGTAACCTTGATGCCGCGGGATTCGAGAATCGCCCCGAGGGAGGCGGCGGCGATGCCCTTGCCCAGAGAGGACACGACACCACCGGTAACGAAGACGTATTTGGTCATGACACGGGGGACTTCTGGAAAGGGGAATGATAGCCGATTCAGCCCCTTCTCTTCAACGGGAGAAGTCCTCCAAACGACGCTGAAGTCCGGCTCCGGGATCCGGACAGCAGCCCGGAGCCAGACTTCAGGCATCAGTTATCCCGGATGAAATCCCGGTTCACCTCACGGAAGAGATCGGTGGCGCTGCGCTTGAGCCATTCAAAGGCAACCATCTCGCGGGTCACGATCTCCACCCCGTGGGCCCGCATCCGCGCCAGCGCGGCCTCGCGGTCGGCGGGCTTGCGGGAGCCGACGGCATCGGCGACGACGAAGACCTCCTTGCCCTGCCAGCGCAGCTCGAGCACGGTCTGCATCACGCAGACATGAGCCTCGGTGCCGACCACCACCACCTGGCGCCGGGCCTCGACGGCCGTCCCCGTCAGACAGCCGTCGGCCACGCAGGAGAAGTGGACCTTCTCGACGAGCTGCCCACCGGCCGCCTCGAGCAACGCCGGCGCGGTGCGCCCCAGACCGGTCGGGTACTGCTCCGACACGACGACCGGCACCGCCAGCCGACGCGCCACGCCCGCCAGCCAGATGCAGTTGCGCAGCACCGCCTCGCCCTCGCTGATGGACGGCAGGAGGCGCTCCTGCACATCCACCACCAGCAAGGACGACTTTCCGCTATCCATCAACATGGCCCACTCCTCTCAGGATTTCAGCTCGGCGCGATCACGGAAATGCTCCAGCGCCGCCGGATTGGCCAGCGCCTCGACGTTCTTGACCGGCTGGTCATGCACCACCGAGCGCACCGCCAGTTCGACGATCTTGCCGCTCTTGGTACGCGGGATATCCTCCACCTGCACCACCCTGGCCGGCACATGGCGCGGCGTGGTGTTGTCGCGGATGGTACGGCGGATCCGGTCGGTCAGCCCCTCATCGAGCTTCAACCCTTCGCGCAGCTTGACGAAGAGCACCACCCGCACGTCGCTGGCGTCGCCCGGCGGCCACTGCTGGCCGATCACCAGAGATTCCAGCACCTCCTCGAGCTTCTCCACCTGGCGGTAGATCTCGGCCGTGCCGATGCGCACACCGCCCGGATTGAGGGTCGCATCGGAGCGGCCATAGATGATCAGGCCGTCATGCACCGTGATCTCCGAGTAGTCACCATGGCACCAGATGTTCTCGAAGCGTTCGAAGTAGGCTGCCCTGTAGCGCGCCCCATCCGGATCGTTCCAGAAGCCGATCGGCATGACCGGGAAGGGACGGGTGCATACCAGCTCCCCCTTCTCGCTGCGCACCGGAACGCCAGCCTCGTCGAACACATCCACCGCCATGCCGAGGCCCTTGCACTGGATCTCGCCGGACCACACCGGCAGGGTCGGATTGCCAAGCACGAAGCACGAGATGATGTCCGTGCCGCCCGAGATCGACGACAGGCACAGGTCGGCCTTGATCTCCCGGTACACGTACTCGAAGCCCTCGGGTACCAGCGGGCTGCCGGTCGAGAAGATCGCCCGCAGGGTCGACAGGTCGTGGCTCTGACCGGGCTTGAGGCCGGCCTTGGCGATCCCGTCGATGAACTTGGCGGAGGTGCCGAGATGGGTCATACCCTCGGCCTGCGCGTAGTCGAAGATGATCGCCCCGTTGCCGATCATCGGAGAGCCATCGTAGAGCAGCAGCGTGGCGCCGGCCGCGAGACCCGACACCAGCCAGTTCCACATCATCCAGCCGCAGGTGGTGAAGTAGAACACCCGATCACCGGGCTTCACATCGCCATGCAGGCGATGCTCCTTGATGTGCTGCAGCAGCGCCCCGCCGGCACAATGCACGATGCACTTGGGCACCCCGGTGGTACCCGACGAATACATGATGTACAGCGGATGATCGAAAGGCAGCCGCAGGAAGGGGATCTCGGTGACCGCCAGGAAGGGCTTCACGAAATCGCCGAGCAGGCGCGCGTGATGCACATGGGAGAGATCGTGCTTGGCATGCACATAGGGCACCACCACCACCCGCTTGAGCGAAGGCAGGCCGTCAGTGATCGCGGCGAGGCGATCCAGACAGTCGACGATCTTGCCGTTGTAGTAGTAACCATCCACCGCCACCAGTACCTTGGGCTCGATCTGGCCGAAGCGATCCAGCACCCCCTGCACCCCGAAGTCCGGCGACGCCGACGAGAAGATGGCGCCGATACTGGCCGCGGCCAGCATCACGATGATGGTCTCCGGCAGATTGGGCATCCAGGCTGCGACGCGATCGCCCTGCTCCACCCCCATCTCGCGCAGTGCCGCCGCGAAATGCGCTACCTGGCGGTACAGGTCGCCGTGGGACATACGGTTCTTGACCCGGTCTTCACCCCAGAACACCAGCGCATCGGTGTCGTCACGGCTGCGCAACAGGTTCTCGGCGAGGTTCAGGCGGGCCTGCGGAAACCAGCGGGCGCCCGGCATGCGACCGGCCTGCTCCAGCACGGCCTCGCCGCGCTCACCGATGACCGCTCCGTAATCCCACAGGGACAGCCAGAACTCTTCGGGGTGCGCCACGGACCAGGCATGCAGCGCGGGGTAGTCGGGCAGCGAACGCCCCCAGCGGGCGGCGGCGTCCCGGCTGAAGGTGGTGATGTTGGCTGCTGCAATGCGCTCGGCGTCAGGACGCCACAGCGGCTCGGCGGCTACTGCGTAACTCATCGGCTATCTCCTCAACGTTTCTTATTTTCAATCCGGACCTCTTCCGGATCCAATCGGCCTTCTGGCCCCTTCTAGCTTACCTTGGCCCGCAGGGTTTCCGGGATGGGGGCGGACTTTCCAGTGCGCGGATCCATCCACACGACCTTGGCGGCACCCTCGGCATAGAGGCGCTCATCGCCCTCCACATACAACTCGTACCAGGTCATCACGCTGCTGCGGCCGGGCTCGCCGGCATAAACCTTGACGATCACCGTGGCCGGATAGTTCACCGGCATCAGGAAGGTGCAGCTGGCATTGATGATCACCGCGCCGCTCTCGGACTGGGGGCTGACGATGAAACCCTCGTTCTCGATCCACTCCACGCGGGCCTGCTCGAAGAACCGGAAGTACACGGTGTTGTTGACGTGCCCGTAGAAGTCCATGTCCCCCCAGCGGACGGCGATCCGCGAAGTGTGCTGGAGCTTTCTCTGTGGCGGCGGAAGGCTTGATTCCGGATTCATGATGCGCTGTCTCCTTGATGGATTGATTTCTTCTTCGACGACTCCGCGAAACCGGGTCCAACACGGGCCCGCGGGAATCAGGGTCAATGTAACATACGCCTGCGTATGCTCGAATCACCAGCATGCCGCCCGCAGCCCGGGATTGCCCCGGATTGCCTGGAAGAGTTACCCTTCCACAGCTCAAGCGGATTAGAACAAGTCCAATATTCTCAGGAGGAGGCAGCATATGGAACGTGATTCCATGGAGTTCGATGTCCTTGTCGTCGGTGGCGGCCCCGCAGGGCTGGCTGCAGCGATCCGGCTCAAACAGCTCGCGGCGGAAAAAGGACAGGACTTCTCGGTCTGTCTCATCGAAAAGGCTGCCGAAATCGGCGCCCACATCCTCTCCGGTGCGGTGCTCGACCCCCGTGCCCTCAACGAGTTGATCCCCGACTGGAAGGAAAAGGGCGCGCCCCTGAACACCCCCGTCTCTGAAGACCGGGTCATCTTCCTCTCCGAGAACGGCGGCCGCCAGATCCCCAACGGCCTCCTGCCGGACGCCTTCCACAACGACGGCAACTACATCGTCCGTCTCGGCAACCTGGTCAAGTGGCTCGGCGAGCAGGCCGAGGCCGCGGGCGTCGAGGTCTACCCCGGCTTTGCCGGCGCCGAACTGCTGCTCGACGACAAGGGTGCGGTGGCCGGCGTCATCACCGGCGACATGGGCCTCCTCAAGGACGGCAGCCAGGGGCCCAACTTCCAGCCCGGCATGGAGCTGCGCGCCAAGTACACCCTGTTCGCCGAAGGCTGCCGCGGCCACCTGGGCAAGCAGCTCGAGGCCCGCTTCAAGCTCCGCCAGGATGCCGACCCTCAGACCTACGGCATCGGCATCAAGGAGCTGTGGGAAGTCCCCGAAGGCCAGCACGTGCCCGGGCTGGTCGTTCACACCGCCGGCTGGCCGATGGACACCGCCACCTATGGCGGCGGCTTCTGCTACCACCTGGAAGACCGCCTGGTGGCGGTCGGTTTCGTGGTGGGCCTCAACTACAGCAACCCCTACCTGTCCCCCTTCGAGGAATTCCAGCGTTACAAGACCCACCCGGAGATCCGCAAGTATCTCGAAGGCGGCAAGCGTCTTGCCTACGGTGCCCGCGCCATCGCGGCGGGTGGCCTGCAGAGCCAGCCCAAGCTGGTCTTCCCGGGCGGCGCGCTGATCGGCGACGACGCCGGCTTCCTCAACGCCGCCCGCATCAAGGGTTCCCACGCGGCCATGAAGTCCGGCATGCTGGCCGCCGAGGCGGCCTACGATGCCCTGGCCGCCGAGCGTGCCCAGGACGAGCTCGATGCCTTCCCCACCGCCTTCAAGGCCAGCTGGCTGTACGCCGAACTGCACAAGACCCGCAACTTCAAGCCCTACATGAAGAAGGGCCTGTGGCTGGGCTCCTTCCTGTTCGGGGCCGAACAGAAGCTCTTCGGCGGCAACGTCCCCTGGACCCTGCACAACAGCGCCGACCATACGACCCTGCGGCCCGCCGCCGAGTGCAGCCCGATCGCCTACCCCAAGCCCGACGGCAAGCTGAGCTTCGACCGCCTCTCCTCGGTGTTCCTGTCCAACACCAACCACGAGGAAGACGAGCCCTGCCATCTGCAGCTCAAGGATGCCTCGGTACCGATTTCCATCAACCTGGCCAAGTACGACGCACCCGAACAGCGCTACTGCCCGGCCGGTGTGTACGAGATCGTGCGCAGCGCAGAAGGCGACAACCCGCGCCTGCAGATCAACGCGCAGAACTGCGTCCACTGCAAAACCTGCGACATCAAGGACCCGACCCAGAACATCAACTGGGTCGTCCCCCAGGGCGGCGAAGGCCCGATCTATCAGGGCATGTAAGACGTCCGACCGCTCCCGGACCACGCCCAGACGGCCCGGCGGCCCGCTCCACCACGGTGGGCCGCCGGGCCGGGCGCACACACGAGCCACCGTGGGATGACACTGAAAATCAACGCCGCGTTGCTGCAACAACTTCAGCAACGGGCAGGCATCGCCGACCTGCAGGAACTGGACGTGGCCCTCAAGGCCCTACAGGCCGCAGCCCCCGATGGCGCGGCCAGCCGTCTGGCCGCCGCGCTACCTGGGCTCCTGGAACACCTCAACCACAACGACGAGCTGCGCGAGCAGGAGCTGCAGCTCACCGACGCCCTGTTCGAGACCATTCCGATCCCCATCTACATCAAGGACCGGAATGCCCGCTATCTGCGCTTCAACCGAGCTTTCGAGACACTCTCGGGCATCGACCGCAAGCAATGGCTGGGGCGCAACGCCTACGAGGTGATGAGCGACGAGGATGCCCGCCTGCATGACGACATGGACCGCCAGCTGCTGACTGACGGTAACACCCAGGACTTCGAATGCCGTCTCCAGTACGGCACTGACGGCATGACCGCCCAGATCCGCAAGGTGGCGCTGCGGGACAGTGAGCAGCGGATCATCGGGCTGATCGGGACGGTCTTCGACATCACCCCGCGCAAGCAGGCCGAGGAAGCCATGCGCCAGGCCAAGGAGGCCGCCGAGGCCGCCAACCGTGCCAAGAGCAGCTTCCTGGCCAACATGAGCCACGAGATCCGCACGCCGATGAACGGCATCCTGGGGATGACCGAGCTGGCCCTGGATACGGATCTGACCGAGGAGCAGCGGGAATACCTGCAACTGGTCCAGACCTCCGCCGACTCCCTGCTGGCGATCATCAATGACATCCTCGACTTCTCGAAGATCGAGGCCGGCAAACTGCTCATAGAGTCCATCGAATTCGATGTCCACCGCACCGTCACCGATGCAGTGAAATCCATCGCCCTGAAAGCCTGGGAGAAAAAGCTCGAACTGATCTGTGACATCGACGCCGACGTTCCCCGCTTCGTCCAGGGTGACCCGGGCAGGCTGCGCCAGGTGGTCCTCAACCTGATCGGCAACGCCATCAAGTTCACGCCCACCGGTGAGATCGGCCTCACCTTATCGACCACATCGAACGACGCCGGGGAGCGCCTGCTGCAGATCGAGGTGCGGGACACCGGCATCGGCATCCCCGCCCACAAGCTGGGACGCATCTTCGACGCCTTCATCCAGGAAGACAGCTCCACCACGCGCCGCTTTGGCGGCACCGGTCTGGGGCTGTCGATCTGCCGTCGTCTGGTGCAGGCCATGGGCGGCGACATCACCGTCGACAGCGCGATGGGCGTGGGCAGCAGCTTCCGCTTCACTATCCCCCTGCATCCGGTCGCCAGCCCCCACCCACAGGCAGGCCCCGCATCCAGCACGGCGCTGGCAGGGCTCAAGGTGTTGGTGGTGGATGACCACCCCACCAACCGGACGGTACTCCAGAAGACCCTCACGGACGTCGGCACCACAAACCATGGAGTCGAATGCGGCGACGCGGCGATCACCGCACTCCGCGATGCCGCCGCTGCCGGCACACCCTTCCAGGTGGCCCTGCTCGACGCCAGCATGCCCGGCGAGGACGGCTTCAGCCTCGCCAGCCGGATCCTGGCGCAACCCGACATCCCTCGCCCGGTGCTGGTGCTCCTGTCTTCCGTCGGCCTCAAGGGTGACGCCGCACGCTGCCGGGAGATCGGCATAGACGGCTACCTGACCCGCCCGGCGACCCGCGACGAGATCTGCCAGATCCTCGAACAGATCCTCTCCAGGGCCGCCTCCTCCGCCGCACTGGTGACCCGCCATGCGCTGGCAGAGGACAGTCCCGGCATGCTCCGGGTGCTGCTCGCCGAAGACCACCCGGTCAACCAGCGGCTCGTCATCGGGCTGCTCGAAAAGCTGGGGTACCGGGTCAGCGTCGCCGGCAACGGTGTGGAAGCCCTTCAGCTGCTGGAGGCCCCCGGGAACCCATACGACCTGATCCTGATGGACATGCAGATGCCGGACATGGACGGCCTCGCCTGCACCCAGGAGATCCGCCGTCGCGGCATCAGGACGCCGATCATCGCCCTGACGGCCAATGCGCAGGAAAGCGACCGCAGGATCTGCCTGGACGCCGGCATGGACGACTTCCTGTCCAAACCTATCCAGGCCCGCGCCCTGCGCGACATGCTGCGTCGCCACACCCACGCGGCGAACACGACGCAGACGGCCATCCACGAGACCTTCGACTACGTCAAGGCACTCAGGGAAGCCGACCAGGAGATCATCACCCTGATCGGCAGGCAGCTGCTCGCCCAGCTTCCGGAGGACATGGACAAGCTGCGCACAGCCCTCGCCGAGCGGAACAGCCAGGCCGTCCTGCGGCACGCCCACGCCCTGCGCGGACTGGTGGGCGTGATGGGGGCCGAACCCGTCGCGCAGTTGCTGGCCAGCATCGAGGAACAGGCACGCCAGGCACGCATCGACGGGCTGGATGCCGACCTGGACGCCCTCGAGCACGAGCTCTCCGCCTTCGGCCAGGCCCTGGCCACCACCACAGGCTGAAAACAAACAGGGGAGCACCTGGCTCCCCTGTTCATTCAGACGCCGGCGCCGCCGGACAAGTCCATCACCCCACCCACTTGCGGGCGTTGCGGAACATCCGCAGCCACGGCGAATCCTCGCCCAGATCAGCCGGGTGCCAGCTCATCTGCACGGTCCGGGCGGTACGCTCGGGGTGCGGCATCATGATGGTGAAGCGGCCATCCGGGGTGGTCAGGCCGGTGATGCCCGCCGGCGAACCATTGGGGTTGAACGGGTAGCGCTCGGCCACCGCACCGGTGTTGTCCACATAACGCAGGGCCACCTTGGCATTGTCCTGGGCGTCGATGCCGGCAAACACGGCCCGGCCTTCGCCATGGGAGACCACGATCGGCATGCGGCTGCCGGCCATGCCGGCCAGCAGGATGGACGGGCTGTCCTGCACCTCGACCATCACGAAGCGGGCCTCGAACTGCTCGCTGCGGTTGCGATGGAAGCGCGGCCATGCCTCGGCACCCGGAATGATCTCGGCCAGGTTGGACATCATCTGGCAGCCATTGCACACACCCAGCGCGAAGGTGTCGTCGCGCTTGAAGAAGGTCTCGAACTGCTCACGCAGCGCCGGATTGAACAGGATGGACTTGGCCCAACCCTGCCCCGCCCCGAGCACATCACCGTAGGAGAAGCCACCACAGGCCGCCAGCCCCTTGAAATTGGACAGATGCACGCGACCGGCCTGCAGGTCGGACATATGCACGTCGAAGGGTGCGAAGCCGGCACGCTCGAAGGCGGCAGCCATCTCGGCCTGGGAGTTCACCCCCTGCTCACGCAGGATGGCGATCTTCGGACGGGCACCGGTAGCGATGAAGGGCGCCGCGATGTCTTCAGCGGGGTCGTAGGACAGCGCAACGGACAGCCCCGGATTGGTGTTGTCCGCCAGGGCCTCGAACTCCTCGCGGGCACACTCGGCATCATCACGCAGGCGGGCGATCTGGTAGCTGGTCTCGGCCCAGGTCTGCAGCAGCTCGGCACGCGGGGCGCTGAACACCAGCTTGGCATTGCGCCAGAAGCGCAGCTCGTCCCGGTCGTTCGGCTCGCCCACGAAGTGGTAGGACAGCTTGGCGGCACGCAGGGCCTCGGTGAAGCGGCTGCGGTCGTCACGGCGGATCTGGATCACGGCCCCCAGTTCTTCCGCGAACAGCGCCTTGAAGAGCATGTCGTTGAAGCGGCCTTTGAGGGAATCCGGCCGCTTGTCCAGGCCATCCACATCATTCATGTACTGGTCGTAGGCCACCGTGTCGAGCATCACCGACAGGCCGCACTTCGAGGCAAACGCCATCTCGCACAGGGTCGCAAAAAGGCCGCCATCGGCGCGGTCGTGGTAGGCCAGGATCAGGTCGTCCTTGCGCCACTGCTGGATCAGGTCGAAGAAGGCCTTGAGCTGGCCGGCATCCACGTCGGGGGCGTGCTCGGCCACCGAGTTGTAGGCCTGGGCCAGCACCGAGCCGCCGAGGCGGTTGGCGTTGTTGCCCAGGTCAATCAGCAGCAGCTCGGTCTCCACGCCCTCGGGGAACTGCAGCTGGGGCGTCAGGGTACGGCGGACGTCCTGCACCGGGGCAAAGCCGGTGACGATCAGGGACAGGGGCGACACCACCTGCTTGTCCTCGCCGTCTTCGTTCCAGGCCGTGCGCATGGACAGGGAGTCCTTGCCCACCGGGATGGCGATGCCGGCCTGCTGGCAGAACTGGGACACGGCCTCGACCGTCTTGTAGAGCTTGACGTCTTCACCCCGGTGACCGGCGGCGGCCATCCAGTTGGCGGAGAGCTTCACGTCACCCAGACTACGGATGTCAGCGGCAGCGATGTTGGTGATGGCCTCGCCGATCGCCATACGGCCGGAGGCCGGCGCGTCGAGGGTGGCCACCGGGGTGCGTTCGCCCATGGCGAAGGCCTCACCGAGGTAGCCCTGATAGCTCATGGTGGTGACGGCCACGTCGGCCACCGGGATCTGCCACGGACCGACCATCTGGTCGCGGGCGGTCATGCCACCGACGGAACGGTCGCCAATGGTGATCAGGAAGCTCTTGCTGGCCACCGCCGGCATGCGCAACACGCGGCGGCAGGCGTCGGCCAGGTCGATGTCGGTGACGTCGAAGGGCGGCACGAAGACCTGGCGGGTGGACACGTTGCGGGTCATCTTGGGCGGCTTGCCCAGCAGCACCTGCATCTCCATGTCGACCGCGTTGTTGTCGAAATGGCGGTCGGAGACCACCAGCTGGCCGTCGTCCGAAGCCGTGCCGACCACCGCGAACGGGCAACGCTCACGCTCGCAGATGGCCTTGAAAACGTCCAGGCTCTCCGGCGCGATGGCCAGCACGTAGCGCTCCTGGGATTCATTGGACCAGATCTCGCGCGGGCTCATGCCCGGCTCCTCGATATGCACCTCGCGGAGCTCGAAACGCGCGCCCAGCTCGGCGGAGTCCGCCAGCTCGGGGAAGGCATTCGACAGGCCGCCAGCGCCCACGTCGTGGATCGACAGGATGGGGTTGGCTTCGCCCTTCTGCCAGCAGGCATCGATGACCTCCTGGCAACGCCGCTGGATCTCGGGGTTGCCACGCTGCACGGAGGCGAAATCCAGATCGGCGGTATTGGTGCCGGTCGCCATCGACGAGGCGGCGCCACCGCCCAGGCCGATCAGCATGCCCGGGCCGCCCAGCTGGATCAGCAGGGAGCCGGGGCCGAACTTGATCTTGAAGGACTGCTGATCCTGGATGCAACCCAGACCACCGGCGATCATGATGGGCTTGTGGTAGCCCCGCACCTCGTCCTGCACGCTCTGCTGGAAGGTACGGAAATAGCCGGTCAGGTTGGGGCGGCCGAACTCGTTGTTGAAGGCGGCACCACCCAGAGGGCCCTCGATCATGATGTCCAGCGCCGAGGCAATGCGCTCGGGCTTGCCGTAGGCCTGCTCCCAGGGCTGCTCGAAGCCGGGAATCTCCAGGTTGGACACGGAGAAGCCGGTGAGGCCCGCCTTGGGCTTGGAGCCACGGCCGGTCGCACCCTCGTCGCGGATCTCGCCGCCGGAGCCGGTGGAGGCGCCCGGGAAGGGGGAGATGGCAGTCGGGTGGTTGTGAGTCTCGACCTTGGCCAGGATGTGGGTCAGCTCCTCGTTGTACTTCCAGGCACCGTCGGCATCCGGGTAGAGCTTGGCGACGGTCGCCCCCTCGATCACCGAGGCGTTGTCGGAGTACGCGACCACCGTGCCTTCCGGGTGGGCCTTGTGGGTCTCGCGGATCATCCCGAACAGGGTCTTGTCCATCGGCCGGCCGTCGATCACCCAGTCGGCGTTGAAGATTTTGTGGCGGCAGTGCTCGGAGTTCGCCTGGGCGAACATCATCAGCTCCACGTCGGTGGGGTTGCGCCCCATGCGGGTGAAGTTGTCCACCAGGTAGTCGATCTCGTCCTCGGACAAGGCCAGACCCAACTCGCTGTTGGCCACCACCAGGGCGTCGCGGCCCTGCTCGATGATGGCCACGGTGGTGAGGGGCTGGGGCTCGTAGTGATGGAACAGCGCATGGGCCGCATCCACGTTGTCCAGCACCGACTCGGTCATGCGGTCGTGGATGGCCGGCAGCACCGCCTCGCGGTCGCGGGCATCGAGGCCGCCGCGCAGGTCGAAGCTGAGGGCGGTGCCCCGCTCGATCCGCACGATCTTGTCAAAGCCACACTGGCGCGCGATGTCGGTCGCCTTTGACGACCAGGGCGAGATGGTGCCCAGGCGCGGCGTGACCAGCAGCATGGTGCCGGCAGGCGCGGCGCCCTCGGCGTGGGCACCCAGCAGATCCACCAGCCGGGCCAGCTCATCGGCCGTGAGCGGCGCGGTGATCTCGGCAAAATACCAGTGCTCGGCAGCCAGGCCCTTGAGGCGCGGCAGCACGGCTTTGACGGACTCGGTGAGGCGGGCGAGGCGGGAGGCGGAGACCGCGGGCGCACCGCGCAGCTTGAGGATTTCGGACATGGCAGGGATGGGCACGAAGGAATGACCAGCCCCCCCGGCGGCTGGCGAACCGCAGGCGGAGCATCTGGAAAGCGCGGGATTATACCCGAGGTGGCCGGCACCTCCGACCCTCCCTTTCTTCACACAAGCCGGGGGCACCCATTACGGGCTCCAGAGCAGGCTGATGTCATCATGCGTGTGCGATAATTCACGGATTATTGCATTTGCGGATCATGTCACCATGTCCTCCCGCCGTGCTCGCCCACAGCCGTATCACCGCTCGCTGCTGCTCCTCGCGCTCACGATCGCGTTCTGCATAGCCGAGGCCTGCATCCTCTTCCTGGCGCACCGCCATACGCTCGAATATCGCCAGCTCTCAACCCAGCTCGGACTCGTCCAGCAGGCGTCGGTCCTGGTCCAGCCCTTTTCCGGGCCCTCGACGGCGCCGCCGTCAAGCCTGCAGAGCACGCTGGGCGACGCCCAGCAGCGCTGGCTGACCAACCTGCTGAACGGCTTGCTGGCGGGCGGATCGCCGCTGCACAGCCTCGACAACATCAGCGCGCCCACCGGCCCCGTGGAGGGCCAGGCGGCCCGGCGCATCCTCACCGACCTCAGTGCCCAGTGGGGCGCACTCACCAGCCACGTCAGTGTTTCCGGCGCAGACGCGACCAATCCCGCCGACACTGAAGTCGAACGCAGCGGCCAGATCGCCGCGGCGCTTTCCAGCCTGGCTTCCGGGATGGGGCAGTTGGCTCAGCAGCTGGCCCGCGAGCGGGACGAAGCGATGCACCAGGCCGACCTGTTTGCGATCCTGGCGGTGCTTACCGGCATCCTCGCCAGCGTGGTCGTAGGCACCCTGCTGCTGCAGCAGCGCCGCCGCTCGGAGCGCTCCGGCAGGCTGATGCGCTCGATGATGAACCAGATCGGCGCGGGGGTCTGCATCCTCGGCAGCACCGACAAGATCGCCGATGCCAACCGGGCTGCCTGCCGGATGCTGGGCCGCCCGCGCAAGGCCCTGCGCGGCCGGCGCCTGGATGAGATCCTGAGCCTCAACGACGGCGTCTGGGTCGGTGAGCGGCCAGACGGCCTGCCCCTCGCCATCGAGCGGATCCCCGGCGTCATCGAAGGCTACAAGGGCCCGCTGCGGATCATGACCCTGCTCGACGTGACGGCCCGCCACCTCACCAATGAGTGCCTGCAGCACCTGGCCAACCATGACCCGCTGACCGGCCTGCCCAATCGCGGCTTCCTGGCCCCGCACTTTCAGAAGGAGCTGCAGCGCTGCGAAGAGAACAAGTCGATGCTGGGCGTCGCGGTGCTCGACCTGGACGGCTTCAAGCCCATCAACGACACCTATGGCCACGCCATCGGCGACGCGCTGCTGGTGCAGATCGCCCAGCGTCTCGGCGCAGCCCTGCGCAACGGCGACGTGATCGCCCGCATCGGCGGTGACGAATTCGCCGGCGTCTTCCCGAACATCACCAACCGGGACACCCTCAACTTCCTGGGTGAGCGCCTCCTCGGCATCTTTGACCACCCCTTCCATATCCAGGATCGGCTCATCACCATCGGCGGCAGCATCGGGCTGGCGCTCGCCCCCGAGGATGGCACGGACCAGGACAGCCTGCTGAAGGCGGCCGACGCCGCCATGTACCAGGCCAAGCACGATGGCCGGCCGACCCTGCGACTGGCCAGCGTCGCGGGCACCAGCGTGGCGGCTTGAGTCGCCGCGCGATCAGGGCGGGTTCGGCCGAGGCCGCCCTGATCGGGTAATATAGCGAGCTCTGTTGCCGCCACACTTCCGCACGCCCCTTGCATTCCTTTCCCAACGACGATCCGGACGCCCTCCCGCAGCCCGTCGCCGAGGCCTTCCCGGTCCGCTGGGCGGCGGTGCCTCCCGCGGTGCTGCTCCTGCTCGCCGCTCTGGTCTTCCTGAGTGGCGCCAACCAGGCCTTGTTCCTGGATGCCAACCAGCTCCTCGCCCGTGCCGCATCGCCGGCCGTCTGGTCCGCCATCACCCTCAGCGGTTCGGTGCTGGGCGTCATGGCCCTGCTCGCCCCCAGCCTCAAGACCCGTCCGCGCCTGGTCGCCTCGGCCTTCCTGGCTGCGCCGCTGGCCACCCTTTTCAGTGAAGGCGGCAAGCAGACCTTCGACCTGATGCGACCGGCCGGCGTGCTCGCCGCCGAGAGCTTCAACCTGATCGGCCAGAAGCTGTACGTGCATAGCTTCCCCTCCGGCCACGCCACCACTGCCGGCCTCGTGGCCGCCGCGATCGTGCTGGCCTGGCCGGATCGGGCCAGCCGCCTGCGTGCAGCCCTGGTCGCCTTGCCGGCCGCCGTATTGATCATCCTGTCACGTCTCGCAGTAGGCGCCCACTGGCCCCTCGACCTGCTGGTCGGTGCTGCCGGCGGCTGGGCCTGCGGCGCCTTCGGGGTGTGGCTGTCGGGCCGCCTGCGCTTCTGGGAACGCCCGGGCGGCGTGCGCGTGATGGCGACCATCGTGCTCGCCACCAGCCTGTCCCTGCTCTTCATCAAGCTCGGTTACCCGGACGCCCGCCTCTACCAGATCGGGCTGGGTGCCTGGGGCATCGGCGGGGCCGCCGCCGCCCTGATGCGTGACCGGGAGATGTCCTCATGACCCTGAAACGCCTTCTCGCCGTCGCTGTTTCCCTGGCCCTGCTCGGCTGGCTGCTCGCCGACGGGCGCTGGCGCAGTATCGGTGAACTGCTCGGGCGTCTCGATGCCCCGACCCTCGGGCTGGCCGTGGCGGGCTTCGCCCTGTCCTACTGCCTGCGCGCCCTGCGGGTCTTCGATGAGTTCCGCGTGCAGGCCGGCGGCCGCTTCGGGGCCTGCCTGCGCATCGTGCTGGTGCACAACGCCATGGTCAATGTGCTGCCCTTCCGCGGCGGCGAAGCCGCCTTCCCCGTCCTGCTGCGCCAGACCTTCGGCATTCCCCTGCCCCGCGCGGTGGCCTCGCTGTTCTGGTTCCGCCTGCAGGACGCCTTCGTGGTGATGGCCCTGGCCGCGCTGGTGTGGCCCGGCCTGCCCTCCCCGCTCAAGGCCATCGCGGTGATCGGCGTGATCGGCCTGGCCTGGTGGCTGCCCCGCTGGGCACGTGCGCCCCACGACTGGGCCGACGGCAAGCCCTTCACCGCCAAGCTGGCCAAGGTGCGCGACGCCTTTGCCGAGAGCACCCGCCACGCCCGCTTCGGCTGGTTGTGGACCATCGCCAACTGGAGCGTGAAGTTCGCCGCCCAGGCCTGGCTGCTGTCCGCCCTGCTGCCCGCCACGCTGGCCATCGGCGCCACCGGCGCGCTGGGTGCGGAACTCGCCGCCATCCTGCCGCTGCAGGGCGTGGCCGGCTTCGGCACCTACGAAGCCGGCGCCGCTGCCGCCCTTTTGCCGGGGGGGATATCCCTCGAAGCCGGGCTGCAGGCCGCACTGACCCTCCACCTGTTCGTGATCGCCTGCGCGGTCAGCTCCGGCGCCATCGCCTGGCTGTTCCCCGTGGCACGCAGCGACCAGGCAAGCGAAAGACTTTGATAATCCCCAGGACCGGGCTGCCCCCGGCCTGCGCCCTCTGGGGCGCAAGAAAACTCGGAGCGTCCCCGCGTTTTCTTGAGGAGCCGACATACAATCCGCCTCGTCCAGCGCCGACGGGGCGACCACCTCGACATTCAGCACACAGATCATCATGAACGATTCGACCAAGCTCTCTCCGCTCCCGCCGGCCCAGCCCGATATCCCGGCCGACCTGCCGCCCCACCGCCTGTCGGTGGTCGTCCCCCTCTACAACGAGGAAGACAACGTGGACCCGCTGCTCGAGCGCATCCACCTGGCCCTCGGCCCCTACCCCTATCCGTGGGAAGTGGTCATCGTCGATGACGGCAGCGCCGACAACACCGTGCCCAACCTGGAGAAGGCCGCCAAGCGCTACGGCCCGCACGTGCGCATCGTCGCCCTGATGCGCAACTTCAAGCAGACCGCCGCCATGCAGGCCGGCCTGGACGCCGCCCGTGGCGACGTCATCGTGACCATGGACGGCGACCTGCAGAACGACCCCATCGACATCCCGCGGATGGTCGGCCGCCTGCTGCGTGAAGACCTCGACCTGGTCGCCGGCTGGCGCAAGAACCGCAAGGACGGCATGATCCTGCGCAAGATCCCGTCCAAGATCGCCAACCGCCTGATCGCCCGCATCACCGGCGTACATCTGCAGGACTACGGTTGCTCCCTCAAAGCCTTCCGCGCCACCGCCATCAAGAACGTGCGCCTGTACGGCGAGATGCACCGCTTCATCCCCGCCTGGCTGGCCACCGTGACCACCCCGCGCAAGATCGCCCAGGAAGAGGTGACCCACCACGCGCGCATGTTCGGCGAGTCCAAGTACGGCATCTCGCGCACCTTCCGGGTCGTGCTCGACCTGATCTTCGTGTACTTCTTCATGCGCTTCCGCACCCGGCCGGGCCACTTCTTTGGTGGCATCGGCATGGGCCTGGGGGCTCTGGGTGTGCTCATCCTCGGCTACCTGACCGCGCTGAAGATCTTCACCGGCGCCTCCATCGGCACCCGGCCGATGTTCTTCGGCGGCTTCTTCTTCGTCATCGCCGGCATCCAGATGGTGACCACCGGCGTGCTGGCCGAACTGCTCACCCGCGTCTATTTCGAGTCGGGTCAGAGCCAGGCCTACGTGGCCCGCGACGTCCCGGCCCTGGATGACGGCGCGGGCTGGCAAGACAAGCCCCAGCGCTGAGGCCTGCCGTGTCCGGGTTTCTCTCCGCCGGCGGCTCGCCTGCCGGCAGCCGCATCGCCGGCACCCTCCTCGGCCGCCTGATCCTCGCCCTGCCGCTGCTGGCCTTCCTGCTGCGCCTGGGCGGGGCGCCCCTGTTCGACGTGGACGAAGGCGCCTTCTCGGAAGCCACCCGCGAGATGTTCGAGCGGGGCGACTTCCTGTTCACCTACCTCAACGGGGCGCCACGCTTCGACAAGCCGATCCTGGTGTACTGGTTCCAGTGCATCGGCTACATGATCTTCGGCCCCACCGAGTGGGCCTTCCGCCTGCCCAGCGCGACGGCCGCCATCGTGTGGAGCTACGCCACCTGGTTCTTCGCCCGCCGGCGCATCGGTGAGGATGCGGCCCTGGTGGCCCTGGCCGTGGCGGCCACCGCCCTTGGCCCCTTCGCCATCGGCCGCGCCGCCACCGCCGACGGACTGCTCAACTGCCTGCTCGCCCTGACCCTCTTCGACGTCTGGCGCCACCTGGAGAGCGGCGCCCGGGCGCCCCTGCTGCGGGCCTTCGTGTGGATCGGCCTGGGAGCCCTCACCAAGGGGCCGGTGGCCCTCATCGTGCCGGGCACCGTCAGCCTGATCTACTGCGCCAGCCGCGGTGAATGGAGGACCTGGCTGCGCACCGTTTTCAACCCCCTCGGCCTGCTGATCCTCGTCCTCATCGTCGCCCCCTGGTATGCCTACGCGCTGATGCGCCACGGCCAGGACTTCATCGACGGCTTCATCATGCGCCACAACGTCCAGCGTTTCTCCGGCTCGCTGGAAGGCCACGGCGGCAGCGCCTTCTACTACCTCGTCGCGGTGCCCCTGCTGCTGCTGCCGTGGAGCGGGCTGTTCTTCTCGGCCCTCGGCCGGCTGCGCAACCAGTGGTCCGACCCGCTGATGCGCTTCCTGTGGATCTGGTTCGCCTTCGTGCTGGGCTTCTTCTCCTTGTCCGGTACCAAGCTGCCCCACTACGTACTGTATGGCTGCACTCCGCTGTTCATCCTGATCGGCCTGAAGGCAACGGGCAGTGACGGGCCACGTCGGGTCTGGCCGCACCTGATCGCCCCCGGCCTGCTCTTCCTGCTCTTCCCCCTGCTGCCCAACCTGTTCGACGCGCTGTCCCGCAGCACCCTCGGCGACGGCTTCTACCGGGCCCAGCTCGGGCGTGCCCTCGAAGTGGCCGACGCCACCTACATCGCCGCCACCGTGGGTGGGCTGGTGATCTGGGCCGCCGTCATCTTCTTCCCGCGCCTGGGCGCCGTGCCCAAGCTGCTGGTCACCGCCGTCCTGCAGGTCGTGCTGCTGGCTGGCGTGGTGGTGCCCTACGCCGGTGAGCTGGCCCAGGGGCCAGTCAAGGCGGCCGGACTCAAAGCCCATGAGCTTGGCGAGCCGGTCGTGTTCTGGCGCTTCACCACCGCCCCGAGCTTCAGCGTGTATCGCCAGGGCGTCACCGTGAAGGGCGACCCGGCCCCCGGCCAGCTGGCCCTCACCCGCATCGACCGCCTGCCCGCTGATGCGCCGGTGGAACGTCTGTTCACCCAGGGTGGCGTGGCCTTGGTGCGGATGAAGCAGCCATGACGGAGCGCCGCGACTACCTGGGCCCGCTGGCGCTCATCGCCGCGCTGCTCACCGTGTACCGCCTGTGGGTGATCAACCACCTCGGCATCGATCTGTACGTGGACGAGGCCTACTACTGGGGCTGGTCCCAGCAGCTGGACTGGGGCTATTACTCCAAGCCACCGGTCATCGCCGCCCTCATCGCCGCCAGCACGGCCCTGCTCGGCAATGGCCTCATCGCCATCAAGCTGCCGTCCCTGCTGATCTACCCGGCCACCGCCTTCGCCCTGTACGCGCTGGGCCGGCGCATGTTCTCCGCGCAGGTCGGCTTCTGGGCCGGGCTGGCCTTCCTGTCCATGCCCCTGGTGTCGGCCCTTGGCCTGTTCGTGTCCACCGACGCGCCGCTGCTGCTGTGCTGGACCCTGGCCCTGATCTGCCTGCTGCGCGCCCTGGAGAAGGAAGGCTGGAGCGACTGGCTGGCCTGCGGCGCCGTCATCGGCATCGGGCTGATGTCCAAATACACCATGGCCGCCTTCCTGCCCTCGGCCCTGCTGCTGATCGCCCTCGACCCGCAGCACCGGCGCTGGCTGGCCCGGCCGCAGCCGTGGGTGGCGGTGTTGCTGGCCTTCGCGCTCCTCGGACCCAACCTGTACTGGAACTGGACCCACGACTTCCCCACCTTCCGCCACACCGCCGAGATCACCCGGGTCGGCCACGGCGAGCGCGGCCTGCACCCGGCCCAGCTGGGCGAGTTCATCGGTGCCCAATGGCTGTCCATCGGCCCGGTGCTGGGCATCCTGCTCGGCTGGGCCCTGCTGCGTAGTCGCAGCCTGTGGGCGCAGCCGGCGCAACGTACCCTGCTGATCTTCATCCTGCCCCTGCTGGCTCTGGTGAGCCTGCAGGCCCTCACCGGCCGCGCCAACGGCAACTGGGCAGCGCCCATCTTCGTCGCCTCCTGCGTGCTGATCCCCGCGGTCTTCCTGGCCGGGCGGCGGCGCTGGCTGATCGCCGGGGTGGCCTTCAACCTGCTGGCCTCGACCCTCGCCTACCACTGGCCGGACATCGCCCGCGGCACCGGCGTGGCCCTCACCGCCAAGAACGATCCCTTCAAGCGGGCCCGGGGCTGGATCAACCTGGCCGACGGCGTCCGCCCGCTGCTCGAGAGCCACCCCGGCAGCGTGCTGGTGACGGAAGACCGGGAGCTGATGGCCCATCTGATCTACCGGCTCAACCCAGCGGAGTACGCCACCTGGCACCCATCCGGCACCCCGATCAGCCACTACGACCTGGTCACCACCCTGGCCGACAAAAAGGGGCGCGACGTGCTCTTCATCAGCCGCAAGGCCGACATCCCCGACATCCGCGCCCGCTTTACCGGCAGCGAAGCCCTCGGCAAGGTGGTCGTCCCCATCCACAAAGACTTCCGGCGGGAGGTATACGTCTTCCTGCTGAAGGATTTCCAGGGCTACTGAGCCTTAAGTCAGTTAACCAGCGGCGTAACTGCGTTCCGGTGCTGCGGATTTGAGTTAACGAATGCCGGATCTGACATCCGCCGCCGCGGATCTGAGTTACCCGGCCCGGGAACTCAGATCCGCAGTCGGTTAACTCAAATCCTCCGTCCGTTAACTCAAATCCTCCGCCCGTTAACTGACATCCGCGAGTCGTTAACTCACATCCGCCATCTGTTAACTGACATCCGCCATCTGTTAACTGACATCCGCAGTCAGTTAACTCAAATCCGTACCCTCTTGATAGACATCCGATGCGAGCGCACTCCGTAGGGGCGGCTTCAGCCGCCCGCGGACTCCGATCAAGCACCTGCGGGCGACTGAAGTCGCCCCTACGGGGGATTCCGATAGGCCCCAGCCGCCGCAGGAACCCGCAATCGCTCCCGCCATACCCGGATACATTCATTTGCCATTCTGCCGCGCGGCCTCCGGACGGCCTCCTATAATCGTCGGCACCCTTCCTGCCGGACGCCGACGATGAAACCCAGCCCGCACAGTCCCTCCTCCACCCTGCCCTGGCTGCTCGCCGGCGTGCTTGGCAACCTGCAGCCGGCATTTGCTGCATCTGTCGCCGCGACAGCGGAATCGCCGCCGGCGCAGGTCGCCGCACAGGTGGCGCCGATCACCCGGGTGGTGCTCTACCCCGACAGCGCGGTGGTGGAGCGCAGCGTCCGGGTGAAGGCTGGCGAATCGCGCATCGAGATTCCGGGCTTGCCGGCCAACTTCAGCATGCAGGCGCTGCAGATAGACATTGACGGGAGCCTCCGCATTGGCGACACCACCGCCCTGGACAGTAGCCGCCATGCGCCGCTCACCGCCGAGGAGGCGAGACTCGATGGGGAGGTGAAGCGCCTCAAGGCACGCATCGACACCATCGAAGTCGACAAGAAGGCAGCGGAACTCGAGCTGAAGTATCTGGACAGCCTGGCCTCGCCCGGCGAAAGCCAGCGCGCCGGGCAGCCTTCCGCCACCCTGCAGACCCTGCGCCAGGGCAGCATCCAGGCCCAGCGGCGGATACTCGACGCCGAGGCCGAGAAGGCCCGCCTGCAGCCGGCGCTGGACAGTCTCAACCAGGACCTGCAGCGCATCCGACCCGCGGTGGACCAGGTCCGTACCCTGCGGATCAGAGTCGAGGCGCCGCGCGACGGCCTGCTGCGTTTGCGTTACCCCCTCGCCGATGCGGGTTGGCGGCCCGCCTACCGGGCGACCCTCAACGCGGACGGAACCGGTGTGAGCCTGGAGCGGACGGCCCAGCTGGCGCAACGGACCGGCGAAGATTGGTCGCGGGTGAAGCTGAGCCTGGTCACTGGACGGACCCGCAGCGGGGTGACGGGCCCCGTGCCCTCGCCCTGGAATCTCCAGCTGCGCCCCGAATACCGCGCCGAGATGGCCCGCGCCACAGCCTATCCGGCGGCCGCACCGGCTCCGGTCCCGGCAAGCCTGCGTGCCAAGGAGCCGACGCCCGAACCGCTCTTCGAGGTGGCCGCCAACCACGGCGAGTACAGCACCGAATACGCGCTGTCCGAACCCCTCAGCCTCCCCGCCGACGGACGGCCGATGAATGTGTCCCTCGAAACCCTGCGCATCCCCGTGCAGCTGCAAGTGCAGGTCTCACCACGGCAGGACAAGGCCGCCTGGCTGATCGCCAGCGGCACCCTGCCAGAGGGCGTGTGGCCTGCCGGCGAAATGCAGCTCTACCGCAACGGCAGCTACGTGGGGTCGAGCAGCTGGAACCCGGCCTGGGAGAGCGGCCTCAAGCTGCCTTTCGGCCAGGATGAGCAGATCCGGGTGAGCGTCCGCCCGGTGACGGCGCGCAGCGCCAGCAGCGGCCTCATCGGGCAACGCGCCGAGCGGCAGCTCGAGGATGTATTCACGGTGACGAGCCGCCACAAGTCGCCGGTGAAGCTGCGGGTCCTGGAGGCCAGCCCGGTTGTCCAGGATGAGCAGATCGAGCTGAGCAGCCAGTTCATACCGCCGGTGAGCCACCAGGACTGGGACGGACGGCGTGGTGTCGTGGCCTGGGAGCAGGAACTCAAGGCCGGCGCCAGCCAGGACTTCTCGGTGAGCTACCGGATCCGCTGGCCCAAGGAACGTCAGGTCATCGGCCTGCCTTGAGATCCCCGCCCCGGCCCACCTCTAAGGCAGCTCTGGCGCGGGCAGCGCCGACGGGGGCAGGTCATCCAGCTGGGCCGATTCGATGCGCTGGAAGTGGGCGCTGATCTTGCGCGATGAGGTCTGCACCTCGGCCACGTCCTCCCCGGCCTGGCGGATGTGGGTGGCGAGGCGCTGCATGCGTTCGTCGAAGCGGGTGAAGTCCTTGGAGAGCTTGCCCAGGGCGTCCTTGATCACGTGGATCTGCTTGCGTGTCTCGACGTCCTTGATCACCGCCCGGGCGGTGTTGAGCACCGCCATCAGGGTGGTGGGCGAGACGATCCACACCCGGCGGCTCATGGCGTAGGCCACCACCTCCGGGTGGTAGGCGTGGATCTCGGCGAACACCGCCTCGGCGGGGATGAACATCACCGCGCCGTCGCTGGTCACCTCGGGCAGGATGTATTTGCTGGCGATGGCCTCCACATGGCGCTTCACGTCATTGCGGAAGGAGGCCTGGGCGCCCCTGCGCTCCAGGTCGCTGACACCCGTGGCGAACATGCGGTGGTAGTTCTCCAGCGGAAACTTGGAATCCACCACCACCATCCCGGTCGGCTCGGGCAGACGCAGCACGCAGTCGGCGCGGGTGCCGTTGGGCAGGGTGAACTGGAAATCGAAGGCCTCCGGCGGCAAGGCATTGCGCACCAGGGCCTCCAGCTGCACCTCGCCGAAGGCGCCCCGGGCACGCTTGTCGCCGAGCAGTTCCTGCAGGCTCACCACATTGGTGGTCAGGTCGCCGATCTTCTTCTGCGCTTCGTCGATGGTGGCAAGGCGCGCCATCACACTGGCAAAGGTCTCGTTGGTCTTGCGGAAGCCCTCGTCGAGGCGTTGGTTCACATGGCCGGTGATGGCCTCGAGCCGCTCCCCCACGGTGCGGTTCATCGCCTCGATGTGGGTGGCGAGCTGGTCGGAGGCCGCCTTGAGGCCGCTCTGCAGCAGCTCGCGGTCGGCCCGGGCATGTTCGGAGAGGGTCTTCAGGGTCTCGGCGAGCATCTCGCTGCGCAGCTTCTCCTGGGCCGCCGCCAGGGTGCTGGCCAGCTCGGACAGGCGCAGCGCGCTCTCCTCCTGCTGCTTGCCGAACTGCCCGATGAGGGCCAGGTGGAACTGCTGCAGGCCGTGACGGGAAGCCGCCTCGCCGGCCTCAATGCGCTCGCGCAGGCGGTCGGTCTCGCCGGCCACCATGTCCATGATGCGGTCGGCGTTGGTGGTGGCGGAGGCCTGCAGCTCCCGTACGAACTGCAGCTGCTGGTGGCCGAAGAGGCTGTCGAGGCGGCTGCCCAGGTCTTCGTACAGTTCATCGCCCATGCGGTCGAGGCGACGCACCCGCAGGATGAGATAAACAACGGCGGCGAGCGTGAGCAGCAGCACGCCGAACAGCCAGGGGAACAGGGTGGCGAGGGTGGATGCGGTCTCTGGAGTCATGCCCCGAGTATAACGCCCGCCTGTAAATCAGTTCAGTGCCCGCAGGCTGGCCAAGGGCGGCTGGGCCAGCAGATGGCGGGTGCCATACCAACCCGCCAGGGTCACCACCGCGACGCCGGCCAGCGCCCCCGCCAGCACCGGCAGCAGATCCGGCGCGTACGGCAGCTTGAAGACGAAATGCCCGAGCGCCCAGCCGATGCCGCTGGCCCCCACCCCGGCCAGGCCGCCGGCAACCAGGCCGAGCACGGCAAACTCGGCCAGCAGCGCAGCCCGCAACTGGGCGTTGCGCGCCCCCAGAGTACGCAGGATGGCCATCTCCTTCTCGCGCTCGTCGTGGGTGGACTGCAGGGCACCGAACAGCACGATCACCCCGGCCACCACGGCAAAGCCAAAGACGAACTGCACGGCGGCGATAAGCTGATCGACCATGCCCTGTATCTGCGAGATCACCGCCGCCACGTCGATCACCGTGAAGTTGGGGAAGGCCGCCACCAGCCGGTTGGCAAAATCCATCTTTGCGGCGGGCAGGTAGAAGCTGGTGATGTAGCTGGCCGGGAAGCTCTCGAGCATGCCCGGCCCGGCGATGACGAAGAAGTTCACCCGCATGGAGTCCCAGTCGAGCTTGCGCAGGCTGGTGATGCGCGCCTCGCTGCGGGTGCCGGCGATCTCGAAGCTCAGCACGTCCCCCATCTTCAGCCCCAGCGTCTGGGCCAGGCCCTGCTCCACCGAAAACTGGGGCGTGCTCGCCTGACCATGCCAGATCCCTTCCACCACGCTGTTGCCATCCGGCAGGCGGGTATCGAAGGAGAGGTTGAAATCCCGGTCCACCAGACGCCTGGCGCGGTCCTCGGTGTAGTCGTCGGGGCCTACGGGCCGCCCGTTGACCGCCACCAGGCGGCCGCGGATCATCGGCTGCAGGTTGGGCGCCGGCCGGCCCTCGGCACGGAAGAACGCACGCACCGGCTCAAGCTGTTCCGGCTGGATGTTGATGACAAAGCGGTTCGGTGCGTCGATCGGCGTGGCCTGCTTCCAGTTGGCCAGCAGGTCACTGCGCACCAGGGTCAGCAGCAGCAGCGCGGTGATGCCCATGCCCAGCGCGAGGATCTGCACCAGGCTCGCCACCGGCCGCCGCTTGAGGGAGGCAATGCCGTAGCGCCAGCCGCTGCCCGCCACCCCGCGAACCCGTCCGAGCAGGGCCAGCGCAGCCCAGCCGACCACACCATAGACCGCGAAGGCCAAGGCAAAGCCACCGACCACTGCGGCGCCCAGCAGCCAGTCCCGGGCGATCGCCACCAGCAGACCGGCCAGCACCAGGGCGCCGGCGGCCCAGGCCAGGCCTTCACGGGCCGCCATGCCGTCCCACTCGCGGCGCAGCACGCGCAGGGTCGGCACCCGCCCCAGGCGGATCAAGGGCGGCAGGGCAAAGCCCAGTAACAGCAGCAGGGACACCCCCAGGCCATGCAGCACCGGCCACCCGCCCGGCGCGGGCAGCGGAAAGCCGACCAGGTTGCCGAGCAGGGCGTTGAGCCCGAACTGCACGCCAAAGCCGATCAGGCAGCCGATCGCCCCGGCCCCGAGGCCGAGCAGCGCGAACTCACCCAGGAAGAGACCCATCAGGCGCGATTGGCTGGCCCCCACGCAGCGCATCACGGCGCAGCCGTCGAGGTGGCGCTCAACGAAGCGCCGGGTCGCCAGACCCACTGCCACCGCCGCCAGCACCACCGCCAACATGGCGGCAAAGCGCAGGAAGCGCTCGGTGCGGTCGAGAATGCTGCGCACTTCGGGCCGTGCGTTGTCCACGGTCTCCAGGGACTCGCCACGCTTCAGGCGCGGCCGCGCCCAGGCGTCGAAGGCCGCCACGGCCTGCGCCTCACCGGCCACGTGCAGACGATGCACGGCCCGGCTGCCCGGCTGGATCAGCCCGGTATCCGGCAGATCGGCCGCATTGAAGATGAGCCGCGGCAACAGGCTGAAGAAATTGGCGCCCCGGTCCGACTCGAAGCTCAACACGGCCGCCATGCGGAAGGTGGACGCGCCCAGCCCGATGCGGTCGCCGACCTTGGCGCCGAGGGCGCTGGCGAGGCGCTCATCCAGCCACAGCTCGCCCGGCGCCGGAATGCCCGGCGCGGGGGCATCGGCCTGGTTGAGCCCGGGCGCAATGCGGATCGCGCCACGCAGGGGGTGCCCCGCCTCCACCGCCTTGACGCCGGCCAGCTGGGCGCTGTCTCCATGGCTGGCCATGCTGGTGAAGGTGCTGGAGACCACGCTCCGCAGGCCCCGCGCGCTGGCTTCCTGGCGGTAGGCCGGGTCGAGGGCGTGGTCGGACACCAGGACCAGGTCGCCGCCCAGCAGCTGGTTGGCTTCCCGCCCGAGGGCCTGGGCCACCCGGTCGGTGAAGAAGCCGACGCTGGTGAGGCTCGCCACGGCGATGATCAGGGCGACGAGCAGGAGGCCGAGCTCGCCCGCCCGCAGGTCGCGACGCAGCATGCGCCAGGAGAGCGCCAGGGCGGCGCGAAGGGACAGTGCTTTGGAATTCATGGGCTCTCAGGCAACAGGCGCGCAAAAAGATTCCGGCCGCGGCCGGAATCTCCTTGTAACAGTCCGCCATGGCAGGCGGATGACGCGGTAGAACGCCTCAGGTCGGGGCCAGCCAGCGCTCCACCAGGCGCACCCAGTAGGCCACGCCGAAGGGGATGGCCTCGTCGTTGAAGTCGTAACGGGGGTTGTGCAGCGTGCAGCCGCCCTCCCCCGGCCCATTGCCGAGCCAGATGTAGCAGCCGGGCTTTTCCTGCAGGAAGAAGGAGAAGTCCTCAGCCCCCATGCTCGGTTTGATGTCCACCGCCACGCTGTCCTCGCCGCACACCTCGCCGGCCACTCGGGCACAGAATTCGGCCTCCGGCACGGTGTTGATGGTCGGAGGGTAGCCGCGGCGGTACTCGAAATGCACATTGGCGCCGAAGGCCGCTCCGATCCCGGCGCAGACCCGCTGCATGGCGTCCTCGACCTGCTGCTGGATCTCCGGGCGGAAGGCCCGCACGGTGCCGCAGATGCGCGCCACGTCGGGGATCACGTTGTAGGCGTCGCCAGCGTGGAACTGGGTGATCGACAGCACCGCGGCGTCCTGCGGGTCGCGGTTGCGGCTGATCACCGACTGAAGGGCTTGCACCAGCGCGGCGCCGGCCAGCACCGGGTCGATGCCCTGGTGGGGCATCGCGGCATGGGCGCCGTGGCCCTTGATCTCGATGTCGAAACGGTCGGCGCAGGCCATCACCGGCCCGCGATGCACGGCGATCTGCCCGACCGGCAGGCCCGGCCAGTTGTGCAGGCCGAAGATCGCCTCCATGGGGAAGCGCTGGAAGAGGCCGTCGGCGATCATCGCCGGCGCACCGCCCTCACCTTCCTCGGCGGGCTGGAAGACGAAATACACGGTGCCGTCGAAGTCCCGCTGGCGGGCCAGGCGGGCCGCCGCGCCGAGCAGCATGGCGGTGTGACCGTCGTGCCCGCAGGCGTGCATGCGGCCGGGGTGCTTCGAGTGGTGGTTGAACTCGTTCTTCTCCTGGATCGGCAGCGCATCCATGTCGGCGCGCAGGCCGATGGCGCGGGCGCTGCTGCCGGCGCGGAGCACACCGACCACGCCGGTCTTGCCGATGCCGGTGTGGGTCTCGATGCCCAGCGCCCGCAGGCGCTCGGCCACCAGGGCGGCGGTGCGGTGCTCTTCGAAGGCGAGCTCAGGGTGGGCGTGGATGTCCCGGCGGATCGCGGTAGTCTCCGCGTGGTCGGCCCGCAGAGTGTCGATAAGGTGCATGATGCGTCCCGATGAGCGGCCCATGGCCGTGATGGGAAATGATAGCAGCGGCGGGGCGTGTGGCTCCATCGCACCAGACTCCGGACTACGCATGAAACTGTTTTACGCCGACCACTTCGTGTTGCCCCTGCCCGAGGGGCATCGCTTCCCGATGGAGAAGTACTCGCGCCTGCGGGCCCGCCTGATGGACTCCGGGCTGTTCGGTGCGGAGGACTTCCATGTACCCGCCGCCGCCAGCGACACCGAGATCCTGCGCGCCCACGACGCGGCCTACCTGCAGCGCATGGTGCGCGGCAGCCTGGACAAGGAGGAGATCCGGCGCATCGGCTTTCCGTGGTCCGAGGCCATGGTGGAGCGCTCGCGCCGTTCTGCCGGCGCCACCCTGGCGGCCTGCCGGGCGGCCCTCGAAGATGGCTGCGCGGCCAACCTGGCCGGCGGCACCCACCATGCCTTCCGCGACCACGGCGAAGGCTTCTGCGTGTTCAACGATGCGGCCATCGCGGCGCTGGCGATGCGCGCCGAGGGGCGCGTGGAGCGGGTCGCCATCATCGACTGCGATGTGCACCAGGGCAACGGCACGGCCTCCATCCTGGCCAATCGCCCGGAGTGCTTCACCTTCAGCATCCACGGCGCCCGCAACTACCCTTTCGACAAGGAGGCCAGCGACCTGGACGTGGAGCTGCCCGACAGTACCGGCGACGACACCTACCTGACCGCCCTGCAGGCCGCCCTGGGGGTGGTGTTCGCCCGGGGCCGCCCCGATCTGGTGATCTACCTGGCGGGTGCCGACCCCTATGAAGATGACCGCCTGGGCCGCCTCAAGCTGAGCAAGCAGGGCCTGGCCGAACGCGACCAGCTGGTCTTCGACAAGGTGCAGAAGCGCGGCCTGCCGATCGCCCTGGCGATGGCCGGCGGCTACGCCCGGCAGATCGACGATACGGTGGAGATCCACACCAATACGGTGTGTAGCGCGGCCCGCCACTTCCGTAAACGTCAATCCGCCTCGCTATAATCGAACGAAACCCCCACAGAGGACTCCCCGATGCGTTTCGAAGGCTCCGACAACTACGTCGCCACCCCCGACCTGATGCTGGCGGTGAACGCCGCCATCCGCCTGCAGCGCCCCCTGCTGATCAAGGGCGAGCCCGGCACCGGCAAGACCATGCTGGCCGAAGAGGTTGCCGCGGCCCTGGGCATGCCCCTGCTGCAGTGGCACATCAAATCCACCACCAAGGCCCAGCAGGGCCTGTATGAATACGATGCGGTGTCGCGCCTGCGGGATTCCCAGCTCGGCGACGACCGGGTCAAGGACATCTCCCACTACATCGTCAAAGGGCCGCTGTGGCAGGCCTTCGAGGCCGACCAGCCCACCGTGGTGCTGATCGACGAGATCGACAAGGCCGACATCGAGTTCCCCAACGACCTGCTGCGCGAACTCGACCGCATGGAATTCCATTGCTACGAGCTGCACCGCACCATCAAGGCCAGGCACCGGCCGCTGATCATCATCACCTCGAACAACGAGAAGGAGCTGCCCGACGCCTTCCTGCGCCGCTGCTTCTTCCACTACATCAAGTTCCCGGACCGGGAGACCATGCAGCGGATCGTCGATGTGCACTTCCCGGGCATCAAGCAGGCGCTGCTCAAGGAGGCGCTGGAGGTCTTCTTCGGCCTGCGCGAAGTCCCCGGCCTGAAGAAGAAGCCCTCCACCTCGGAGCTGATCGACTGGCTCAAGCTGCTGGTGGCCGAGGAGATACCTGTCGAGGCCCTGCGCTCACCCGACCAGAAGGCCAGCATCCCGCCGCTCCACGGCGCCCTGCTGAAGAACGAGCAGGACATGCACCTCTTCGAGCGCCTGGTCTTCATGGCCCAGCGCAACCGCTGATCCGGGCGGCGCCATGCTGATCGACTTTTTCCTGCACCTCAAGGCACGCAAGCTGCCGGTGTCCACCAAGGAATTCCTGACCCTGCTGGAGGCTGTGCAGGCCGGCCTGGCCGGGCACAGCATGGAGGACTTCTACTTCCTGGCGCGGGCCAGCCTGGTCAAGGACGAATCCCAGTTCGACCGCTTCGACCAGGCCTTCGGTGAGTACTTCAAAGGCATCGAGGCGATTCCCGGCCTCGAGGTGGATCTGCCCGAGGCGTGGCTGAAGGCGATGATGCAGAAGCACCTCAGCCCCGAAGAGAAAGCCAAACTCGAGAAGCTGGGCTGGGACAAGCTCATGGAGGAGTTCAAGAAGCGCCTGCAGGAACAGAAGGGGCGCCATCAGGGCGGCTCCAAGTGGGTCGGCACCGGCGGCACCTCTCCTTTTGGCAACAGCGGCTTCCATCCGGAAGGAATCCGGGTCGGCGGCGAGTCCGCCGGCAACCGTACCGCCGTCAAGGTGTGGGACCAGCGGGAGTACCGCAACCTCGATGACTCAGTGGAGCTGGGCACCCGCAACATCAAGGTGGCCCTGCGCCGCCTGCGCCGCTTTGCCCGCCAGGGCGCGCCGGACGAACTGGACCTGGACGGCACCATCAGCGCCACCGCCCGCAATGCCGGCTACCTGGATCTGCTGATGCGGCCGGAGCGCCACAACGCGGTGAAGGTGCTGATCTTCTTCGACGTGGGTGGCTCCATGGACGACCACGTGAAGGTCTGCGAAGAACTCTTCTCGGCCTGCCGCACCGAGTTCAAGCACATGGAGTACTTCTATTTCCACAACTGCGTGTACGACCAGGTGTGGCGCGACAGCCACCGTCGCCACTCGGAGCGCACCCCGACCCTGGATGTGATCCACAAGTACGGGCCGGAATACAAGCTGATCTTCGTGGGCGACGCCACCATGAGCCCCTACGAGATCCTGCAGCCCAACGGCTCGATCGAATACAGCAACACCGAGGCCGGCGCCGTGTGGCTGCGCCGCCTGATCGACGCCTATCCGGCCACCGCCTGGCTCAATCCGGAACCTGAGCGGACCTGGGACTACCGCCAGTCCATCGGCATCATCCGCCAGATCGTCGGGGAACACATGTTCCCCCTGACCCTCGACGGCCTGACCCGGGCCATCACCCACCTGTCACGCAAGCACTGACAGCCCGGCCACCGCGGTGTCGATCAGGGAGCCCGGTAGTTCTCCTGGGTCATGATGTCGATGCCGCACTGCAGGTTCTCGATCCAGTCGAGGAAGCGGTTGACCATCGCCTTGCCCTCGAAGCGGCAGCCGTGCTGGGGCACGATCATCTCCACGTCGAGTTCGCGCACCATGTTCACCCAGTAGCGGCAGATCTTGTTGGAGATCATGTAGCGGCGGTGGAAGCCCGCCATGGTGATGACGTGGTCGTCGAAATCCTTGACCGGCATCGCGGCCTGCTCATGGCTCACCAGCGAAGCGCCCATGTCGCCGGAGAACAGGATCTTGGCCACCGGGTCATAGAACTGGAAGTTGCCTTCGGAGTGCATGAAATGCGCCGGCAGAGCCTTGATCTTGCTGTCGCCCAGGGCGATGTTCATGCCCTCGTCGGGAATCCCGAGGATGCGGCTGGAGTAGTCCTTGCCCGTGGTGAAGTGCGGGATGAAGCGGGTCCACAGGCGGGAGATCATCACCTTGCAATGGGTGGTGACCATCCACTTGTTGAGGGAGGCGATGATGTCCGGGTCGGCGTGGGTGGCGAAGATGAAGTCCAGGCCCCGCGACGGGAAGAAGCGCTGCATCGACATGAGCAGGCCGTTGTAGGTCATGTTGCCGCCGGGGTCGATGAGGGCCCCGTGCTCGCCATCGACGATCAGGAACTGATTGCATTGCACCGCGTGGTCGGCCTCCTCGTCCACCAGATCATAGAAGGCCAGGCAGGCATGCTTGCCATTATTGAAGAGTTCGACAGCCATGGGAGTGTCACGGGAATGAAAACGGACCGCTACTTTAGCCGACTCGCCAAATGGCGAATACATGACAACCCATGTCCTTGATCGTGGTCAACGGATTGCGTCGTCAGGCTCTCCCGTTTGCGGTATCTTGCAAGCCTCGCTGAACATCACTCCCTGGAGTCACCGTTGAAATTCCAACGCCCGCTGCTGTCCCTGGTGTCGTCCTGCCTGCTGTTGCTGAGCCATCAGGCCTCCGCGCTAGGCCCCGACACCGACCCGCGCGGCATGGCCGTCGGTCCTGGCGCGCAGCAGCGTCCGGGGGCGGCCCTGCCCTTCGGGGGCATCAACCCGGAAGGGCAAGGTGGCGTGCGTCCGGAGAATCTCAAGGGCCCCAGCGGCACGGTCTGCAATTCGCAAGGGATGGGCAGCGGCACCACCCGCCGCGACCCGTCCGGCAAGGTGCAGATCTTCAATGACACGCGTGCCCTGCGCAGCCGCAGCGGCAATGTGTATGGCAACTGCAACGACTCGGCCAGCGGCATCCGGCCCCGCCTCCCCGGCACCACCTCAAGCGCGACCAGCGGCCGGCTGATCGGCAAGAACAAGACCAAATCCGCGTTCAACAACCAGACCAACACCTTGAAGGCCGCCTCGGACGGTTATGTGGACCGCTCCGCGACCAGCTCGATGATGCCCAAGAAGCGCGCCTCCCTGTACGACCCGACCACCGGCGGCCTGCGTCAGCCCAAGGTGATGGACCCGTACCAGATCTACCAGCGCTGAACCCCGGACCGTGCAATGACAAAAGGGGCGCCATCCGGCGCCCCTTTTGCTTGATACGGCGAGCCTGCAGTGATCAGGCGCCGTTCATGGCCAGCATGAGCTGGTTGATCCGCTTCACGAAACTCGCCGGATCGTCGAGGGTACCGCCTTCGGCCAGCAGGGCCTGGTCGAACAGCACGGCGGCCCAGTCGGCAAACTGCGCATCCTCGTACTTCAGGCGCAGCACCACCGGGTGGGTCGGGTTGATTTCGAGGATGGGCTTGGACAGGGGTGCGTTCTGCCCGGCGGCCTTCATCAGGCGGGCCAGATTCATGCCCATGTCGTGCTCATCGGCCACCAGGCAGGCAGGCGAGTCGGTCAGGCGATGGGTGACCCGCACCTCCTTGACACGCCCCTCCAGGCTGGCCTTCATCTTGTCGAGCAGGTCCTTCAGCTCGCCGGTCTCCTTCTCGACCGCAGCCTTCTCGGCTTCGTCCTCGAGAGCGCCCAGGTCAAGGCCGCCCTTGGCCACGGAGGCCAGCTGCTTGCCGTCGAACTCGGTGAGGTGACCCACCACCCATTCATCGACGCGGTTGGACAGCAGCAGCACCTCGATGCCCTTCTTGCGGAAGATCTCCAGATGCGGGCTGTTCTTGGCCGCGTTGAAGGTATCGGCGGTGACGTAGTAGATCTTCTCCTGCCCTTCCTTCATGCGACCGATGTACTCGGCCAGGGAAACGATCTCCTCGGCGGTGTCGGCATGGGTGGAGGCGAAGCGCAGCAGGCCGGCGATCTTTTCCTTGTTGGACTGGTCCTCGCCCACCCCTTCCTTCAGCACCTGGCCGAATTCCTTCCAGAAGGTGGTGTACTTGTCCTTGTTGTTCTCGGCCAGATCCTCGAGCAGGCCCAGGACCTTCTTGGTGCAGCCGGCGCGCAGGGTGTCGATGTCCTTGGATTCCTGCAGAATCTCGCGGGACACGTTGAGGGGCAGGTCATTGGAGTCCACCACGCCACGCACGAAGCGCAGGTACAGGGGCATCAGCTTCTCGGCGTCGTCCATGATGAAGACGCGGCGCACGTAGAGCTTGACCCCGTGGCGGGCCTGGCGGTCCCACAGGTCGAAGGGGGCATGGCCAGGCACGTAGAGGAGCTGGGTGTATTCGTGGCGCCCTTCCACCTTGGAGTGGGTCCACGCCAGCGGCTCTTCGTAGTCGTGGGCGACGTGCTTGTAGAACTCGGTGTATTCCTCGTCGCTGACGTCGGACTTGGCCCGGGCCCACAGGGCGTTGGCCTTGTTGACCGTCTCGAGCTCGTCGGTGACCACCTGCTCCTTCTTCTCCTCGTCCCACTGCTCCTTCTTCATCACGATGGGCTGCAGGATGTGGTCGGAGTATTTCTGGATGATGCTGCGGAGTTTCCAGCTGGACAGCAGGTCGTCCTGGTCCTCGCGCAGGTGCAGGGTGATCTCGGTGCCGCGGTCGGTCTTCTCGATCGGCTCGACGGTGTATTCGCCGGCGGTGTCACCGGTCATCGAGCATTCCCAGCGCACGGCGTCGGAGGCGGCCAGGCCGGCACGACGGGTGCGCACGGTGACCTTGTCGGCAACGATGAAGGCGGAGTAGAAGCCGACCCCGAACTGTCCGATCAGGTGGGCGTCCTTCTTCTGGTCGCCGGTCAGCTTGCCGAAGAATTCCTTGGTGCCGGACTTGGCGATGGTGCCCAGGTTGGTCACCACCTCGTCGCGGCTCATGCCGATGCCGTTGTCGGAAATCGTCAGCGTGCGGTTGGCCTTGTCCAGCTCCACCCGGATCCTGAGCTCGCTGTCGTTCTCGAACAACCCGGCGTTCTCCAGGGCCTCGAAACGCAGCTTGTCACAGGCGTCGGAAGCGTTGGATACCAGCTCGCGCAGGAAGATCTCCCGGTTCGAATACAGCGAGTGGATCATGAGGTGCAGCAACTGCTTCACTTCCGCCTGGAAGTTCATGGTTTGCGCGGACGACATTTTCTCGACAGTCATAAAGCTTGCTCCATGAGGACCGTTAACAACCCCCATATGGGTCCATCCCCACCACTTTCAAGCCCCAAAAGGTCAATGCCCGTTTCCAACTGATGGGACGCTCCCGATTGCCTGCTGTCACCCCGGCATCGCCACGATCAACGAGCGAGGCCGGAGAATCGCCCGCACGTCAGGCCGCATCCTCGCTGCGCCGCCTGAGGATCGCCGTCTGGGCAGCCTTTGCGCTGCTCGTCGGCATCATCGTCTTCGTGTCCCTGTCCCTGATCCGCTATGACCGTGAGGAGGCCCTGCAGCGGGCCGAATCCGAGCTTCTTAGCCTGACCCGCGTCCTGGAAGAACACGTGGCCCGCAGCTTCGGTGAGACCGAAGCCGCCCTCTCGGAGATCGCTGCACGGATCTCCCAGCAGGAAGGGATCGAGAATCTGGGCGAGGCAGAAATCCGCGCCCTGCTCCGCCAACGTGCCGCCAAGCTGCCCGAAGCAGAGTTCCTGTTTGTGGAGCGTGAGGACGGCAGCCTGGCAGCCGACTCCTCCCCGACTGACAGGTCAGGCGCGGATCCCGACCAGGGAGCCCTGGGCAAGCCGGCCATGCCCCATCAACTCAGTGAAGGCGTGGAGATCGGCGTCCCGCTGAAGAGCCCCCTGTCAGGCCAGTGGGTCACACCGCTGACCCGCCAGATCTTCGACGCGTCGGGAAAATACCTGGGCACTGTCGGGGCTGCCATCAGCCATCCCTATTTCGAAGGCGTGTACAAGGAGCTCCAGCTGGCGCAGAAGGACACGATCATGATCCTTCACGCCAAGCGGGCCAGCCTGCTGATCCATCACCCACCGGCCGACAACCTGATCGGCCGCAGCGTCGCCGGTTCTCCGGCCATCGGCCTCGATGCCCAGCAGCGCAGCCGCATCGTCAAGGCGCCCCTTCCCGGCGCCTCCGATGAGCAGATCACCGCCTATCGCAGCCTCGCCGACCGGCCGCTGATCGTCGGTACCAGCCGGCCTGTTGCCGACGCACTGATGGACTACCACGCACATCGGGAACGCATCATCACGGCGGCGGGCGTCATGACGACCCTGCTCGCCGCCCTGGCCCTGCTGCTGCACCAGGACACCCGACGCCGCGACGCCGACCGCCAGGTCCTGGCAGAGCTCAACGCCTCGCTGGAGGAGCGGGTGCACCGACGTACGGAGGAGCTGGAGCACTCCAACCGGGAGCTGCTGAACTTCAGCTATTCGGTATCCCACGACCTCCGCGCGCCGCTGCGGGCCATCAACGGCTTCTCCCATGCGCTGGAGGAGGACTATGGCAAGCAGCTCGACGAGACCGGCCGCGAATATCTCTCCCGCCTGCGCAAGGCCAGCCTGCGGATGGGGGAGCTGATCGACGAACTGCAGAAACTCGCCAGCGTGTCCCGCCACACCCTGCGAGTCGAGCCGACCGACGTCAGCGCCATCGCCCAGGACATCCTGGACGATCTGGCCGCGGTGAGCGCCGGGCGGCACGTGCAGGCCCACGTGGAGCCCGGCCTGACGGCCGATGCCGATCCGACCCTGATCCGCAACGCCCTCGAGAACCTGCTGGGCAATGCGTGGAAGTTCACCCGTGACAGCCACCCGCCGATCATCCACGTGGGGGGACGCCCCCATGGCGCGGAAAAGCTGTTCTATGTGACGGACAACGGGATCGGCTTCGACATGGAGCACGCCAACAAGCTGTTCCAACCCTTCCAGCAACTCCACAAGCGGGAAGGCTTCGAGGGCTCGGGGATCGGTCTGGCCAGCGTACGGCGCATCATCGAACGCCATGGCGGCACCGTATGGGCGGAGTCGTCGCCCGGAGCCGGCACGACGATGTTCTTTACCCTGCCGCGCAGTCCGGCCCTGGTACGCCGGCCGCGGGAAAAGATGCAGGGATGAAGCCGGGCACCGGCATGGCCCGGGTACGGGCCCGGGTGCCTAGATGTAGCGGATCTCGACGACCTCGATCTCGCGCATGCCTGCCGGACTGGCGAAGCGGACCACGTCCCCCTCACGGGCCTTCAGCAGGGCTCGGGACAGGGGCGCGATCCAGCTGATCCGCCCCTCGGAGGCATTGGCCTCATCCACCCCGACAATCTGGTAGGTCTGCTCCTCGCCGCCCTCTGCTTCGCAGACCACCGTGACGGTGGCGCCGAAGAACACCTGCTCGGTGTTCTCCTGCTCGGAGGGGGTCACCACGGTGGCGCTTTCCAGCCGCTTGATCAGGAAGCGGATGCGGCGATCGATCTCGCGCAGACGCTTCTTGCCATAGATGTAGTCGCCGTTCTCGGAGCGGTCGCCGTTGGATGCCGCCCAACGCACCGTCTCGACCAGACGCGGGCGCTCATCCTTGACCAGTTGGTCGAGCTCCGCCTTCAGGGTCTCGAAACCCCGACGCGTCATGTAATTGCGTGTGCCCGGCGGCAGACTCGGCGCACCAGGCGACGCGCCTTCTTCCTCGTCCTGGTCGTTTTCCTTGACGAATGCCTTGTTCAACTGACAACTCCGGATCACCCAAAAGGAGGCGCATGGTAGGACTGCCAACGCCTTGCTGGCAAGCCGGGCAGTCCTGGCACGCGCTCAGTGATACACGGCGGGCTGAGTCATCAGCGACCCATATTCGTCGAGCCAGGTGCCAAAATCATCCATCTCCGTTGCCGAGCTGGCCATCTCCCGCAACTCGATGCGGAAACGGTGAGCCGCTTCGTCGCGGAAAAGCACCCCCTTGCCGAGACGCTTGTCGATGACCTCGACCGCATCGACACTCGGATAGTCCACCACGTAAAGAACCGGGTTGTTCAGCACCACGTTCATGACAGGCCTCCTGATCACTGGGTTGTGCCCCAATGGGCATCGATGCTTCCGAAGATGGGAGCACATCCGGGTACTTCAAGTTCCCCGCGACGTTGTATTTCCTATCCACCACGCCTAAGATTCAACGAAACCAGCCTCCGCCCCCTGCCATGAACGACTGCAACGAACTCGATGCCGACGTCACCAGCCTCGCCTCCCGCCTGGCCGCGTTGACCACCGAGCACAGGGATCTCGACGCGGTCATCGCCCAGGTCTCGATCGCTCCGCCCCCCGGAGACGATCTCCTGCTGCGGCGCCTCAAGAAGCGCAAGCTGGTCCTGAAAGACCGCATCTCCCTGATCGAGCGCCTGCTCGACCCGGACGTTCCCGCCTGATGCCCCTCAACCCATCCTGACATTCCCGACTGCATGCCCATCCACCGAAACGCCGGGGCCGACACGCTCGCCCTGCACGCCGGACAGACGCCCGATCCCGTCCATCACTCACGCGCAACGCCGATCCACTTCACCACCAGCTACGTCTTCGAAAGTGGTGACCACGCCGCAGCCCTGTTCAACCAGGAGCGGGCCGGCCACGTCTATTCGCGCATCTCGAACCCGACCAACGCGGTGCTGGAGGAACGCATCGCCGCTCTGGACGGCGGGGTGGGTGCCATCGCCTGCGCCAGCGGCCAGGCGGCCCTGACCCTGGCCATCACCACCCTGATGGGCAGCGGCGGTCACATCGTCGCATCCCGCTCCCTGTATGGCGGCTCCCACAACCTGCTCGGCTACACACTGCCCCGCTTCGGCATCGAGACCACCTTCGTGCCGGCCGGCGATGCGGACGCCTGGCGGGCGGCCATCCGCCCCAACACCCGCCTGCTGTTCGGCGAATCCATCGGCAACCCGGGGCTGGAGGTGCTCGACATCCCGACCCTGGCCCAGATCGCCCGCGATGCGCGCCTGCCGCTGATGGTGGATGCCACCCTGGTCACGCCCATCCTGCAATGCCCCATCGACCTGGGCGCCAACATCGTCATGCACTCCGCCACCAAGTACCTGGGCGGCCACGGCGTCGCCATCGGCGGCCTGCTGGTGGACGGGGGCCACTTCGACTGGGAAGCCAGCGAGGGGCGCTTCCCGACCCTCACCGAGCCCTACGAGGGCTTTCACGGCATGGACTTCGCCGAGGAGTCGCCCATCGCCGCCTTCCTGCTGCGCGCACGCCGCGAAGGCCTGCGCGATTTCGGTGCCTGCCTGTCGCCGATGAACGCCTTCCAGATCCTGCAGGGCATGGAGACCCTCGGGCTGCGCATGGAGCGCCATGTCGCCAACGCCCGCACCCTGGTCGAGCACCTGGTGAAACACCCCTTTGTCGAGTCCGTGTCATGGCCCGAGCTGGACACCCACCCGGACAAGGCCCTGGCGGCAAGCCTGCTGCCCAAGGGCTGCGGCGGCGTCTTCAGCTTCAGCCTGAAGGGCGGGCGCAAGGCCGGCAGCGCCTTCATCGAAGGCCTCCGGCTGTTCTCCCACCTCGCCAACGTGGGTGATGCCAAGTCCCTGGCCATCCATCCGGCCAGCACCACCCACTTCCGGATGTCCGCCGAGAGCCTCCTCGCCGCCGGTATCACTGAAGGCACCATCCGCCTGTCCACCGGCCTCGAAACCGCCACCGACCTGATCGAAGATCTGGATCGGGGCCTGTACGCCGCCCAGAAAGCCTGCGCCTGAACGACCCACGATGAAACTCACCGTCTCCGGCAAGTCCGTCTATTGCTATACCGGCGGCCGCGCCCACCAGCCCGGCCGGCCCACCCTCGTCCTCATCCACGGCGCCGGCCACGACCACAGCGTCTGGACCTTGCAGAGCCGCTACTTCGCCACCCATGGCTGGAACGTGCTGGTCCCCGATCTGCCCGGCCACGGCCAGTCCGAAGGCCCGCAACGGGAATCCATCGGCGAACTGGCCGACTGGGTTGCCGCCCTGCTCGACGCAGCGGGAACGGCCTCGACCCTGCTCGCCGGTCACAGCATGGGCTCCCTGGTCGCCCTCGAAACGGCGGCCCGCTTCCCCGACAAGGTTTCCCTGCTCGCCCTGATCGGCTCGGTTGCCCCGATGCCGGTGGCACCGCCCCTGCTCGAGGCCACCCTCGCCAACCGGGACAAGGCCCACGCCATGATCAACCAGTGGTCCTACGCCCCGCGCAGCCAGCTCGGCAGCAGCAGCATTCCGGGGATGAACCTCACGGCCATGAACGAACGCCTGATGCAGCGCCAGGGCCACGGCGTGCTTCACCGCGACATGTCGGCCTGCAACGCCTATGCCGGCGGCTTCGAAGCGGCCGCGCAGGTCCGCTGCCCGACCCTGCTGCTCAGCGCGGCGCAGGATCGCATGACGCCTCCCAAGGCCATCACACCGCTCGCCGAAGCCTTCAACCGGGAAGCCCCCGTGCGCAAGCTCGTCATTCCCGGCGCAGGTCACGCGATGATGGCCGAGGCGCCCGCTGCCGTGCTCGAAGGGCTGTGGAACTTTGCCGGCGCTTTCGCATCCTCCCTCCAGGAGCGTCCATGACCTGACCCATAGCCTCATCCGGGCCTGTCCATCGTTGCTGCACGGTGGACCGCCGCCGGCGCTCCCAGCCATTTACATCCAAAAAACGATAACGGAGACAACTCATGGCTCAGCACCAATCCCCATCGGACGACCAGGCCGGCGCCGGCCTGCCCTTCCCGAGCATCCGCAGCATCGGTTTCGGCGCCCCCCTGCGCTGGATGGCCCGGGGGCTTGCCGACCTCAAGGCCTGCCCCGTGGCCAGCCTCTTCTACGGCTTCTGCTTCACCGGCATGGGGCTGCTCGTGACCTTCGTCTTCGAGCATGCCTACCAATACACCTCCGCCGTCACCACGGGCTTCCTGCTCCTGGCGCCCTTCTTTGCAATGGGCTTGTACGAACTCTCACGGCGACGGGAACGAGGCGAGGTCTGCGCGCTGGCCCCCACCCTCACCGTGTGGCGACGCAATGCCGGCAACATCGCGGTCTTTGCAGCGGTGCTGACGGTCATCTTCCTGATCTGGGCCCGGGCCTCACTGGTGGTCTTCGCCATGTTCTACACCCAGGAGCTGCCCAACCTCACAGGCTTCCTGACCCAGGTCCTGGCCCTCGAGAACCTGGAGTTCCTGATCGTCTACTTCTCGGTCGGGCTGGTCTTTGCGCTGCTGGTCTTTGCGGTAAGCGTGGTCTCCATCCCCCTGATGCTGGACCGCAACCAGGACGCCATCACCTCGATGCTGGCCAGCATCCGCGCCCTCGCGGAGAATCCGCTCCCCCTGCTGTTCTGGGCCGCCCTGATCGTCGGCACCACACTGCTGGGCTTCCTCAGCTTCCACATCGGGCTGGCCGTGCTGATGCCGATCGTCGGCCACGCCACCTGGCACGCCTACCGGGATCTGGTCGAGCCGCTGCCCTGAACGGCCGGGCGCTTGCCCCGGGCAAGCGCCGCCACCGCAGCCAGAACGATTCCTCCCCCCAGCACCTGGAGGGGGCCCACCGGTTCGCCCAGCACCAGGGCCGCCAGCACGAAGGTCACCACCGGCTCCAGGGTGGACAGGGTCGCCGCATCAGCCGCACCAAGGCGACGCATGCCTGCGAAGAAACCCACCATGGCAACGATCGTGGACACCAGGGCAATCGCCAGGACCGCCGCCCAGGCGGTGGGCGTGGTCGGCAGTGCGGGCACCTGCAGCAGCATCTGCGCACCGAAGACAGCGGCCGCCGCCAGCATCACCACGGTGGCCGCGGCCAGCGGATCCTCCTCGCGCAGCACCTTGCCCCCCACCAGGATATAGACCGAGTAGATCAGCGCCGCAGCCAGTCCAAAGCCGATTCCCAACGGACTGCCGTCGATGCCGGAACCCAGGATCAGTGCCGTCCCGCACAGGGCAGCCAGCACAGCACCGATCCGCAGACGGGTCAGACGCTCTCCGAGGAAGAGCACGCTCAGCACGGTGACGATGAACGGATAGAGGTACAGCAGCAGCGCCACCAGCCCCGCCGAAGCATGGCCCAGGGCCGAGAAGAAGCAGAAGGACTGGCCGACGTAGCCGACGGCGCCCATCAGGATCAGGATCCACAGGTTTCGTCCGGTGGGCCAGGCCCTGCCGGACATCGCCATGAAGGCGGCCAGCAGCCCCCCGGCCACCGCAAAGCGCAGGAAGAGCATGGTGGGCACATCCACGCCTTCGGCCAGGGCCAGGCGCGCAAAGATGGCCATCGCACCGAAGGAGGCTGCGGACACAGCCACAAGGCCGGCGCCCAGCGCACGAGATCGATCCATGACGACAATCAGCAAGGCAAAGGGGCTCGATGCTGCCGCCCGCCTCCCGCCAGGTCAAGCCATGGCGCGCATTCATCTGTCCTGCAGCCCTGCAGGACCGGCAAGGCCCTACCCGGCGCTTGCATCCGCCAGCCATTCGGCGAGAATGACGCCGTTCCGCACCTTGCGTGCCATCAGACTTCAAGGAGCCAGGCCATGAGCCTCCGTCCTGCCGCCCTCTTCACCTCCCTCACCTCCCTGGTGCTCGCCCTGACGGCCGTCTCCGCATCCGCCGCAGAACCTCCCGGCCCGCCCACCGCCGACATTTCCGTGGAGGCCTCGCGCAGCACCCCCAACGACCTGTTCCGGGCCGAAGTCTATGCGGAGGCCACCGATGCCAGCCCCGGCGAGCTGGCCCGCCGGGTCAATCTCACGGTGACGCAGGCGATCCAGATCGCCCGGGCCTACCCCGCCGTGAAAGTCCGCTCGGCCGGCAGCGCGACCTACCCGGTATATGGCAAGAGTGGCCGGACCATTGACGCCTGGCGCATGCGTTCCAGCCTCGCCCTGGAGAGCAGCGACTCGGCGGTGCTGTCGGAATTGCTCGGCAAGCTCCAGCAGAACATGGCCGTCACAGGGCTCAATGCGAGCCCTGCTCCCGCCACCCTGAAGAAATCCACCGACGAGGCCATCGTCGAAGCACTCGGTGCCTTTGAGGCACGGGCCCGGCTGGTGGCAGGCACCCTGGGCAAGAAGTGGAAGATCCGCCAGATCTCGGTGCACACCGGCGGCATCCAGCCCAAGCCGATGATCGCCTATGCCCGCACCGCGCCGATGATGAGCGCCGATGGCGGAGCCCCGGCCCCCATCGAGGCCGGCGACAGCCCGGTGACGGTGAATGTCAGTGGCCAGATCGAGCTGCTCGAATGATTGCCCTGATCCAGCGTGTCCTCGAAGCCCGCGTCACCGTGGCGGACCGGACGGTCGGCGAGATCGGCCCCGGCCTGCTCGCCCTGGTTGCCGTGGAGCGGAACGACGGGCCGGCCAACGCGGCCCGCATGGTGGAACGCCTGCTCGGCTACCGGGTCTTTGCCGATCAGGATGGCCGCATGAACCGCTCGCTGGCGGACACCGGCGGCGGGCTGCTGCTGGTCTCCCAGTTCACCCTGGCGGCCGACACGGCCAAGGGCACCCGGCCGAGCTTCACGCCGGCCGCTGCGCCCGACGTGGCGGAACGCCTCTTCAATGAATTCGTCGCCCTCGCGCGCCGGCAACACGGCCAGGTGGCCACCGGCGAGTTTGGCGCGGAAATGACGGTCTCACTGGTCAATCATGGTCCGGTCACCTTTCGCCTTACGGCCTGAAGCCGCGGCGGCCGCGCTGCTGGTCGCTATGCTGCTGGCCGGCTGCGGCCAGAGCCCGAAACGCCCGGACAGCCCCCCGCCCCCATCAACCCAGGCTCACCGCCCGCCGGCAGGTGGCTGGTTCGCCCTGCCCAGTGAAGACCATGGCCAGGAGATGGTGATGTTTGCGCTCGGGCTGCTCGACACCGGCTACCGCTTCGGCGGCAAGAACCCGGACGCCGGCCTGGACTGCAGCGGCATGGTGAGCTACATCGTGGAGCAGGTCAGCGGACGCCGCCTGCCCCACAATGCTGCAGGGATTGCCGAACGCACCCGCCCGATCGCCTCCCAGGCCATGCGTCCGGGCGATCTGGTGTTCTTCAACACCCTCGGCCGGCCATACTCCCACATGGGTATCTACATGGGGGACGGCAGGTTCATCCATGCCCCCAGCAGCAAGGGCAGGGTCCGGATGGACAGGCTGGACAGCCGCTACTTCGCCGATCGCTTCGAGGGCGCCCGTACCCTCCTGCCGGAAGGCTGAGCACACCCGAAACCCCATGGCCGGCCCGTCGTCTCAGCGCGGGCCGGGCCATCGGGTAGCCTGTGATATCAGGCGCCTTCCTTCAGCCAACGGGCGGCGTCCAGCGCGTAATACGTGAGGATGCCGTCGGCACCAGCCCGCTTGAAGCCCACCAGCGACTCCAGCACGCAGGCCTGCTCATTGAGCCAGCCATTGGCCACCGCCGCCTTGAGCATGGCGTACTCACCGCTCACCTGATAGACGTAGGTGGGCACCTTCAGCTCGGTCTTCACCCGGCGCACGATGTCCAGGTAGGGCATGCCGGGCTTCACCATGAACATGTCGGCGCCTTCGGCGATGTCGAGGGCCACCTCACGGATGGCTTCATCGGAATTCGCCGGGTCCATCTGATAGGTGTACTTGTTGCCCTTGCCCAGGTTGCCGGCCGACCCGACCGCATCACGGAAAGGGCCGTAGAAGGCGGATGCGTATTTGGCCGAGTAGGCCAGGATGCGGGTATGGATCTGCTGCGCGGCATCCAGCTCGGCACGGATGCGTGCCACCCGGCCATCCATCATGTCTGAGGGCGCCACCACGTCGGCCCCCGCCTGCGCATGGCACAGGGCCTGACGGGCCAGCACCTCGAGGGTCTCGTCGTTGAGCACATAGCCCGACGCATCGATCAGGCCATCCTGGCCATGGCTGGTGTAGGGATCGAGGGCCACGTCGGTGATCACGCCCAGCTCGGGGAAGCGCTGCTTGAGGGCCTTCACCACGCGGGGCACCAGGCCATCCGGGTTGTAGGCCTCTTCGGCCCCCAGCGACTTGCGATCGCTGTCGATCACCGGGAACAGGGCCAGGGCCGGCACACCGAGGGCCACGGCTTCCCCGGCCACTTCAAGCAGCTTGTCGAGGGACATCCGGCTGACGCCAGGCATCGACGGCACGGGCTGGACGATGCCCTCGCCCTCGAGCACGAAGACGGGGTAGATCAGGTCGTCTGCCGACAGGCGATGCTCGCGCATCAGGCGGCGGGAAAAATCATCGCGGCGCATCCGGCGCATGCGGGTGGCTGGGAAAACGGAATGGACTGGACTCATGGAGATCTCGCGAACTTACATTCGGATACGAATCGGGGTCGGAACTTTCCCGCCCCCCGACGAACAAAGGAATAGATGGTGCTGAACCGTCTCCCGCTATACCTCCCTGAGCGGGTGCCTTGAGCAAGCAAGGCATTTTTCTGCCCCCGGCTCCCCTCGCCGGGGGTTTTTTCTTTATGGCACCGACCAGCGGGCTGCCCTCCGAGGCGTTCCGAATTCTAAGCCCACACGAGGCTGGCGAGATTTGATCCAGGAAAAAAGAAACCGCCCGTAGGCGGCTCTGCCAAAAGGCATGCTCTCAAGCAGGCTGCAGGAAAGCGAGTATCCCGCAACAGGCGTCGCGGGCAAGTCCGGGGTCACTTCTTCCCGGGGGCCTCTCCGGGCAACGGCGGTGACCAGGTCACGAGATGGGCCATGCAGTTATCCATGACACCCGCCCAGTACTCGAACCACCAGGACATTCCGACCATGACGCTCTCCTTTTACTGTCTTTAGACCTTATGACCGGCGTGAGGTGCGTCCTGACCTGGACATACCCACCGCCGTCTCTCTGAAGGATGTGCCAAGCATGCGCCCAAAGCACGCTGCAGCACCTGGAACTATGCCGCATGGTGCATTGCATCAATGTAAATTCATTGACAGGCGGTCCTGAGCAGATCCCCTCATCACAGCCATGAAAAAAGGGGCCACCAGGCCCCTTCCTTCACTCACCGAGCCCGCAGGCTCAGAACTGGTCTTCAGCCAGTGCCAGCGCCCCGCTCGCGCCATTGACGACCGAGTAGGCCAGGCCGGGAGCCTGGGACAGCACGTGGTCGGCATAGAAGCGGGCGGTCACGATCTTGGCCTGATAGAACGACGCGTCACCGCCGCCCTCCGCCAGACGGCGACTTGCCACCAGGGCGGCACGCCCCATCTGCCAGCCGCCTGCCACGATGCCGAGCAGCTTAAGGAACGGCACCGAGCCGACCGAAGCGGCCTTGATGTCGTTGCCGTAGGTGGCCACGATGTAGGCAACGGCCTCTTCGAGGGCCGTCACGGCGGACGACAGGGACTTGCGGATGGCCGCGAACTCTTCGCCTGCGGCTTCGGCCAGCTGGGCCTCGACCTTGCGCATCTCGACGATCACGGTCTTCACCGTCAATCCGCTTTCACGGGCGATCTTGCGGCCGATGAGGTCGTTGGCCTGGATGGCGGTCGTGCCTTCGTAGATGGCGGTGATCCGCGCGTCACGGAAGTGCTGGGCGGCACCGGTTTCCTCGATGAAGCCCATGCCACCGTGGATCTGCACGCCGGTGGAGGTGATGTCGATGGAGGCCTCGGTGAGCCAGCCCTTCACGACCGGAATCATCAGATCCACGAAAGCCTGGTTGCTGGCCCGCACCGCCTCGTCCGGATGATTGTGGGCCATGTCGGTGGCGGCCCCCACGACATAGGCCAGGGCACGCTGGGCCTCGACCTGCGACTTCATGCTCATCAGCATGCGACGGACGTCGGCATGATGGATGATGCTGACCTTGGGGCCACCCCGGACACCGGCTTCGGTACCCTGCACGCGGTCCTTGGCGTAGGCCAGGGCCTGCTGGTAAGCCCGGTCGGACAGCGCCAGACCTTCCATGCCCACGGCGAAGCGGGCCTCGTTCATCATCACGAACATGTACTCGAGGCCGCGGTTCGCTTCGCCGACCAGGGTACCGATGGCACCGCCATTGTCGCCGAAGGCCAGCACGGCCGTCGGACTCGCGTGGATGCCCAGCTTGTGCTCGATGGAAACGCAATGCACATCATTGCGGGCCCCCGGCGTGCCATCGGCGTTGAGCAGGAACTTCGGCACCACGAACAGGGAGATACCCTTCACCCCTTCCGGCGCGTCGGGCAGGCGGGCCAGCACCAGGTGCACGATGTTGTCGGTCATGTCGTGCTCGCCATAGGTGATGAAGATCTTCTGGCCGAAGATCTTGTAGGTGCCATCACCCTGGGGCACGGCGCGGGTGCGCACGGCAGCCAGGTCGGAGCCGGCCTGGGGCTCCGTCAGGTTCATCGTGCCGGTCCACTCGCCGCTGATCATCTTCGGCAGGTAGGCGGCCTTCTGCTCGTCGGTGCCGCACAGCTTGATCGCCTCGATGGCGCCGTTGGTCAGCATCGGGCACAGCGAAAAGGCCATGTTGGCGGCCTGCCACATCTCCATCACCACGGTGGAGACCAGCTTGGGCAGCCCCTGACCACCATACTCCGGCTCGCAGGCCAGGGCGGTCCAGCCTGCCTCGGCGAACTGGGTGTAGGCCTCCTTCCAGCCGGAAGCGGTACGGACCTCACCGTTATCCCAGCGGGCGCCTTCCTGGTCACCCGTCCAGTTCAGCGGTGCCAGCACACCGCTGGCAAACTTGTTGGCTTCCTCGATGATGGCATCCACCACATCGGGAGTCGCGTCCTCACAACCGGGCAGGGCCGACACGGCCTCCAGGCCGGCAAGCTCGCGCAGGACGAATTGCATGTCGCGGATCGGTGCGTTGTAGCTGCTCATTGTTTTTTCTCCACTATGTTGTTGTAGGTGTTACGACCCTTGGGACAGCGGGGCCGGCTTACTTGTTCAGATAGCTGCGGTCATCGAAACTGGCGACCCATTCCGGGCGATAAACCACCATCAGGGTCAGGGCCATGCCTGACAGCCAGGCTTCAGCGAAGCCCAGCAGCAGGAAGAACGGCAGGTACTCGGACAACAGCTTGTCCGCCGGGTAAGCACCGGCGGCATACAGGCTAAGGGACGCGACAAAGCCCTGCACGAGGACGACCACCGCGGCCCCGATAAAGGCATTGACGAAGATATAAACGAAGAAATGGCGCGGTAGCCAGCGCTCCACCGCGCGGAAGAAGAGCCTGCCGGCAGTGACCGGCACGATGGCCATCATCAGCAGGTTGATCGGGTAAGCCGCCCAGTCGGCGCTACCGTTCAGGGTCACCCCGGCCAGGGCCAGGGCCAGCACGACGAGGGCCAGCTGCGGACCGAAGATGAGGGTGGTGGCCATCGCGCCCAGCAGATGGAGATTGAGCCCGGGATAGACCCCGGCATTCATGCTCCACAGCAGGGTCAGGACAACCGCCGCGCCCAGCAGGGCGTTGAGTTGATGCCCGTCGCGCAGGCGTTGCCACGGGGCCGTTCTGAAGACCCACGCCCCGACCCCCAGCCCGCAGAGCACGGCAAAACCGTGCCAGCCTGCGGAGAAGAGGTCGGGCGCGAAGTTCATTCAGCGAGCCCTGCAGTCCTGGAGCGGCCTTCTCAGACTGCCGAGGTGAGCTGCGGCACGGCTTCGAAGAGGTCGGCCACCAGACCGTAGTCGGCCACCTGGAAGATCGGCGCTTCCGGATCCTTGTTGATCGCGACGATCACCTTGGAGTCCTTCATGCCGGCCAGATGCTGGATCGCGCCGGAGATGCCGACCGCCAGGTAAAGCTGGGGTGCGACGATCTTGCCGGTCTGACCGACCTGGTAGTCGTTGGGCACATAGCCCGCATCCACCGCGGCACGGGAGGCACCCAGGGCGGCGCCGAGCTTGTCGGCCAGCGGCTCGAGAACCTGATGGTAGTTCTCGCTGCTGCCCAGGCCACGGCCACCGGAGACGATGATCTTGGCTGCGCCCAGTTCCGGACGGGCAGACTTGGTCAGCTCACGGCCGGTCAGCCGGGAGAGGCCGGAATCAGCCACCGCGGCAACCTGCTCGACGGCCGCGGAGCCACCCTCGCCTGCCGCCTCGAAGGCGGTGGTGCGCACGGTGATGACCTTCACCGGATCGGCGGACTTGACCGTGGCCAGCGCATTGCCGGCGTAGATCGGGCGCACGAAGGTGTCGGCGGACTCGACCGCGACGATCTCGGAGATCTGCGCCACATCCAGCAGCGCCGCCACGCGGGGCAGCACGTTCTTGCCAAAGGTGGTGGCCGGGGCCAGCACGTGGCTGATCGCACCACCAGCGGCCTTGACGACCTCCAGCACCTGGCTGGCGAGGTTCTCGGCGGACTGGTCGGCGAAGACCGCGGAGTCGGCCACCAGGACCTTGCTCACGCCCGCCACGCGGGCAGCGGCTTCGGCGGCGGCGCCCGCTGCGGAGCCGGCGACCAGGATGACGATGTCACCACCCAGCTTGGCGGCGGCGGAGACGGTATTGAGGGTGGCGCCCTTCAGGGACGCATTGTCGTGCTCGGCAACAACCAGGATCGTCATTACAGCACCTTCGCTTCGTTCTTGAGTTTTTCAACCAGCTGAGCGACGTCAGCCACCATCACACCCGCGCTGCGCTTGGGCGGCTCGACCACCTTCAGGGTGCTCAGGCGCGGCGCCACGTCGACGCCCAGATCCGCCGGCTTGACGGTCTCGAGGGGCTTCTTCTTGGCCTTCATGATGTTCGGCAGGGTGGCGTAGCGCGGCTCGTTGAGGCGCAGGTCGGTGGTCACCACCGCCGGCAGGGCGATCTCGAGGGTCTCGAGGCCGCCGTCGATCTCGCGGGTCACCGTGGCCTTGCCAGCGCTCACCGCGACCTTGGAGGCGAAGGTGGCCTGGGGCCAGCCCATCAGCGCGGACAACATCTGGCCGGTCTGGTTGGCATCATCGTCGATGGCCTGCTTGCCGCAGATCACCACCTGGGGCTGCTCCTTGTCGCACAGGGCCTTCAGCAGCTTGGCCACGGCCAGGGGCTGGAGCTCGACATCGGTCTCGACCAGGATGCCCCGGTCGGCGCCAATGGCCATGGCGGTGCGCAGGGTTTCCTGGCAGGCACCGACACCGCAGGACACGGCCACCACCTCGGTGGCCACGCCGGCTTCCTTCAGGCGCACGGCTTCTTCCACAGCGATTTCGTCGAAGGGATTCATCGACATCTTGACGTTGGCAATATCCACGCCGGTACCGTCGCTCTTGACACGCACCTTGACGTTGTAATCGACCACGCGTTTAACGGGAACCAGGATCTTCAATGCTGCGCTCCTTAAATGGGAATTTCTCCACTGATCTTCTCGGCCTGCGGAATTCCGGTCCCTGGACAGGGATCTTCCCACACACCTTTTCTTGGACTGCCGGCCAGTCGCGCATTATGCGCGCAGCACGCGCCGGATCAGCAGACGCCAGCTTCTCACAGGCATCTTGCTTTGTCACTTTCCGTACGGTAGCGTATGGACTCAAAACCGTCAATACTACGCCGAATGGAAAAGACACCCCGCCTGCAACTCGACCGCGCGGCCTGGATTCAGGGCGCCCTCGACATCCTCGCCGACGAAGGCGTCACCGGTGTGCGCGTCGAAGTCCTGGCCAAGCGCCTGCATGTCACCAAGGGCAGCTTCTACTGGCACTTCAAGGATCGCCAGGACCTGCTGTCGGGCGTGCTCGAGACCTGGAAGGAAGGCCGCATCCGCGACATCGTGAAGCAGACCCGGCGCGAGCCGGGCGGTGAGGTGGCGCAGATCTTCCACGTGATCGACGTGTATAGCGCCAGCCGCAACCGCAAGGGCATCCTGATCGAGCTCGCCATGCGGGAGTGGGCCCGCCGTGACGCCGCTGCGGCGGCCATCGTCGAGGAAGTCGATGCCTGGCGCCTGCGTTGCGCCCGCGACCTCTTCCTGGCCTGTGGCGTACCCATGCACGAAGCGTCCACCCGCAGCATGCTGCTGTACGCCTACGTCTTCGGCGTCTCGATGATGAACTGCGAAAAATTCGATGGCGACGTGGCCCGCATGAAGGACGACATCCGCGCCCTCATCGCCCGCAGCCCTACACCGGTGCCCTCCCCCTCCTGATCCGCGCCAGCCCGGGAATCGCGGCGAGGGCGTTGGCGCCGGTCACCTCGATCACCTCATCCACCTCCATCCCCCTCAGTTCGGCCAGCACCTCGACCATTCGGCGGAGGTTGGCCGGGTCGTTGCGCTGCCCTGCCCCCCAGGCCGGTGCAATGTCCGGTGCGTCGGTCTCCAGCACGATGGCCGACAGAGGCAGTGTGGCCGCCAGCTCCCGGATGCGCCTTGAGCCGGAATAAGTCATCGCACCGCCAAACCCGAGCTTGCAGCCCAGGCTGATGAACGCCTCGGCCTGCTGCTGGCTGCCGTTGAAGGCATGGGCGATCCCGCCCGGCGGGCGATGGCGGCGCAGGGCCTTGAGGACCCGGTCCTGGGCCCGGCGCACATGCAGGACCACCGGCAGCCCGAAGGCCACCGCCAGCTCCAGCTGGGCATCGAGAAAGCGCTCCTGGCGCGGCAGGTCGCCGTCCGGCACAAAACCGTCGAGACCGATCTCACCCACCGCCACCGCCGTCCCGTCTGCCAACCGTTCGCGCAGGCGGTCCACGTCGTCCTCACGGGCCTGACCCACATACAGCGGATGGATGCCGTAGGCGTGGACGCAATCCGGATGGGCCGCGGACAGGCCGGCCACGGCATCGAAGTTGTCCACCGCCACGGCCGGCACCAGGAAACCCGCCACCCCCTGGGCACGGGCCGCGTCGATGACCGCCTCGCGGTCGGCATCGAACTCGGCAGCGTCCAGGTGGCAGTGGGTATCGATCAGCAAGTCAGCGACTCAATTGCCGGTCCACACCGGCTTGCGCTTGGCCATGAAGGCATCGATGCCCTCAGCGGCGTCCTCGCACATCATGTTGCAGGCCATCACCTCGGCGGCATGCTGGTAGGCCGCGTCCAGCCCCATCTCGAGCTGGCTGTAGAACATCTGCTTGCCCATGGCGATGGCCGCCGGCGACTTGGCGCAGATCGACGCAGTGAGACGGGCGACTTCCTCGTCCAGGCTATCGAGGGGCACCACCCGGTTCACCAGCCCGCGCCGACGGGCTTCCGCCGCATCGATGAAGTCGCCGGTCACCAGCATCTCGAAGGCTTCCTTGCGGCCCATGTTGCGGGACAAGCCCACGCTCGGCGTGGCGCAGAAGAGGCCCACGTTGATGCCCGACACGGCAAAACGCGCCACATCCGACGCCACCGCCAGGTCACACATGGAGACCAGCTGACAGCCCGCCGCGGTGGCGATGCCGTGGATGCGGCCGATCACCGGCTGCGGCATGGTGACGATCTGCATCATCACCTTGCCGCACAGGCGGAACAGGGCCTGCTGGAAGGCCTTGGTGTAGTTGCCGCGCATCTCCTTGAGATCATGGCCGGCACAGAAGGCCTTGCCCGCGCCGGCCAACACTACCACGCGCACCGATTTGTCGGCGGCAATGCCCACCAGCTCGGCCAGCAAGGCCTCCAGCATGGGCTGGGACAAGGCGTTGAATTGCCCGGGGCGGTTCAGGGTCAGGGTACAGACGCCCTCGACATCGCTACGCAGCAACATCGGCTCTTGTTGGGTCTCGGGTACAGCGCTCATGCTTCTCTCCTCCTTGATTGGACGCCGGCACGTGCCTGCCGGTCATGGCTTCAAACTCAGGCCGCGCAGCGAACGCCCGGCGTGCGGGGCTCGCCCTGCGCGGCATCCTGTTGATTCAATCCGTTCAACCAGCCCGTCAGCTCAAGCCCCAGCGCACGGCTGGCGGCCTGCAGGGCGGCGACACCTCCTGGCGCATCCGGGGTCGCCGCCGGCAGGCTGATCGAGAAAGCCCGGCTGGCGAGCACCTGCTCTCCGCGTTGCGCCAGCAGGCTGGCCCGGGCCTCGATGACGCCACGGCTGACGCGGTCCGCCTCGAACACCTGGGCGAATTCATCCAGCTCGATGCGCAGCCGGCAACTCCCCTGCCCAACGCCCAGGGTACGCCGCAGGGCCAGTTCGACCAGCTGCGCCGGCGGCGCGGCCCAGCGGCTCTCCGCGTAGGCCTGGCGGCGTGTCGGCTGGACCTGCAGCAGGCGGTAGCCCATCGCCGTCCCCGCCAGCCACGGCGCCGGCTGCACATCGACGCTGCGCAGCACCGCCGTGCCGGCTGGCGCCGCGACGGCGTCGAGCACCCCCAGATCATGCACCGCCTGGGCGGCCGGACGGGATGGCACGGCGCAGCCGCCGAGCAGCAGGGCCAGGAGGGCGGTATTGACGAGATGGACAAGGCGCATGGGGGACGGGTTCTCCGGACAGGCTAGCGGACTGGAAGCTTGAAACCCGCCTCGCCGGGACCGGGCTGCGGGGTCTCGCGGCCGAGGAGGAGCATCTGGGGAGAACGCTCGACTTCGTCGAGCAAACCCGACAGCTGCCGTGAGGTGGTGGTCAACTCCTGCACCAGGCCGTTGATACGCGGCAGGGTGGACGCCGACAGCCCCTCCCCGACGCTGCCGGTCAATGTCTCCAGGCGCGCGCTGGCGCTTTCAAGGCGCACCAGCAGCTTACGCCCCTCGACCGCCATCGGCGCCGCCTCGGCGCTGGCACGCTCGAGGTTGGTCAAGGTCCGGCTGATGCGCTCCAGGTTGTCCTTGTCCAGAAAGCGGCGCAAGTCGGCCACCAACCGAGGCGTCTCCTGCAGGGTCTGGTCCAGCCCGCGGCTGGACGACTCAATGCGGGCCAGGGTGTTTTCGATGCGGGAGAGGTTCTCAGGCCGCGTCAGGGTGGCCAGGCGCTCCGACATGAGCCGCAGCTGGCGCAGGGTCTGCAGCGCCCCGGTGGTCAGCTCTTCGATGACGCTGGGCGCCAGCGGAATGCGGGGCGCCTCGCCGACGATGGGGGCTGCCCCATCGCCCGGATCGTCCAGCGCGACGAAGGCCAGTCCGGTCACCCCCTGGGTCGCCAGGCGTGCCCGGGTGGCGTGGGTGATGGGCAGGTCGGTGCGGATACGCACGAACACCAGCACCTTGCGCGGGTCGTCAGGGTCGAGGTCGATCCGTGCCACCCGCCCGGCCACGATGCCCCGGTAGCGGACGGTCGCCTGGGGATTGAGCCCATTGACGCTGCCCGAGCTGACGAGTACCAGCTCGCGGGTCGCCTCCCGCTTGTCGGAGAACCACCACAGGGCCAGCACCACCGCCCCACTGAGCAGGATGGCGAAGAGGCCGGTGGCGATGGCGTGGGCACGGTTCTCCATCAGCGGGACACCCCTGCCCTGGCCAGCGCTGCGCGGCTGCGTTCGCTGTGGAAGAAACGCTGGATGAAGGGGTCCTGCACGGTCATGATCTCTTCCAGGGGGCCAGCGGCAAGTATACGTCCTTCCGACAGCACGGCCACCCGACTGGCCAGAGCCGCCAGGGTGTCCAGGTCGTGGGTCACCAGCACCACGGTGAGCCCCAGGCTGCGGTGCAGGGAACGGATCAGATCCACAAAGCCCGCGCTGCGGTCCGGGTCGAGCCCGGCGGTCGGCTCGTCGAGCAGCAGCAGCTCTGGCTCCAGGGCCAGGGCGCGGGCCAGGGCCACGCGCTTGACCATGCCTCCGGAGAGCTCGGCGGGCATCAGCGCCGCCACCTCGGGATCCAGCTCCACCATCGCCATCTTGAGCAGGACAAGATCCCGGATCAGCGCTTCGTCGGTGATCCCGAACTCGCGCAGGGGAAAGGCGATATTGGCGAACACGGTCAAGGCCGAAAACAGCGCACCCTGCTGAAACAGCATGCCGAAGCGGCGCCGACGCGCCAGGCGGTCATTCCGCCCCCCGGCCTTGAGGGGTTCGCCGAACAGACGCACCTCGCCCTCCGCCGGCTGGAGCAAGCCGACCATCTGCCGCAGCAGCGTCGTCTTGCCGCTGCCCGATCCGCCCACCAGCGCCACCACCTCTCCGGCCGACACCGCCAGATCCAGATTCTTGTGGATCCAGGTCTTGCCGAAGACGGTGGAGACCCCTTTGAGTTCCACCGGGAGGATGGGCGACATCATCATGCGGGGGCGCTCACCGGAAAGGCAGCCCGATGGAGCGGGTAGCCACCGCGAACACCGCATCGACGATGATCACAACGGTGATCGACGCCACCACCGAGGCGGTCGTGTTGGCCGACAGGCTCTCGGTATTGGGGCGCACCCGCAGGCCGAAATAGCAGGCCACCAGGGCGATCAGCAAACCGAAGACCGCCCCCTTCACCAAGCCGATCACCAGATTGGCGGCAGGCACTGCCCGGGGCAGCGCATTGAGGAAGTAATCGAAGCTCAGGTCCAGCTGCAGATTGGCCGACACCATGCCGCCGAAGATCGCCACCGCCGAGCCCCACAGGGTCAGCAGCGGCATAGCCAGGGTGAGAGCCACCACCTTGGGCACGACGAGGCGCACATAGCGCGAGATACCCATCACGGCGAGCGCATCGATCTCCTCGGTGACCCGCATCACGCCGAGCTGGGCCGTCATCGCCGAACCCGACCGGCCGGCCACCAGGACCGACACCAGCACCGGCCCGAGCTCACGGATGATGCCCAGGCCCAGGATGTTGACGATGAAGGCATCCGCCCCGAAAGCCCGCAGCTGCAAGGCCGACAGGTAGGACATGACCACGCCGATCAGGAAGCCGACCAGGGCGGTCACGGGCATCGCCCGGACCCCCACCTTGTAGAAGTTGGCCGAGATCTCGAACAGCGGCCAGCGCTTGTGGTCGCCGACCAGCCCCCACAGGTCAATCAGGATCTGGCCGATCAGTGCCACGAAACCGACTACGTGATGGCCGATGTCGATGACCATGCGGCCGACCTGCGCCGTGCCATCCAGGAAACGGTAAGGGGGCTCTGTCGGGCAGGTCAGCACCGGGACCGCCTCGACCCGGGCGAGCACACCTTCCAGCGCGGGCGGCAGGTCGAGGCGATCTGGCCGCCGCCGCCCCCACACCCGCCACAGCAGCAAGGCCCCGTAGCTGTCGAGCCGCGACACAGCGGCCAGGCTCCAGGCGGCCTGTGCCGGAACGCCCTCCAACTCGCCGCGCAACTGCCGCGGATCCGCCGTCAGTGCGGCGAGGGTCCAGTCACCCGACAGGCACGCCCGGCTGCCATCGGCCTCCACCTCCAGACGCAGGGCTGGCGCAGGACTGACCGGAGACATCGCGGGCCGGGCTAGACGCTACCCGCCGGATTGCGGGCGGCTGCACGCTCCACCCGCAGCTTCAGGGGCATCCCGATGGATTGCCACTGACGCTCCTCCTCGTCGAGCGCCGCCGCGGTGAGCGGCAGATTGCGCAGCCACTCGGCGTCTGCCACCAGCACGTAGCCGCGTCCCTCATGCTTGAGGCGCAGGGGCGGCACGCCGCGGCCATCCCGCGCGCGGTGCACCACGGCGGCGAGGCGCAGGCACAGGATCAGGCGCCACTCCGGGCTCTCCGGATCGAGCGCCCCCACCCGCGCCAGCTTGCCCCGGTGGGCCAGCACCATGCGCGCCAGGCGCCCCTGGTCCATGCGCGAGAAGCCCGGCATGTCGGCGTTGCCGAGAATGTAGGCGCTGTGCTTGTGATAGCTGGAATGGGCGACCGAGACGCCGATCTCGTGGAGCTTGGCCGCCCACTCGAGGAAACGCGCGTCCACGTTGTCCCCGTCCGCCGAACCGGGGTCGAGCTGCTGCAGAAAACTGAGGGCGGTTTCGGTCACCTGACGGGCATGGGCCACATCCACGCCATAGCGGCTCATGAAGGCCGTCACCGTCGCATCGCGCAGGTCATGGTGGTGGTAGCGGCCCAGCAGGTCGTAAAGCACGCCGAGGCGCAGGGCGCCTTCCGAGAAGGTCATGCGCTCCAGGCCGAACTCCTCGAAGACCGCCCACATGATGGCAAAGCCGCCCGGCAGCACGGGCAGGCGGTCGGGACGCAGGCCTTCCAGCTGCAGGGCGTTCACATTGCCGGCCCGCAGCATCAGGGTGCGCAGCTTCTCCATACCCGTCCGGGTGATCCCGCCGTCGGACAGGCCGTTCAGCTCGAGGATGTCCACCAGGGCCTTGGCCGAGCCGCTGGAGCCGACCGCCTCTTCCCAGCCGATCTCCCGGTAGGCGTGGGAGATCGTCTGGATCTCCTTCTGCGCGGCCAACTCGGCGTCGCGCAGCCCGCGCTTGTCCACCCGGCCATCCGGAAAATGGCGCAGCGAAAAACTCACGCAGCCCATGTACAGGGACTCGAGGGCGATCGGCTGGAAGCTCTTGCCGATCACGAACTCGGTGGAGCCGCCACCGATGTCCACCACCAGCTGCTGCCGGTGGGGGTTGGGCAGGGTGTGCGCCACCCCCACGTAGATCAGGCGGGCTTCTTCACGACCGGCGATGACTTCGATCGGAAAACCGAGGGCCGCCTCCGCCTGGACCAGAAAATGGGGTGCGTTCTTGGCCACCCGTAGCGTATTGGTGGCCACCGCCCGCACCGCCTCGGGTGGATAGTCGCGCAGGCGCTCGTTGAAGCAGCGCAGCGCGCTGATGCCGCGGAACTGGGCCGCGGCATCGAGCATGCGGTCGGCGGACAGTCCGGCCGCCAGCCGGACGGACTCCTTGATACCATCGAGTGGATAGATCTGATCGTTGACGATCCGGCCCACCTGCAGGCGAAAGCTGTTGGACCCCAGGTCGATGGCGGCGATCAATTCGCGATTCATGAATGACAGTGAGTGCGCGCCGGACGGCGCCGAGGCCCCGGATTCTAGCACCGCGGGGCAAAGGCGCCGCCCGGTAATACGCAAGGCCGCCCGTTCGTCATCTCCCTGAAACACAATCGTCACATACTCTTGCCCAACAGGACGAATACGAGGAAGAGCATGCACCGCCCCTATCCAGAGCGCCAATTCCCCAGCGGCAACTTCATCAACCGGGAGCTCTCCCTGCTCCAGTTCCAGCGCCGGGTGCTGGCCCAGGCGGCCGATCCGGAGGTGCCCCTGCTCGAGCGGCTGCGCTTCCTGTGCATCGTCTCCAGCAACCTGGACGAGTTCTTCGAAGTGCGGGTCGCCGGCGTCAAGGAGCAGCAGCGGCTGGGCAGCCTGGTGCTCACCACCGACGGCCTCACCCCGACGGAACTGCAGACCCGGATCAGCCGCGAGGTGCACAGCCTCATCACCGACCAGTACAACCTGCTCAACAACACCCTGCTGCCCGCCCTCGCCAGCGAGGGCATCGTCTTCCTGCGCCGCTCTGCCTGGACCGACGCCCAGCACATGTGGGCACGGGACTACTTCATGCGCGAGGTGATGCCCGTGCTCACCCCGATCGGGCTGGACCCGGCCCACCCCTTCCCGCGGGTGCTCAACAAGAGCCTCAACTTCGCCGTCGAGCTGGAGGGCCGCGATGCCTTCGGCCGCAGTTCCGGCGCCGCCATCGTCCAGGCCCCCCGCGCCCTGCCCCGTGTGATCCGGCTGCCGAGCGAGCTCACCGGGGTCGAGTACGGCTTCGTCTTCCTGTCGTCCCTACTGCACGCCCACGTGGGCGAGCTCTTCGAGGGCATGAACGTGCTGGGCTGCTACCAGTTCCGGGTCACCCGCAACTCCGACATGTTCGTGGACGAGGAAGAGGTCAAGGACCTGCGCGCCACCCTCAAGGGGGAACTGCAACAACGCCACTACGGTGACGCGGTGCGCCTGGAGATCGCCGACAACTGCTCGGAGGCGATGGAGCAGTTCCTGCGCACCCAGTTCGGCCTCTCCGGCGAGGACGTTTACCGGGTGCCCGGCATGGTCAACCCGGTGCGCCTCAACCAGGTGCCCGACTGGGTGGAGCGCCCCGACCTCAAGTACCGCCCCTTCCGCCCGAGCCGTCCGCGCGGCCTCGAGAAGACCCAGAACATCTTCGCCGCCCTGCGCCGCCAGGACGTACTGCTGCACCACCCCTTCCAGAGCTTCGAGCCGGTCATCGAGCTGCTCAAGGCCGCCGCCGACGACGCCGACGTGGTGGCCGTCAAGATGACCGTCTACCGCACCGGCACCGACTCTGTGCTGATGGAGCACCTGGTGCGCGCCGCCCAGAAGGGCAAGGAAGTCACCGTGGTCCTCGAGCTGATGGCACGCTTCGACGAAGAGGCCAACATCAGCTGGGCCGCGCGGCTGGAGGAAGTCGGCGCCCATGTGGTGTATGGCGTCTTCGGCTACAAGACCCACGCCAAGATGCTCCTGCTGGTCCGCCGTGAGGAAGGCGTCCTGCGCCGCTATGCCCACCTCGGCACCGGCAACTACCATCCGCGGACCACCCGCTTCTACACCGACTTCGGCCTGCTCACCGCCAACGAGGAAATCGGCGCCGACGTGGCCGAGGTGTTCAAGCAGCTCACCGGGCTGGGCCAGGCCGGCAAGCTGCGCCACCTGTGGCAGGCACCCTTCACCCTGCAGCCGAATGTGGTCGCGGCCATCCTCGAAGAGGCCGAGATCGCCCGCAGCGGACGCAAGGGCCGCATCATCGTCAAGGTCAATGCCCTGCTCGAGCCCGAAACCATCGAGGCGCTCTACGAGGCCTCCCAGGCCGGCGTCGAGATCGACGTGATCGCCCGCAGCGTGTGTGCGCTCAAGCCCGGCGTGCCCGGCCTGTCCGAGAACATCCGGGTCCGCTCGATCGTCGGGCGCTTTCTGGAGCACCACCGGATCTTCTACTTCGGCGCCGACGGCGCCGAGAAGCTCTACCTGTCCAGCGCCGACTGGATGGAGCGCAACTTCTTCAAGCGCATCGAGATCGCCTTCCCGATTCTCGACCTCAAAGTGAAACGGCGTGTGATCAAGGAGGGCCTGCGCCCCTACCTGGGCGACAACTGCCAGGCCTGGGAGCTGGACGCCGACAACCACTACCGGCGCAAGAATCCCCGCACCACCCGGCGCTCCGCACAGGAGATCCTGCTCAAGGAGCTGAGTGGCATTTCCATGGTCTGAGGGCTGCGGCACGGCGGCCGGGTCTGCACGGAAGGGAAGCAGGACCGGCATGCTGTTGTAGAATCCCGGCTCTGATCCATTTCCGATGGCCTGCCCCATGTCCCAGCTCTCCCGCCCGCTCGTCGCCGCCTTCCTCAGTGCCTCCATCCTGACCGCCTGCGGCGGCGGCGGATCCTCCGCCTCGGCGCCCTCTGGCGTCACCGTGACGGCGGGGGAAAACCAGGTTTCGCTCAACTGGAATGCCGAATCCGGTGTCGACTACTGGCTGTGGTTCAAGGAAGGCAGCACCGTCGCCCCCGGTGACAAGACCGCCAGCTACCGCCTCAAGGTCAGCCCGCCCTATCTCCTGACCGGCCTGACCAACGACACCCAGTACGCCTTCAGCCTCAACGGCCGCAAGGATGGCGGCGAAGGCGGCCCTGGCTCCAGCCCGGTCACGGCCACCCCTCGCCTGGCCGCAGGCACGTGGGTCACCGGCGGCAGCCTCGGCAGTGGCAAGACCCTGCGCAGCATCGCCTACGGCCTGACCAGCAGCAACGCCAGCACCAACTCCTACGTCGCGGTGGGCGACGGCGGCGCGATCTTCCGCACCCCCGATACCGACGCCGGCCGCCATTACATCTCCAATGCCCCCCTGAGCTGGATCACCCCCACCGGCACCCTCGTCGATTCGAGCATCGACCTGAAGGCCGTGGTCTATTCCACCGGGATCGCCAAGTACATCGCCGTCGGTAGCGGTGGCAACATCGCCTACAGCACCGACATCAACAACTGGACGACCGTCCCGAGTGCCACCACCGGCACCACCGCCACGCTCAACGCCATCGCCTCCAGCGGCTCCACCGTGGTGGCCGTGGGTGACAACGGCACCATCCGTTACTCCACCAATGGCACCAGCTGGTCGGCCCCCGCTTCGGTGACGCCGGCCGTCACCGCCAGCCTGCGCGGCGTCACCTATTCCAGCAAGGGTGTCTGGGTGGCCGTGGGCATGGATGGCACCGTGCTCACCAGCACCGACGCCAGCAACTGGACGGCCACCGCTCAGTCCGGGCAGCTCACTGCCGTGTCGAGCGTGGCCACCACCACCAACAGCGTGACCACCTACCACTTCGTGGCGGTCGGTTCGGACGGCACGGTGCTGACCAGCACCGACGCCAGCACCTGGACCACCCTGGTGCTCGGCGCCTCCCTGCGCACCGTGGCTGCCGGCACCCGCCTGGTGGCGCTGGGCAGCGATGGCGCCATCTACACCCGCGAGCTCACCGGCACCACCTGGACTGCCCAGACCAGCCCGCTGCCGACCACCGCCATGAACGGCCTCATCTACGCCCAGAACATCTACACCGCGGTGGGTGCCAGCAGCAGCAGCGTCTACGCCTACTGATGCCCAGCACGACCGGATCGCACCTTCTGCGTGCGGCCCGGTCCACCCGAGTGGAGCCGCCATCCCTGGCCGCTCCACTTTTCACTTGATGAAGCCCTTGTGAAGCACTTCTCCATGCCGTCCTCGTCCGCCAACGCCTCCGTCCTGTCCCGCTCCCTGAGCGCAGTGTGGCATCCCTGCACCCAGATGAAGCACCACGAGCAGCTGCCCCTGATCCCCATCGCCCGGGGCGAAGGCGCGTGGCTGTACGACATGGACGGCCGCCGTTATCTGGACGGGATCAGCTCCTGGTGGGTGAACCTGTTCGGCCACGCCAATCCGCGCATCGGCAACGCCATCAAGACCCAGCTCGACACCCTGGAGCACGTGATGCTCGCCGGCTTCACCCATGAACCGGTGATCGAGCTCTCAGAACGCCTGGCGGCCCTCACCGGCCACCAGCTGGGGCACGCCTTCTACGCCTCCGATGGCGCCTCGGCCACCGAGATCGCCCTGAAGATGAGCGTGCATTACTGGCGCAACAGCGGCCGGCCCGCCAAGAACCGCTTCGTCAGCCTCGACGGCAGCTACCACGGCGAAACCGTAGGGGCGCTGGCGGTCACCGACGTGGCGATATTCCGCGACGCCTATGCGCCCCTGGTCCGCGGCAGCACCAGTGTGGCCAGCCCCGACGCACGCCTGGCCGCGCCCGGCGAGAGCGCCGTCGATGTGGCCCGCCGCGCCGCCGCCGCACTGGAGGCCCACCTGGCCGAGCACGCCGGTGAGACCGCCGCCCTGATCGTCGAACCCCTGGTCCAGGGCGCCTCCGGCATGGTCATGTACGACCCGGAATACCTGCGCCTGGCGCGCGCCCTGTGCGACCGCTACCAGGTGCATCTGGTGGCCGACGAGATCGCCGTGGGCTGCGGCCGCAGCGGCAGCTTCTTCGCCTGCGAGCAGGCCGGCATCCAGCCCGACTTCCTGCTCCTCTCCAAGGGCATCTCCGGCGGCTACCTGCCCCTCTCCATCGTCCTCACCACCGACGACGTGTATGCCGCCTTCTACGATGACGACACCGCGCGGGGCTTCCTGCACTCCCACTCCTACACCGGCAATCCCCTGGCCTGCCGGGCGGCCCTGGCGACCCTCGACATCTTCGCGCAGGACGACGTGATCACCGCCAACCGGCACAAGGCGGCCCGTCTGGGCGAAGCCTTCGGCGCCGCGGTCGGCAGCCACCCGTCGGTACGCCACCTGCGCCAGCGCGGCATGATCCTGGCCTTCGACGTGGCCGATGCCCCCGCCGGCTTCGCCCGCCGCTTCTTCGCCGAAGCCCTCGAACGGGAGCTGCTGCTGCGCCCCATCGGCAACACTGTCTACACCATGCCCCCCTACATCCTGGACGACGGCGAGATCGACTGGCTCGCCGCCCGCTGCGGAGAAGCCCTGGAGGCCAGCCTTGGCTGAACGCCCCGACCCCCTCGACGAGATCCGCAGCGGCCTGGCGGAGCTGGATGCCGCGGGCCTGCGCCGCCACCGCCGGATCGTCACCACCCCCTGCCGGCCCGACACCCGCCTGGCCGACCGCGACGGGCCGGTCCTCGCCTTCTGCTCCAACGACTACCTGGGGCTGGCCGCCGAGCCGGCCCTCAGCCAGGCCCTGCAGGCAGGCGCCGCCCGCTGGGGCAGCGGTTCCGGGGCCTCCCATCTGGTGAGCGGCCACTATGCCGCCCACGAAGCACTCGAAGCCCGCCTGGCTGCCTTTGTCGGCATGCAGGATGCCCTCTACTTCTCCACCGGCTACATGGCCAACATCGGGGTCATGCCGGCCCTGGTCGGGCGCGGCGACGCCATCTTCGCCGACAAGGTCAATCACGCATCACTGGTGGATGGCGCCCTGCTGTCCCGCGCCGAGCTGATCCGCTACCCCCACTGCGACCTGGCCGCGCTCGAAGCGCGCCTGTCGGCCTCCGCCGCGCCGTGCAAGCTGATCGTCACCGACGGCGTGTTCAGCATGGATGGCGACATCGCCCCCCTGCCCGACCTGCTGGCCCTCGCCGAGGCCCACCGGGCCTGGCTGCTGGTGGATGACGCCCACGGCTTCGGCGTGCTGGGCCCCGGCGGACGCGGCTGCCTGGCCCACTTCGGCCTCGCCTCGCCTCGCCTCATCTACATGGGCACCCTGGGCAAGGCGGCTGGTGCGGCCGGCGCCTTCGTGGCTGGCCAGCGGGAAGTGATCGACTGGCTGATCAACCGCAGCCGCAGCTACATCTTCACCACCGGCGCGCCACCCGCCCTGGCCGAGACCCTGCTGACGGCGCTGGACCTGATCGAGCACAGCGACGCCCGGCGCGCCCACCTGGACGCTCTCATCGCCCGCCTCAAGGCCGGCCTGCGGTTGAAGCGCTGGCAGCTCCTGCCCTCAGACACCCCGATTCAACCGCTGGTCATCGGCGACAATCACGAGACCCTGGCGGTCTCCCGCGCCCTCGATGCCGAAGGCCTGTGGGTGCCGGCGATCCGGCCGCCCACCGTGCCCAAGGGGGCGGCCCGCCTGCGCATCACCCTCTCGGCCGCGCACAGCCTGGCGCAGGTGGACCGCCTGACCGACGCCCTGAACCGCCTGGAGGCCCAGGGCACATGAACACGGCCTCGACGACCCCGCGCCCCCTGGTGCTCCTGCATGGCTGGGGCCTGTCGGCCGCCGTCTGGCGCCCGCTGCTCGATCAGCTTGACCCGCGCCGCCCGGTACATGCGCCCGACCTGCCGGGGCATGGCGGCGCAGCACCGGCTGGCGACACCCTCGCCAGCTGGGCCGAGGCCCTCCTCCCCGCCCTGCCCGGCAACAGCGTGCTGGTTGGCTGGTCCCTGGGCGCCCAACTCGCCCTCGAGCTAGCCCACCGGTATCCAGAGCGGATCGACCGCCTGGTGCTGATCGGTGCGTCGCCCCGCTTCACGGCCGGCGAGGACTGGCCGCACGGCCTGCCTGGCGCCACCCTCGACGACTTCCGGGCCCAGTTCGACAGCGCCCCGGAAGCCACCCAGCGCCGCTTCGTGGCCCTGCAGAGTCTTGGCGACCGGGCCCGCAAGGCCGTGTCTGCCACCCTCGGCGGCAGCCTGACCCCGGCCGATCCCAGCCGCCAGGCCGCGCTGGCCACCGGCCTCCAGTTACTGGCCGACATCGATCTGCGCGCCTTGACCTCCGTAATCACCCAACCAGTCCGCCTGCTGCATGGCAGCGAGGACAAGCTCATGCCACTGGCCGCCGCCGAATGGCTGGCCGACCAACTTCCTGGCGGCCGCCTCAGCGTCTTCGATCAGGCGGGCCATGCCCCTTTCCTGTCACGCCCCGGAGATTGCGCCGGACTCATCGAGGGCTTCGCCGATGAGTGATTCGCCCGCCCCGAAGCGCGCCGTACGCGCCGCCTTCGACAAGGCCGCCGATGCCTACGATGCCGTCGCGGCGGTCCAACGCAGCGCCTGCGACCGGCTTCTCGAGCTCGTCGCGGCCACCCCTGGCTGCCAGCCGGCACGCATCCTCGACGCCGGCAGCGGCACCGGCTATGCCCTGCCCGGCC
>CALBTT010000214.1 GCA_937967645.1 uncultured Zoogloea sp.
AAAGCCCGTTCCGACCCGCCGAGCAGCGCAGCGGCAGGCGGGGTAGTCCGGCGCGGCTGTTTGAGCCCGAAGGGCGAGTTCCGCGCCGGCCGCCTGGCGTGAGCAGCGCAGGGCAGTCATTCGCGCAGCGAATGACCGGGGAGGCGGGTCGCCTTCTTTGCCTTCTTTCTTGGCGAAGCAAGAAAGAAGGTCGCCCGCCGGGGCGAAATCCCGGCCAATCCAAGGTGGAAGAAAAGAACGCCGCCTAGTAAAGGCACACCCAGCATCGAGTCCAAAGTCCTGACAAGATCCTCGCAAAGGCTTGGGCCGGCGGATTTTGCGACACCCTCTGAAGCCGCCCCTACAGCCCCTACACCGCCCCGACAGCCCCCTGCTGCGCCGAGCCGGCGCACGCCAGGGCGTCGTCCAGCCGGTCGTTGCCCCAGAACATCTCCTCCCCGACAAAGAAAGTCGGCGCTCCGAAGACGCCACGGGCACGGGCCTCATCGGTGTGGGCGCGCAGGCGGGCCTTGACGGCGTCGCTGCCGGCGGCGGCCAGGATCTCCCCGGCGGGCAGGCCCAGCCCCTCGAGCACGGGGACCAGGGCGGCCTCGCTGTTGATCTCCTGGTCATGCACGAAGTTGAGCTGCATCACCGCCTGGCAGAAGGGGCCCACCCAGGGCGCGCCCTCGCCGGCCAGGGCCACCCGCAGGGGAAGCACGCCGAGGCGTGGAAAGACGCTGGGGCGCCGCCAGGGCAGGTCGTACTTGCGGCACTGCCGCACCATGTCCTGCCACATGTAGGCGCCCTTCTCCTTCTGCAGCACGAAGGGCGAGTTGTCCATGCCCAGCGCCCGGAAGATCGGGCCGAGCAGGAAGGGCTTCCACAGCACGAGCACGCCCTGACGGGCCGCCGCCGCCTCGATGCGCATCACGCTGAGATAGCTGTAGTTGCTGCCGAACTCGAACCAGAACTCGAGGGTCGGCATGGGGGCTTCGGGGGTCATGGGAGTCTCCTTGTATCGGGGCGGAATGCGGCTCAATCGAACACCACCAGGCAGCGTACTTCGATGCTCTGGCGCAGGGGCGCATCGTCCGGCACATCCGGCAGGTCGAAGGCGGCATGAGGGGTGAAGCGGGCCACGCCGTTCACCCGCGAGTCGTACTGCTTGAAGACCAGGGCCTCATGGCGGTCCATCTCCGGGTAGAAGGCCCAGCGGTGACGGGCCGCATGGTGGAGCAGGTAGATCTCGCCGATCCGGTCCGGGTAGCGGATCTCGGCCGGCACCAGGTCGTCGGCCAGCACCGAGCGGGCATCGCAGACGGCGAGAGGCGTATCCACCACCGGCCCGGCAATGGAGCGCCAGATGTTGACGATGGCAAAGCGCTCCACACCAGCCCGGCGGGCGGCGTCGGTGATGACCTTGTCGAGGCGGGCGCGACCCGAGGCCTCGCTGTAGTCGTTATGGACCCGGCTCACCGCGGCGGGACGGCTGCCGTCCCCCATCCGGCCGAAGCCCAGAGGCGGCCGCCCCGCCTCACGGCGGCGCACCAGGTGATCGAAAACGAAGGCCTCGCGGGCCCCGGTCACCCAGCAGGCCAGTTCGGCCATCTCCGGATAGTAGTCGCGGCGGATCGCCTCATGATCGTGGAAGTCGGACAGCACCGAGGGGGCCTCCCACAGCTCGTAGCCTTCCCGGTCCACCGACGGCCGCGCGGCAATGGCACGGGCATCGGCGACATGCATCACCCGGGAGGCATAGGCGCAGTTCTCCCAGGGGATGCCCGGCGGTGGCTGGTAGAGGTAATTGACCGGCCGGCCGCTCATGGGCTGCAGGTAGTCGAGCCCGGCATCCACCCCGGGCACCCGGGGCGTGGCAGGCGCAAAGGATGGCCGCCCTCCGGGGGCGCGGGATAGACGACCGCCAGCAGCATGACGGGCGGACACGGGAACAGCATCGATGGCCAGGGACATGGGAACCTCCGCAGAATCAGGTTGGAGAAACCCGCCGCGGTTGGCCCACGACGGGAGCCCCCATTTGAGTCCGGAATGCGAAACCCCATCAAACGCTGAATTCTCAAGACTCGCATGCGCTAACTGCATGCGATGCGGCCACAAACAAAGAGCTGGAGAGGTCATTTCCCGACCATTCCAGAAAGGCATGCGAACCATGCTTCTTTCGCGCTTGTCCCGGCCCACCTGAAGCGCTTGAATGCAGCCCATGCACACCCGGCCCCCGCACAAGCACTTCAGCCTACTCGCCGGCCTTGCCCGGCTGCTTGGGGCAACCCTGCTGCTGGCCGCCCTGTACGGAGGTTTCCGGGCCTGGCTGACCCCGGACAACCTGCTGTCATGGCTGAGTACCCTGAGCTTTTGCGGCTGACCGGCATCTGCCCCCCTCCCCTCCCGCCGGTCAGCTGTCCTTTTCTTCCTGTCCTGGTGGCGCTCCACAGGTCGTCGCCGCCTCCGCGATGATCCACCGCGCCACCTCCTCCACCTCCGGCCGGGCCGCAGCCTCGGCGCGCAACAGCCAGTAGGCGTTGGCGCTGGCCGGCCCCGGCCGGGGTGTTTCCAAGCGCTGCAGACGGCCATCGGCCATACCCTTGCCGATCAGCTCGAGCCGCCCCAGGGCCACCCCCTGGCCAGCGATGGCGGCCTGCACCAGCTGGTCGTACTGGTTGAAGCGCAGCACCCCGCGGGGCTTGAGGGCCTCCCAGCCCTGGCTCGCCAGCCATTCGCTCCAGCGCAGCCAGGGCCGGTACTCGCCGTCGAACTCCAGCAGCACGCAGCCCGCCAGCGCCGCCAGGTCGAGGCGGCCATTCAGGCCCAGGGAAGGGTGGGCCACCGGCGCGATGGTCTCGCCGAAGAGCCGCTGTGCGCCCTCCGGCGCGGTCTCCGGCGGGCAGTAGCGCAGCGCCATGTCCAGACCATCGGCCTTCAGGTCGGCCACCCGGTTGCTGGCCGACAAGCGCACGTCAATTCCCGGATGGTCCTGCAAGAAAGCCCCGAGGCGCGGCATCAGCCACAGGCCGGCCACGCCGATGCTGGTGCTCACCGTGACCGGACGGGCCGCCGCACCGCCGCGCAGGATCCCGACCACGTCCTGAAGTTCGCGGATCGCATCGTCGGCGCTGCGGAACAGGCGCTCCCCTTCCGGGGTGAAGGAGATCGCCCGATGTCCGCGCACCAGCAGGCGCACCCCGAGCATCTCCTCCAGAGCCAGCACCTGGCGGCTCACCGCCGACTGGGTGAGGCACAGATCCTGGGCGGCCAGGGTGATGCTCATGCGCCGCCCGACCGCGACAAAGCCACGGATGAGATCGAGGGAGGGAAGCCGGGCCAAGCCGATTGACATGCGTTCACCTCATGTAGAAGAGACGGAAATGTGGTTTGAAGCCTGCCCGCCGTACCACTCTAATGAAGCTTGAGCGGTGCTCCAGGCACCACCTCACTTTACTCAACTGAATGCGAAAACGCCATGAAAAATGATAATCACATAAACCTCTGGGGACTGGTGATCGCCGGTGGCCTGGTGATGGGCCTGGCCCTCGGCGTGCGCCACGCCCAGGGCATCTTCCTGGTGCCGGTCACGGTCGAGCGGGGCTGGTCGCGGGAAGCCTTCGGTTTCGCCATCGCCCTGCAGAACCTGGTGTGGGGCCTGGCCCAGCCCTTCACCGGGATGATCGCCGACCGCTTCGGCGCCCGCCGGGTCATCGCCGGGGGGCTGGTCCTCTACGGCCTGGGGCTCTACGGCATGGCCGGCGCCGAATCCCTGACCGGCTTCAACCTGAGCGCAGGCGTGTGCATCGGCGTGGCGCTGTCGGCCACCTCCTTCGGCGTGGTGTATGGCGCCCTGAGCCGCCTGGTGCCGCCCACGCGGCGCAGCGGGGCCCTCGGCCTGGCCGGTGCGGTGGGCGGCCTGGGCCAGTTTTTCCTGGTACCCGGCGCCCAGGGGCTGATCGACCAGCTGGGCTGGATGGGCGCCCTCGGGGCGCTGGCCCTGCTGTGCGCGCTGCTGCTCCCCTGCGCCCTGCCGCTGCACGACCAGCCCGGCCAGGACACGTCCGTGCAGGCCGGACAGAGCCTGCGCGCGGCCCTCGCCGAGGCCTTCGGCCACCGGGGCTTCTGGCTGCTCAACTTCGGCTTCCTGGCCTGCGGTTTCCAGCTCGCCTTCATCGCCTCGCACCTGCCGGCCTATGTGCAGGACAAGGGCCTTTCGGCCAGCACCGCGGTGGCCGGCCTGGCCACCATCGCCCTGGCCAATGTGGCCGGCACCTATGTGTGCGGACTGCTGGGCGGACGCTACCGGCGCAAGCACCTGCTCTCACTGCTGTACCTGCTGCGGGCCGCCGCCATGGCGCTGTTCGTGCTATTCCCCATCAGCCCGGCCAGCCTCTACCTGTTCTGCGCGGTGATGGGCTTCCTGTGGCTGGGCACGGTGCCGCTCACCAACGGCCTGGTGTCCCAGGTCTTCGGGGTGCGCTACGTCACCACCCTGTTCGGCTTCGTGTTCTTCGGCCACCAGCTGGGCGCCTTCTTCGGGGTGTGGCTGGGCGGCTACGTGTTCGAGGCCACTCGCTCCTACGACCTGATCTGGCTGAGCGGGATCGCCCTCGGGGTGATCGCCGCCGCCCTGCACTCCCCCATCGACGACCGCGAGATCCTGCGTCCGGCCGTGCCTGCGTGAACGCCTGATGTGGGGGTGGCTTCAGCCGCCCGCGGGGGTTTCATCGGAGTCCGTGGGCGGCTGAAGCCGCCCCTACACGTCGCCTACACGTTCCCTACACGCCTCAGGGCGTGGGCCGCAGTCCTTCGCCCAGGCCTTGCAGCGGCCCCAGGGGGTTGCGGCGCAGCTCGGTCTCTTCGATGCGCGGACGGCCGCTCCACTGCTTGAAGACCACCTTGTCGTTGACCACCACGATCAGGGCGCCGAACTTCCAGCCGGTGGTCAGGGTGTCGCGCTTGAAATTGAGGAAGTCGAGCATGAAGTTGCCCACCCGCTTGCGGTCGATGCGGCTGGGTTCCATGAAGTAACCCATGCAGCCATCCTGCGCCTTCATGCAGTCGAGGATGCCGGGCGGGATCGCCGCCCGCTCCTGCAGGGGTGAAGGCAGCACGGCGCGCACCACCTGGGAGTGATTGAGGATCTGCACGTTGGGCGTGACGGCCGGATCGAAGCCCAGCTCGCGGACCGTGGCCATGTCGGTCTGGTAGGGCACGATGCGGTCGTAGGCCTGCTTGGCCTGCTCGAAGTCGTCCCAACTGTTCTTCACGTCCTGCCGCGACGTGGGCAGCATGCTGGCGCAGCCCGCCAGCATCATGACAATTGGCAGCACATGCAGTTTCACGGTTCAGCCCCCTTCTCCGCAAGCACGACGGCAACCTGCTCCTCCCTTCGTTTCACCCTATGTGACGGGCGCCCGGGCCGCAAGCATGACACGCTCGCCACCGGGAAGAGCTTGGCATTCCCGCGCGTTCCGGGGACCGGGCCGGGCGGGAATGCCTAGGTTCTCGCTGCTTGGACAAGCTCGATGGCCAGTCGTGCGGCCTTGCGCACTTCGGGGTCGGCGTCCGCCGCGGCACGCTGCAGGCCGTCGAGGGCCGCCGGATCGGCGATCTCACCCAGGGCGATGGCGGCCTCCTTGCGCAGATTGGCGGAGGAATGCACCAGGGCGGAGGCCACCAGCGGCCTTACCGCCCGTCCATCCTTGAGGCGGCCGAGGGTGCGCGCAGCACGCAGGCGGACCTGCCAGTAGTCGTCTTCCAGGGCGCTCACCAAGGCCTCCAGGGCGGCCTCCAGACGCAGCTTGCCGAGGGTGGTGGCCGCCTCCTCGCGCACCTGCCACACCGGATCGGCCAGCGCCTGCAGCAGGGCCGGCAGCACGCTGTCGTCCACCGCCAGGCCAAGGGCCCCCACCGCGGCCCGACGCACCTCCGGGTCGGCATCGCCGGTGGCAAGCCCGGCCAGGACCGGCAGGGCCTCGCCACGCTTGAGCCAGCCCAGCACGCCCACCGCTTCCAGGCGCACGTCGGCTTCGGCCGCTCCGGCCGCCTGCAGGGCCGCCGCGCAGGCTTCGGGCAGGCGCAGCTCACGCAGGGCGCGCAGCACGCTGGCACGCACGAAGGGGCTGGCATGGGCCAGGGCCGGCAGCAGGCGGCGACCGCTGTCGGCAAGACGGATCTCGGTGAGGCTCTGGGCGGCCGCCTGGCGCACCGTCACGGCGGCATCCTCGAGGGCGCGCACCAGGGCATCCACCGTAGCCGGGCTCTCCCAGCAGCCGATGCGGCCGGCGGCCTCGGCACGCACGTCGGCATCGGCATCGGACAAGGCGGCAAGCAGCCACGGAAGGTGGGCCTCGTCCTCAAGCTCGGCCAGCTCGATCAAGGCCAGGCGCCGCACGGTGGCGTCATCGTCATTCAGGCGCGGCAACAGCGCCGCGAGTTCTTCGTCATCAACAGCAGACAGAGGCAGGTTCATAGTCGGCGGAATCGGTGGGTCAATCAGGAAGGGCGGCCGCCGCGTCGGCATCGGCCGGGGCGGGCTGGGTCAGGGGGGACAGGCGCTCGAGGGGCACGGTCAGACCCGGATCGCGCAGCAGATCCAGGCAATGCCGCTTGTACGCGGCAAAGGCCGGGCCGGTCAGCCAGTCGGCAGTCCGCGGACGCTCGGCGGGCACCACGATCTCCTCCACGACCCGGCCGGGCCGGGCGCTCATGACGAGGATCCGGTCGGCCATGAACAAGGCCTCGTCGATGTCGTGGGTGACGAACACGACGCTCATCCGGCGGCGTGCCCACAGGGCCAGCAGCAGTTCCTGCATCTTCAGCCGGGTCAGGGCGTCCAGGGCGCCGAAAGGCTCGTCCATCAGCAGCACCCGCGGTTCGTTGATGAGCACGCGGGCGATCTCCACGCGCTGCTGCATGCCGCCGGAGAGAGACCCCGGGTAATGATGCTCGAAGCCGTCGAGGCCGACTTCGGACAGCCAGGTCATGGCCTGCGCGCGCCGCTGCGCCCGCCCGACGCCGCGCATGCGCAGGCCGTAGGCGACGTTGTCGAGTACCGACAACCACGGGAACAGGGTGTGATGCTGGAACACCAGGCCACGCTCCGGTGCCGGCCCGCCGATCGGCTGGCCGTCGAGCAGCAGTTGGCCACGGGACGGCACCAGGTGGCCGGCCAGCGCCCCCAGCAGGGTGGACTTGCCGCAGCCGGACGGCCCCAGCAGGCACACGAACTCGCCGGGCCGGATGGCTACGGAGACATCCTGCAGGGCGGTGAAGCGGGCGGCCCCGGCGCCCAGCTCGATGGATACCCGGTCGATGTCGAGGCGACCGGTGGTCGGCTCGGCGGGGGCGAGCCGGGACAGTTCGAGAACAGCGTTCATGCACGGCCTCCGGGGCGGTACCAGGGCATCAGGGCGTGGCCGATGCGGTGAAGAAGGGCGCTGCTGCCCATGCCGAGCAGGCCGATGAGGAGCATGCCGACGATGATGTTGGCGTAGTTCTGGACGGTGTAGGACTCCCAGGTGTAGTAGCCGATGCCGTACTGGCCGGAGATCATCTCCGCCGTCACCAGGCAGAACCAGCAGGTCCCCATGCCGATGCTCAGGCCGGTCAGCACGGAGGGCGCCGCCGCCGGCAGGATGACCTGGCTGAAGATGCCCCAGCGTCCGGTGCCGAGGCTGCGGGCCGAGGCCACCAGGCGCGGATCGACACCGTGCACCCCGTGGATGGTGTTGAGCAGGATGGGAAACAGGGCCCCGACGAAGGTGATGAAGATCATGCTGCCCTCCGACGAGGGGAACATCAGGATCGACAGGGGGATCCAGGCCACCGCCGGGATCGGCCGGGCCACCTCGAGGGGTGGCATCAGCGTCTCCCGGACCCAGCGGAAGCGCCCGATCGCCAGCCCCAGCGCCACGCCGACGAAGGCCGCGATGAGGAAGCCGAAGGCCACCCGGCCCAGACTGCTGGTCAGGTGGTTCTGCAGCTTGGGCGACTGCAGCAGGGCCCAGGCCGCATCCACCACCTCGAGGGGCTGCGGCACGTTCTGGAAGGTGACCAGCCCCAGATGCAGGTGCCGGGACGCGGCCACATGCCAGAGCGCCACGCAGGCCGCCAGGGATAGCACCGGCAGCACGCGCCGGATGCTCGATTGATGCGCCGGCATGATCAGCGGCTGCCTGCGGCCGCCTTGAGGGCGGCGAAGTCGAGCAGCTGGCCCTTGTTGGTGGAGGCATAGGCCACTGCCGCATCCTTCTGCAGGAAGGCGCTGACCTCACCCTGGGCGTCCCGGGCGAACCAGGCCTGCGGCGCGAGCAGCTTGATGCCGTGGATCAGGTCATGCACATACACCGCCCGCACCGTCTTGCCGGCCTGCTCCAGTTTGCGCAGATCCTGGAAGGCATTGCCGATGGCCGCGTAGTGGCGCACCTTGGGTTCGCCGCTGACCCACAGGCCGGCCAGGCGGCGGGTGTCGGTGATGGGCTTGCCAGTCAGCGCGTCATTGGCCTTGAGGGGCAGCTTGTCGTAGTTCTTGAGGCGCGCGTCGTAGTTCAGGCCGGCCTGCTTGAAGGCGGCACGGATGTACTGGTCATCCACGAAGGTGGCGGGGTCGGGCGTCACGTCGATGCGGCGCATCAGGTGCAGGGTGTCGATGGAGGTCTTCAGCGCCTGGCGGTATTCCGGCTTCCAGGTGAAGTCGCGGGTCTGCAAACCGAGGGGGCCGTGGAACAGGTAGCTGACCGGCGCCTCGATGCCGGTGACCTTCTCGATCAGCTCGCTGTACTTCTCCGGGTCGCTGGCGATCAGGCGGTCGGCCTCGATGGCGGCACGCAGGAAGGCCACCACCACCTCCGGGTACTTGCGGGCGAACTCGGCATTGACCAGGGAGCCATGGAAGGTGGGCGTGGACGATTGCACCCCGTCATAGATCTTGCGGGCGAAGCCGCGGTAGGGGAACAGTTCGGCGAAGGGCACAAAGTCGGCATGGGCGTCGATCTTGCCGGCCTGCAGGGCCGGACCCGCCACTTCGGGCGCCTGGGTGATGATGTTGACGTCCTTCTCCGGGTCGATGCCCTGCCCCTTGAGGGCGCGCAGCAGCATGCCGTGGGCGGCCGAGGCGAAGGGGACCGAGATGGTCTTGCCGCGGAGCTCGGCCAGGGAGGTGGCGCTGGAGTCCTTGGGCACGACCACGCCGTTGCCGCTGCCCTGGGTGCTGCCCGACAGCACGGTGATGAACAGGCTCTTCTTGCCGGCCTTCTGGAAGGCGGCGCCGTTGGCCGAGCCGGGGAAGTCGGCCATGGTGCCGATGTCCAGCTTGTCGGCGACCATCTCGTTGGTGAGCGGCGCACCGGAGGTGAAGTTCTTCCACTGGATGTCGTACTGCACATCCTTGTACTTGCCATCCTTCGGCAGGTACTTGTCGAGCAGCTTGAGCTCGCGGATCAGCAAGCCACCGGTGGCGCAGTTGATGGTGGTGTCCTGGGTGCCGATGGCCAGGCGCAGGGTTTCGGCGTGGGCGCCGAGGCTGACGGTCATGGCGACGAGCGCGGACGCCGCGGCCTTGGTGAAGGTCGAAAATCGCATGGGGGTTCTCTCTCTATTTGGGTTGAAGCGGAAGATCAGCGCAGCAGGTAGGGAATGGCGACGTGGATGGCGCCGGTCGGGCAGTCCTTCTGGCAGGGCAGGCAGTACCAGCACTCGTCGCGCTTCATGAAGGCCTTGCCGGTCTGTGGGTCGATGTCGAGGATGTCCATCGGGCAGACGTCGATGCAGACGGTGCAGCCCTTGTGGGCGATGCACTTGTCCAGATCCACGGTGACGGCCGCCTCGCTGAGCTGGGCGATGCTGCGGGGTTGGAATGCCATGGGGTTCTCCTGGGGTCAGACGGTGGCGGCAGTTTTTTCGGAGGCCGTCTTGGGCGCGACGCGCAGCCGGTCGTAGGCGTCCTTCTCCTGCTCTGCGATGGGCACGATGTAGGGCTCGACGGGCCGCTTGAAGTGGCTCATCCGGCCGAATTCGTCCTTCTTCAGGTGGGCGTGGCAGAACCACTCGGCGTCGTTGCGTTCCGGGTAGTCCACCCGCAGGTGGTAGAGGCCCCAGCGGCTCTCGGTGCGGAACAGCGAGGCGCGGGCGGCCATCTCGGCGCAGTCGCGGATCACCGAGGCCTCGGCGCAGCGCATCAGCTCATGGGCATCGGTGGCGTGCAGGTGCTCCAGGTCTTCGCCGATCTCGGCGAAGCGGTCGAGGGCGATCTCGTACTTGCGGGTCACCTTGGGGGGCTGCAGGTAGTCGTTCACGAAGCGCCGCAGCTTGTACTCCACCTGCAGCGCCGGCAGGCCGTGGTCGCGCAGCAGGGGGGCGTAGATGCGGGCCCGCTCGCGGGCCACCTGCTCCGCATCCACCGCCGAGAAGTCCAGGGCAGTGGCCCGCTCCGCCGCGCTGTGCCCGGCAAACCAGCCATAGGTGAAGGCACCGAGCATGTAGTTGTGGGGCACGGCGGCCATGTCGCCGGCGGCATAGAGGCCTGGCACGGAGGTCTCGGCGCGCTCATTGACGTACACCCCGGAGGCGCTGTGGCCGCTGCAGAAGCCGATCTCGGAGATGTGCATCTCGACCATCTGGTGGCGGTAGTCGGTGCCACGCCCGGCGTGGAACTGCCCGCGGCTGGGGCGCTCGTTGCTGTGCAGGATGGTCTCGATGGTCGAGATGGTCTCCTCCGCCAGGTGGTTCAGCTTGAGGAAGACCGGCCCGTTGCCGCCCTGCAACTCCTGGTAGAACTCCAGCATCATCTGGCCGCTCCAGTAGTCGCACTCGATGAAGCGCTCACCGCGGTTGTTGGCGGTGTAGCCCCCCATCGGCCCGGCCACGTAGGCGCAGGCCGGGCCGTTGTAGTCCTTGATCAGGGGGTTGATCTGGTAGCACTCCAGGTTGGCCAGCTCTGCCCCGGCGTGATAGGCCATCACGTAGCCGTCACCCGCGTTGGTGGGGTTCTCGTAGGTGCCCATCAGATAGCCCGAGGCCGGCAGCCCGAGCCGCCCGGCAGCGCCGCAGGCGAGCACCACGGCCTTGGCGCGGATCACGTGGAAGGCGGCGGTGCGCGAGTCGAAACCCATCACCCCGTTCACGCTGCCGTCGGCCGCGGTGAGCAGGCGCGTGGCGGTGATGCGGTTGGTGATGTCCACCCGGGCGCGCTTCAACTGCCGGTACAGCACCTTCTTGACGTCATGGCCCTCAGGCATGGGCAGCACGTAGGTGCCCATGTGATGGACCTTGCGCATGGCGTAGTCGCCATTGGCGTCCTTCTCGAACTTGACGCCCCAGCGGTCGAGCTCCTCGATGGTGGTGAAGCTGTGGCGCGCATAGGCATACACCGTGGCCTGATTGACGATGCCGTCGTTGGCGATGGTGATTTCCTTGGTGTACTGCTCCGGTGTCGCGTAGCCCGGCACCACCGCGTTGTTGAGACCGTCCATGCCCATGGAGATGGCGCCGCTGCGCTTCACGTGGGCCTTGTCCAGCAGCAGCACACGCAGCGCCGGGTTGCGCTCCTTGGCCTTGATCGCCGCCATGGGGCCGGCGGTGCCGCCGCCCACCACGACCACGTCGTATTCACTCTCCAGGGTATCCGCTCGATGAGGCATGCATTACTCCAGTACAGATGGATAGCGATCCACCTTGAATCGGTATTGAAAGGCGTCTCCCCTGAAATAGAGGAATTCGTAGTCGACAGGCCTTCCGGCGCTGTCGTGGGTCAGGCGTTCGACGCGCAGCAGGGGGGCACCACGGGCCACCTTCAGGCAGGCCGCCTGCTCCGCGTCGGCGACCACCGCGTCCAGGGCCAGGTCGGCCTGGCCCAGCTCGACGTTGCAGTCGTCTTCGAGGATCACGAAGATGTCCCGTCGCTCCAGGTCGGCACGGGCCACCTTGAGCCCCGGCTCACGTTGCAGCCAGGTCAGTTCCACCGAGATCGGCTCGCGGTTGAGCAGGCGCAGGCGGCGGATCTCGATGACTCCGCTGCCCTCCTGGATCCCCAACCGGGCGGCCACCCGTGCATCGGCGGGCACTTCGGCGACGCTCAGCAGGCGGTTGCGCACCTCGTAGCCATCCGCCCCCATCTGCTCGGCAAAGCCACGCAGGCGGGACACGTGCTGAACCGCCTTGGGGCGGCTCACGAAGCTGCCCCGCCCCTGCTGGGTGTAGATCAGGCCTTCCTGCTGCAGGGCGCCGAGGGCTTGCCGCACGGTGATGCGGCTGGCCAGGAACTCCGCGCCCAGGGCGCTTTCGGAAGGCAGCCGGGCGCCGGCCGGCCACTCGCCGTCGATGATCCGGGCCCGGAGGGCCTGGGTGATCTGGCGGTGCAGCGGCGCCTCCGGAAGGTCCTGCAAGGTGGTGGGGATCGCGGGGTGATTCATCTCAACTCGTCATAACAAGCTGAGATGAGCTTATTGATCCGGATCCAAGGGGAGAACCAAGAATAAGTGCGATCGATATCGATGAATGAGCAATGCATGTCATTCCAGGATTCGATATAAGCGCCCCTGGCGTGCCCGGACGCCGGGAAACCCTTAAGATCGCCGCTACTGGACCGGACACGACCGGCCCGCCCCGAGGACGCCCCGTCGATGCGCCACCGCTTGAACCGCCTGAAGCACCAGGCCCGAGCCGAGCTACAGCAACTGGCCTCCATCCAGCGCAGTGACCGCCCCTGGCAGATGCCGGTGGCGGCCGGCCTGGCCACCGGGCTGCCGATGCTGGTCGGGGCCTGGTTCGACCACCTGGAGTACGGCCTGATCTCCAGCCTCGGGGGGCTGGTCTTCCTGTACCTGCCGGCTACACCGCTCTACCACCGCATGGTGTCGCTGATGGCCAGCGCCTTCGGCCTGACCGCCTGCTATGCGCTAGGGGTGATCAGCCACCTCTTCGCACCGGCCATGATCGCCGCCCTGACGCTGATCGCCATGCTGGTCACCATGGTCTGCCGCTTCTATGCGCTGGGTCCGCCGGGCGGCCTGTTCTTCGTGCTGGCGGCGGCCATCGGGGCCCATGCGCCGGGTGATGTTCTGCAGATCCCGCTGAAGGTCGGGCTGCTCGCCATGGGCTGCCTGCTGGCCTGTGCCATCGCCTTTCTGTACAGCCTGTACATGCTGCGCGTCCGGCCGGCCGCCCCGGTCCAGCCCCTGCCACCGCCCACCTTCGATTTCGTGGTCTTCGATTCGGTGCTGATCGGTCTCTTCGTGGGCCTGTCCCTGGCGCTGGCCCAGGCCCTGCAGCTCCAGAACGCGTACTGGGTGCCGATCAGCTGCCTGGCGGTGATCCAGGGTGCCTCGCTGCGGGCCGTGTGGGTCCGCCAGGCGCACCGGGTGCTGGGTACCGGGATCGGATTGCTGGTGGCCTGGGCGGTGCTCAGCCTGCCCCTCGACAAATGGGGCATCGGGGTGACGATGATGGTGCTGGCCTGGCTGATCGAGACCCTGGTGGTTCGCCACTACGGCATCGCGGTGATCTTCATCACGCCCCTGACCCTGCTCCTCGCCGATGCCGCCAGCCTGGGCTCGACCGACCCATCGTTGCTGATCCGGGCCCGCTTCATCGACACCCTGCTCGGCTGCGCAGTGGGCCTCGCCGGCGGCGCCTGCCTGCACGCAGAGGGCGTCCGTCAGGCCCTGGGGCCACCCCTGCGCCGTCTGGTGACGGGACGCCCCCACACTTAGCCTGCCAACCTGGAGCCTTGACCGCCATGCGCATCGCCCTTTTCTCCGATCTCCACCTGTCCGCCGCCCCCATGCCCTTTCCTCAGGTGGAGGCGGATGTGATCGTGCTGGCGGGTGATCTGGGGCGGCCGGCTCAGGCCATCGAGTGGGCGCGGGCGACACCGCTGCCCACGCTGTATGTGGCGGGCAATCACGAGTTCTACGGCAGCGACCTGGTCAGCACCCACCAGGCGCTGACCCGGCTGGCCGAGGGCAGCCCGCTGCAGATCCTGGAGCGGAGCGAATGGATCCACCAGGGGGTGCGCTTCCTGGGCTGCACCCTGTGGTCGGACTTCCGCATCTTCGACAGCGAGGCGGCGCGCCTGCAGGGGATTCAGGCGGCCCTCGGCTTCACCCGCGACTTCACGCGGATCCGGGTGGCCCCCGACTTTCCCGACACCTTCTCACCGGCGCTGGCCCAGCTGCTGTTCCTGGAGTCGGTGAAGTGGCTGGAGGCATGCTTCGCCCGCCCCCACCCGGGGCCCACGGTGGTGGTCACCCATTTCGCGCCGAGCCTGCGCAGCATCGCGCCCCAGTTCGCCGGCTCGCCGGTGAATGCCTGCTTCGTCTCCGACCTGGATGCCCACATCCTGCGCTGGCAGCCGGCCCTGTGGCTGCACGGACACACCCACGACAGCTTCGACTACCGCATCGGCCGCACCCGGGTCGTCTGCAACCCCCGCGGCTATGCCCGCCGCGCCGCGCCCGACGGGCCGCTGGAGCTGGAGAACGCGCGCTTCAACCCGGGTCTGGTCCTCACTCTGTAAACGCCCCCGGGATCAGTCGGGGGCGATCGCGGTCAGTAAATGCTGCCGGTGGACGAGGACAGCTGCCCGCCATTCACATTGAGCTCATAGGCAGACGGCGCGCTGATCGCCGGCAGCTTCTGGACCTGCACGCGGGTGAAGGTCAGCGGCAGCCCAGGGGTCAGCACAAAGCTGGAGTTGCTGGCCGCCTTGAGCAGGTAGGCGGCGCCATCGACACCGGGATTGGCGACCGTCCTGAGGGTGACCGACGGGGCACCGGAGGGGCCGGGGGTCGAGGTCATCAGCAGGGCGGTCTCCTGATCGACGCCGATGGCCCGGGCGGTGGAGGCCGTGCTCCAGCCATCACCGATCACCCGTGCCAGGAAGGTGACCAGCCGCCCCATGCGGTCGCGGGTATCGAAGTGGGAGTCGGTGACCGTGGCGGACAAGGGCTCGAAGGGGGTGCCGTAGGTCCAGAAATCCCGCTTGATGGTCACGGAATCAGGCTTGAAGGGATCGCTCAGGGCCTCGCCCGAGGTGATGGTCGAGGGATAGGCGATGTAGGCGTACTGGCTCAGGATCATCATCCCCGCACTGGTACCGCCGACCGGGATCCCGTAAGTCCGGACGTGGTCCGACACCACCCGCTCGAGCAGGGTGCCTTTCCAGAAGTTGTAGTAGTCCCCCTGGTCGCCCCCGGTGAACCAGATCGCGCCGGCGTTGCGGATATAGCCCTCCAGCTCGGTGCTGTTGGCCGCATCCACCGTCGGCACGACCACGGTCTGCACCGCCGCCAGCTTGCCGAGCTTGTAGATGAAGCTGTCGTAGGCCGGATTGCCGCCGGCGCGGATCACCAGCAGATTGCCCGGCCGGCCGGTCACGCCGCTGCCGCAGTCGGCCATCCTGTCGATCATCCAGCTGAAGGCCTCCTTGACGTCCAGCCCCCCGCCCATCAGCACCGCCGCCCGCTGGGGCAGGGGGTAGGCGCCACAGGGCAGGTAGCCGACGGGCTTGCCGTGATCGTAGGTACTCAGCTTGACCTTGTTGGCCGCCGTCGCCGGCACCGCGAGGCCCCCCAACAGCGTGGCGACCGACAGCAGCAGGGCTACGCCAGATCGCGTCGAATGCCCGGACAGGCCGGGCGTGCGCGGATTCTTCTTCATGATTGCCTCCTCGTGAGCGGATGCGCTGAACGGCGGCATCGGGCCGGACATCTGCGTCCCATTCTAGCCCTCCGCTCGGCACCCGGCTGAACGAATGCCCCATCCGGCACGGGCGGTCCAGGAAGGTTTTCCAGATGACGGGACACGCACTGCCGCCCCCTCAGCACCCCAAAACGGGGATTGATGCGATTGACATCAAACACCCCCATCCCTAGCCTTGACTAAAAATACCTATGACATAAGCCGGCGCCATGAGACGCCCGAAAGGAGCCATACCGTGACCGTCCAGAACCTCCCACCTGACAGCTACCGCCACGTGGCCGCCGGCGAAATCCAGGCCAAGGTGCATGTGTATCGGACCGCCCTCGGCGACGACGGCCCCGGCAGCGTCGGCTGGCAGGGCGTCAATGGCGAGTGGCAGCAAGTGCCCCTGGCCGTCGGCGACACCGTCGCCCTCACGGTGGACGGCGCGGCAGGCACCTTGCTCAACCTGTGCCCCGCCACCGTCCAGCTGTTGTGGAACAACATCCACATCAAGGACATGCAGGCCGTGCCGGAAGGCGGGGCACGCGAACTGCTGGCCCACCGCGGCAACGCGGCGCAGAAGCCGCCGGCCCGGCAGCCGCGGGAGCTCCACGGCACCCCCCGGCGAGGCCACTGAGTCCGTTCGGGAGGCAGAGGAAAACGGGCCTGATTGCGCACCTACCAACTGGTAGGTATATTCGGTCTCAAAGATGACCGTGGAACCGGATTCACCCGACTCCGGCCGCGGCCCGATCCGGAGACCTCATGCGCCTCATTCCCCCCTGGCTGCGCCTGCTGGCGGCACTCGTCCCTCTCCTGGCCTGTCAGCCCGCATCCGCCACGGAGCCGAATGACGCCGCCGCCCTGCGCGGTGTCACTGAAGGCAAAGGCATCTTCCTGATCGATTTCAACGATCCCCGCAAGGCCGCCTTCTACCTGAGCATCATCAAGGAGACCCATGGCGGCATGCTCCGCCAGGGCGTCAGGCCCGATCTGATCATCGTGTACATCGGGCCGACCGTGCGCTTCCTGACCACCCGGCCCGACAGCGCCCTCCAGCTGGAGCACGAGGACGCCCTCGAATCCATCGCGATGCTGGTCAAGGAATTGGCCGCGCTGGGCGTTCGCCATGAGGTCTGCGCGATCGCCACGCGGGTCATGCGGATCGACGATGCCACCCTGTTGCCCGGGCTGACCCTGGTGGCCGACGGCTTCATCTCGCTGATCGGCTACCAGACCCAGGGCTACAAGCTGGTCCCGCTGTTCTAGCAGCCCCGGCCCGCTGGCGGGGCCGCCAGGGCAAGCACCTGCTCGAAGCCGGCCAGGGCCAGGGCCCGGGACTGCATGGCGCGGGCCACCAGGCTGCCCCCCTCGAGAGTGCTCAGGATCAGGATGGCCAACGCACCGGCACCGTCCGGCCAGGACAGCTGACCAGCGGCACAGCCCTGCTCGACCGTCCGGGTCAGCCAGGCCAGATGGAGCTCGAAATAAGCCCGGGTCCGGGCATGAATCGATTCCGGCAAGGCGGCCAGCTCGGCCGACAGCGCACAGCACAGGGGGCGCAGCTGCTCCTCGAAACCATCGAGGAACAGCTGCCCGTAGGCCTGCAGGCGGGCTAGCGCATCGCCATGCGCCGCCTCGATCCCGGCCAGGGACTCAGCGAAGCGCACCATCGCGACTTCGACGACCTCCTCGGCGAGACGCTGCTTGGTGGGAAAGTGGTAGTGGATGCTGGCCTTGGTGATGCCGATCTTGTCGGTCAGGTGGGCATAGCTGAAGGCCGAATAGCCGGATCGACGGATCAGGTATTCGGCCTCGGCCAGCAATTGGGAACGGGTGGGTGCGGTCATGGAGCGAAGGCTATCATCCCGCGCCGGCGCGCACATCAGTGGCCATGGCCCGCCTCGAGCGCCTCCACCTCGATGCCCGGCAGCAGGTGGCCCACCGAGCGCCGGTACTCGGCCGGCGCCACCGGCAGCGTCCGGTACCGCTCCGGCAGCGGGCGGGCCAGGATCTCGTTCATGTCCAGTCCGTCGGCCGCCGCCTGGCGCAGGGAACCCGACAACCAGGTCAGCCAGTCGCGGGTCAGCCGGATCGGCTGCGCGTCGCGGGACACCGGACCGTGCCCTGGCACCAGCACCTTCACGCCACCGCCGGCCACCATCGCCTCGAGGGTATCCAGGGAGGCCATCCAGCGCGCCACCTGGGCGTGGGGCGTGGTCGGCGCCCGGTCGTTGAAGACCAGGTCGCCGGCGAACAGCACGCCACTGCCTTCATCGAGCAGGGCCAGATCGGCGCCGGTATGGCCGTCCAGGGCCAGCAGGCGCAGACGCCGCCCGCCGACTTCGAGCGGACCGGCCTGCAGGGCGCGGGTCGGCACCACGACCTCGGTGCCCGACATCCAGTCGCCGCTCATGCGGAACAGGTTCTCGGCAAAGGCATTGCCCTCGCTGGCAATGCCTCGCTGCACCTCCGCCAGGCTGCCCAGCGGCACATCGGAGAAGGCCTGGTTGCCGAGGAAGTGGTCGGGGTGGTGATGGGTGTTGATCGCCATCAGCACCGGCTTGTCGGTCACCCGGGCGATGGCCTGGCGCATCTGCCGGCCGTAGCGCAGCGACGGGCCGGTGTCGATCACCACCACGCCCTGGGGTCCGACGATGAAGCCGGTATTGACGATGTTGCCGCCGTTCCGCGTGTCGAAGTCCTCGGTCTTGCCGACGAACACATATACATCCGGGGCCACCGCCCGGGGCTCCAGACGGTAGTCGAAATCATCGGCGTGGGCGGCCAGGGCAACCCAGGCCAGCAGTGCAAGGATCAGGCGCTTCATGGTGCAATCCGGACATCGAAGGTGTTGCCGTTGTTATCCCGCCCCGCAGCCTGCAGGGCACCGCCACGTTGGCCGCGGTACAGCGTGAACACCGGGTTCTCGCTGACCGGCTGGGAGATCTCCAGGCGCATCAGGGGCGTGCCGGCTTCGTCCCGGAGGGTCAGCGCCTCGAGGTGGAAGGCCGGAATACCGGCAATCAGACCGGTGTCCATCGGATGGATGATGCGCAACCGGACCCGCCCCGACATCGGCCCCTCGCTCCAGGCGCGCGCCGTGACCTCGTTGAGGCGCTTCTGCCACTCGGTGGAGGTGGACCCGACCGAGGGAGCCGTGCAGCCGCCCCCTGCGGTGTTCACCAGGGCCCCACCCACGTGCCACACCCCATCGGCAGTGCGCGCCGCGGCCCTCAGGGGCGTGGACTGCTGCAGCTTGACCCGGAAGCCCAGGTAGGCGCTGGTCGCCTCGGGGTGGAAGCGCAGGATCTCGAGAATGGGATTGAAGTCGGCGAAGACCAACACCTCCTTCACGTCGGGCAGCGCCGTGGCATCGACCGTCACCGGCACCAGCATGGGGTTCTCGGCGAGGTCCGGCGCCTCCACCTTCACCCGGGAATCGAACACATAGGCCTCGCCGGCCAGCAGGCTGCGGGCCATGTCCTCCCAGCGGGGCGAACCCAGCGGGTCGACTGCGCGCTCGGCGGCCCTGCCGGCAGGCACCGCCAATACTGTTGCGGCGAGTACCGCCGCCATCAATGCTGCGACTCTCATCGCATCTCCTCCTTTGTCGTGGTAACGCCCCGTTGTTGGTCTGGGGCCGGCGAAACGATCGTCCGGCTTGCAAGGGCTGTCCTGACGCAGGAAATATTATCTACTAGTTGGTAGGTTTGCAATCCGGAAGCGATCCATCACAGCCGCCGGGCAAAAAGCAAAAGCCCGGCACGAGGCCGGGCTTTCGATGCAGCAGGAGAGGTCATACCGGAATGGGGACAGCCCGGCCCGCGACCGCCTGTTCAGGCCATACCGCCCGCGGGGCCGAACATGGCCATGAGGGTCAGATCTTCGGTGATGTCGAAGAAGGAGTGCTCGGTGGTCGCGCTGACGAACAGCACCATGCCCGGCCCGACCTCCTGCTCCTGCCCATCGACACGCAGGCGGGCGTGGCCTTCCAGCACCATGTAGAGCTCATCTTCGAAGTGGGGTGCCTGCATGTCCTTGGCGCCGGCCGGCAGGCGGTACAGGGCGCAGGACATCTGCGAACTGCGCAGGAACTCGAAAATGGCGGGCTGACTGCCCTCTACCCGGCTCTTGAGCTCACTGAGGTTGAACACTTTCCACACGCTGAATGACCCCAAGGAGAATAGGTTTATCGATGTCCGCGATAGTGCCAGAGGCGGGACAGCCGTCAAGCCTTTCCTTCTCCATGGGTGATCGAGGCCCCGGCCCTGGCGGACTGCACCGATCAACACCCTGAGGGCTCATGTGCGGCATCCCGGATGGCATGGCGGCCAGGCCACCCGGGATCCGGAGCGCTCACTGCAGGTCGAAACGGTCCAGGTTCATGACCTTGTTCCAGGCAGCCACGAAGTCACGCACGAACTTCTCCTTCGCATCGTCCTGGGCATAGACCTCGGCCAGGGCGCGCAGTTGGGAGTTGGAGCCGAAGATCAGGTCGACCCGCGACGCAGTCCATCTGACTTCACCGGTCTTCCGGTCGCGCCCCTCGAAGCTGTCCTGTGCCGCCGAAGTGGGCACCCAGGCCGTGCCCATGTCGACCAGATTCACGAAGAAGTCATTGGTCAAAGTCTGCGGCCGCCGGGTGAACACGCCCTTCGACGAGCCTCCCGCGTTGGCGCCGAGCACCCGCAGGCCACCGACGAGCACCGTCATCTCGGGCGCGCTGAGGGTCAGCAGCTGGGCCTTGTCCACCAGCATCTCCTCGGCCGACACGGAGAAGGCCTGCTTCTGGTAGTTGCGGAAGCCGTCGGCCTCCGGCTCCAGCACCGAGAACGACTCCGCGTCGGTCTGCGCCGCCGTGGCATCGCCCCGCCCGGGGGTGAAAGGCACCTCGACCGCATGCCCCGCCGCCTTGGCCGCCGCCTCCACTGCGGCACCGCCCGCCAGCACGATCAGGTCGGCCAGCGAGACCTTCTTGCCACCGCTCTGGGCTGCATTGAAGGACTGCTGGATACCCTCCAGCGTAGCCAGCACCTTGGCCAGCTGGGCCGGCTGGTTGACCTCCCAGTCCTTCTGCGGCGCCAGCCGGATGCGGGCGCCATTGGCACCGCCACGCTTGTCGGAGCCACGGAAGGTGGAGGCCGACGCCCAGGCGGTGGACACCAGCTCGGCGATCGACAGGCCGGACGCGAGCACCTGGGCCTTGAGGGCGGCGATGTCCCCGGCATCGATCAGCGGATGATCGGCCGCCGGAATCGGGTCCTGCCAGATCAGGTCTTCGGCGGGCACTTCCGGGCCCAGGTAGCGGCCCTTGGGGCCCATGTCCCGGTGGGTGAGCTTGAACCAGGCACGCGCAAAGGCGTCGGCGAAGGCTTGCGGATCCTTGTGGAAGCGGCGCGCGATCGGCTCGTAGATCGGGTCGAAGCGCAGCGACAGGTCGGCCGTGGTCATCATCGGCGGATGCTTCTTGGACGGATCGTGGGCGTCGGGGATCAGGTGCTCGGGCTTGACGTCCTTCGCCACCCATTGCTTGGCGCCAGCGGGGCTGCGGGTCAGCTCCCACTCGTAGCCGAAGAGCATGTCGAAGTAGCCGTTGTCCCATGTGGTGGGGTTCGGCTTCCAGGCGCCTTCGATCCCGCTGGTGGTGGTATGCACGCCCTTGCCGGAACCGAACTTGTTGATCCAGCCCAGGCCCTGGGCCTCGATCGGCGCGGCTTCCGGCTCGGGCCCGACCAGGGCCGGGTCACCGGCGCCGTGGGCCTTGCCGAAGGTATGGCCGCCAGCCACCAGGGCCACCGTTTCCTCGTCGTTCATGGCCATGCGGGCAAAGGTTTCACGCACATCGCGGCCCGACGCCACGGGGTCGGGGTTGCCGTCAGGGCCTTCGGGATTGACGTAGATGAGGCCCATCTGCACGGCCGCCAGGGGATTCTCGAGCTTGCGGTCTCCGGAATAGCGACTCATCGGCTTGTCGCTGGTGGCCAGCCATTCGGCTTCGGCGCCCCAGTAGATGTCCTCTTCGGGCTGCCAGATGTCGGCGCGGCCACCACCGAAACCGAAGGTCTTGAACCCCATCGATTCCAGGGCGACATTACCGGCCAGGATCATCAGATCGGCCCAGGAGATCTGGTTGCCGTACTTTTGCTTGATCGGCCACAGCAGGCGGCGCGCCTTGTCCAGATTGCCGTTGTCGGGCCAGCTGTTGATGGGGGCGAAACGCTGGTTGCCGGTGCCGGCGCCCCCCCGGCCATCTGCCGTACGGTAGGTGCCCGCACTGTGCCAGGCCATGCGGATGAACAGGCCACCGTAGTGGCCCCAGTCTGCAGGCCACCAATCCTGAGATACGGTCATCAGGGCCTGCAGATCCTTCTTGAGGGCGGCGTAATCGAGCTTCTTGAAAGCCTCGGCATAGTCGAAGCCGGTGTCCATCGGGCTGGATGCCGGCGCGTGTTGGTGCAGGATGGACAGATTCAACTGCTTCGGCCACCAGTCCCGGTTGGAGCGGGCTCCCTGGGTGGCGCGAGCACCCCCGCTGAACGGGCATTTTGCTTCGTTGCTCATGACTGTCTCCCTCTGTATGTACGTTGATCGGCGAACTGCTTGATCCGAAGCTTAGCCATGCCCCTACGCCACCTCCATTGAATTCGTCCAATGAAGACGATGGGGGCCCGCTATTGACAGCACAGGGCGGCAAGGGTTGCCATGACACGCGAAACCATTCAGCATCTCCCGCTCACGAGATGAAAGGACGCCCGATGAACAGCAGCCCGTCGATCACGCTTTACGGCACGCCGCCGTCCGGTCACGCCCACCGGGTCGAGGTCCTGCTCAAGCTGCTTGGTCTGCCTTACCGCTACGTCACCGCCACGGCGGACGTACGGCAGACGCCCGGATTCCTGGCGCTGAACCCCCTGGGGCAGATCCCCGTGCTGCAGGACGGCGACACGGTGATCTGTGACAGCACCGCCATCCTCATCTACCTGGTGGAAAAGTATGCGCCCGACAGCGCCTGGTTGCCCCGCGATGCGGAGACCCGCGCAGAGGTGCAGCGCTGGCTGTCGATCGCCTCGGCGGAAGTCCGCTTCGGCCCGGCGGCTGCCCGCGCGGTGACGCAATGGAACATGGCTGGCAATCTGGAGACCGCCCACGCCATCGCGGCGCGGCTGTTCGGCTTCATGGAAGGGCACCTGGCCGACCGCGCCTTCCTCGCAGCGCCCCACCCCACCCTGGCGGATCTGGCCTGCTATGCCTACATCGCCCACGCGCCGGAGGGGGGCATCGACCTCGCGCCCTATCCCCACATCCGGGCCTGGCTGGGCCGCGTGGCGGCGATTCCGGGCTTCACCGACATGGCCCCGCTGCCCCTGCCCAGCCGATGACCCGAGCGGCGACAGCATCCATGACGCCCAAAGAGGTGGCCGATTTCTGCAGGACCTTACCGGGCGCCGTCGAGTCCATCAAATGGGGCGGCAACCAGGTCTTCTCGATCGCCGAGAACAAGATGTTCGCCATCCTGGGCCTCGACAGCACAGGGAAAAGCAAGCTGGCCTTCAAGGTCGACGACGACCTCTTCCTGGCCTTCACCGACCGGCCGGGCATCCGCCCTGCTCCCTATCTGGCCCGGGCCCGCTGGGTGGCCATGGAAGCCCCCTATCCGATGACAGCCGATGAACTCAGGGCACTTCTGACGCGCTCCCATCAGCTGGTCGCGCTGCGTCTGCCGAAATACCGTCAGGAAGCATTCCGGATCCGTCCGGAGACATGACGGACCGGGCGCTCCGCAGCACGGAGCGCCGTCCGGGAATTACCACATCATGTCGTCCGGCACCTGGAAGGCGGCGTAGGGATCGTCCTCATCGACGGTGGTGCTGGCCTTGACGACCCGCACGACCACCGCAGGATCCCGCTCGGCGATCTTGTTGGCGACGACGCTGGGCACCAGCTCGACGCTCTCGCCCTGGCAGATGATCACCAGATGGCCCGCCGCAATATGGGACTGGACCTGGGCTGACACATAGACCCGCTTGATCTTGTTGTCGTGGGTGAAGTTGTAGGCGATGTCGCCGGAGCCCTTGCTCTGGCGGCTCTGCTTCACCATCTGGACAATCTGCGCGGCGAGCGCCTTCTGGGCCGCGGCGGCATCGCGCTGGGCGTTGAGCTCCCGGGAGCGCTCGGCGTCCTTGCGCTGCGCCTCCAGTACCGCCAGGCGAGCCTCATCGACGCTCTCGACGCCCGTCCGACGCTCGACTTTCTTCTGCTTGGCCTTTTCCTGGTTGGTCTGCTTGACCTTGTTCTTGCTTACCAGGCCGGCTTTCAAAAATTGATCCTGCAAGGAGGCCATCTGCCACTCCGTCAATGAGATCGCTTGCCCGGCGCATCAGCGCCGGGCAAAGGCAGCAGGATAGCAAAAAGCGACCGCCGGACGCCGCTCCGGCTGATCCGCCGACTTACTCCACCGTCACGCTCTTGGCCAGGTTGCGCGGCTTGTCCACGTCCGTGCCTTTGACCAGCGCCGCGTGGTAGCTGAGCAGCTGCAGCGGGATGACGTGGAGCACCGGAGAGAGCAGCCCGTAGTGTTCGGGCATGTGCAGGATGTGCACGCCTTCGGTCTCCGGGATCTCGCTGCCGGCATCGGCAAAGACATAGAGCTCGCCACCGCGGGCGCGGACTTCCTGAAGGTTGCTCTTGAGCTTTTCCAGCAGCTCGTCGGCCGGGGCCACGGCGATCACCGGCATGTCCTTGTCCACCAGGGCCAGGGGGCCATGCTTGAGTTCGCCGGCGGCGTAGCTTTCGGCGTGGATGTAGGAGATCTCCTTGAGCTTGAGGGCGCCCTCCATGGCGATCGGCCAGTGGCTGCCGCGGCCCAGGAAGAGAGCATGCTGCTTGCTCGCAAAGCGCTGGGCCCAGCGCTCGATCTCCGGCTCGAGGTCGAGCACCTTGCCCACCGCCACCGGCAGGTGGCGCAGCTGGGTGAGGTAGCCGGCTTCCTGCTCGCCGGAGAGGCGGCCATTGACCTTGGCCAGGGCCAGGGTCAGCAGGGCCAGGGCGGCGAGCTGGGTGGTGAAGGCCTTGGTGGAGGCGACACCGATCTCGGGGCCGGCGCGGGTGATGAAGCGCAGGGCGGACTCGCGGACGATGGCGGACTCGGGCACGTTGCAGATGGCCAGGGTCTTGGTCATGCCCAGGCTCTTGGCGTGCTTGAGGGCGGCCAGGGTGTCGGCGGTCTCGCCGGACTGGGAGATGACCACCACCAGGGTGTCGGCCTCGGGTACGGATTCGCGATAACGGTATTCGGAGGCGATCTCGACCGTGCAGGGGATCTTCGCCACGGACTCCAGCCAGTAGCGGGCGGTGAAGCCGGAGTGGTAGCTGGTGCCGCAGGCGAGGATGAGCACCCGCCGGGTGGCCTTGAGCACATCCACGGCCTCGGCGCCGAAGATCTGCGGGCTGATGATGCCCGCGCCGGCGATGGGTTCGAGGGTGTTGGCCAGGGCCTGGGGCTGCTCGAAGATCTCCTTCTGCATGTAGTGACGGTACTTGCCCAGCTCGACCGCATCGGCGGACAGGCTGGAGATGCTCACCGGGCGATCGACCGGGGTGCCGTCCTGCAGGGTGACGCGGTAGCCATCGAGGCGCAGCTCGGCGACGTCGCCGTCTTCGAGATACACCACCTTGCGGGTGACCTGCAGCAGGGCAGCGGTGTCGGAGGCGGCGTAGTGGCCGTCCTCGCCGATGCCCAGCAGCAGGGGTGACCCCTTGCGGGCGACGATGGCGCGGCTGGGGTCGATCTCGGCGATCACGCCGATGGCGTAGGCCCCGACCAGGTCGGCCAGGGTGGCGCGCACCGCGTCGAAGAGGTCGGGAAAGGTCTTGAGCTTGTCGTGCAGCAGGTGAGCGATGGCCTCGGTGTCGGTCTCGGACGAGAAGACGTAGCCCTTGGCCTGGAGCTGACTGCGCAGCGCCTCGAAGTTCTCGATGATGCCGTTATGCACCACGGCGAGGCCGCCGGAGATGTGCGGGTGGGCGTTGCGCTCGGAGGGCACGCCGTGGGTGGCCCAGCGGGTGTGGGCGATGCCCAGTTCAGCGGTGAGCTGCACGTCGTCAGCCTGGGCCGAGAGTTCGGCGACACGGCCCACGGCACGCAGGCGCTGCAGCTGAGGGGTGGCTTCCGGCTTGAGGACGGCCAGGCCGGCGGAGTCGTAACCCCGGTATTCAAGCTTGCGCAGGCCTTCGAGCAGCACGGGGACGATGTTGCGACGGGCAATGGCGGTAACGATGCCACACATGTTCGTAGACCTCTTGTTAGGGCCCGGCCATCCTGGCCGAGCCGGACACAACAACGGGAATCAGGCTTTCTTGACCTTCTCGGGGCGCTTCCAGCCGGCCAGGCTGAGCTGCCGGGCACGGGACACGGTGAGCTGCTCGGCCGGCGCGTCCTTGGTGAGGGTGGTGCCGGCCCCCAGGGTGGCACCACGGCCGACACGCACCGGCGCGACCAGCTGGGTGTCGGAGCCGATGAAGACGTCGTCTTCGATGATGGTGCGGAACTTGTTGGCGCCATCGTAGTTGCAGGTGATGGTGCCCGCCCCAACGTTGACCCGCTGGCCGATGTCGGCGTCGCCCACATAGGCCAGGTGGTTGGCCTTGGAGTGGTCGGCGATGTTGCTGTTCTTCACTTCGACGAAGTTGCCCAGGTGCACGTCGGTGCCGAGCACGGTACCCGGACGGGTGCGGGCGTAGGGCCCGATCACGCAGGCCTCGCCCATCACGGTGTCCTCGATCTGGGAGAAGGCGGCGATGCGCGTGCCGGCGCCGATCTTCGCATTGCGGATGATGCAGTTGGCGCCGATGCGCACCCCGTCGCCCAGCTCCACGTCACCCTCGAAGATGCAGTTGATGTCGATCTCCACGTCGCGGCCGCACACCAGGCGACCACGCACGTCGAGGCGGGCCGGGTCGATCACGGTGACGCCTTCGTCGGTGAGGCGGCGGGCGATGTTGCGCTGGTGGATGCGCTCCAGCTCGGCCAGCTGGGTCTTGTTGTTCACGCCGAGGGTTTCCTCGAAGGCGTCGGGCTGGGTGGTGATGACCTCGAGGCCGTCGGCCACCGCCATGGCGATGATGTCGGTGAGGTAGTACTCGCCCTGGGCGTTGTCGTTCCTGAGATTGGCGAGCCACTGGCGCAGACGCGCCACCGGGGCGGCCAGGATGCCGGTGTTGACCTCGGTGACGCGGCGTTCCTCGGGGCTGGCATCCTTCTCTTCGACGATACGGGTGACCTTGCCCGCCACGTCACGCAGGATGCGGCCATAGCCGGTGGGGTCGGCCATCTCGACGGTGAGGAGGGCCAGGCTGCGATCGCTGGCAGCCGCGGTGAGACGGCGCAGGCTGGCCTGGCCGATCAGGGGTACATCGCCGTAGAGGATGAGGGCGATGTCGCCATCCTCCACCAGGGGCATCGCCTGCTGCACCGCATGCCCGGTGCCCTGCGGCGGATCCTGACGGGCCCAGGCCAGATCGGGCGCGGCCAGGGCTTCACGCACCACCTCGCCGCCATGGCCGTACACCACCACGATGCGGCGGGCTTCCAGGGCCCGTGCGGTATCCAGCACATGGGCCAGCATGGGCTTGGCGGCCAGAGGTTGCAGGACCTTCGGCAACACCGAACGCATGCGCTTGCCTTGTCCGGCGGCGAGGACGATCACTTCCATAGGAGCCCTTGAATGCGGTTTGAATTTTGACCGCGCCGATTCTAGCATGCGCAATTTTGACGACTTGCGGCGAAGTTCTCGGATTACATCTCGCCACATTGCCGTCCGGCTGACGCGGTGCAACACACCTTTGATCTAATACTAAAGATGGGGATTGCGCTTTCCGTAGAATGGCACGTGCTGCAATGCAACTTCAGGACCCGACATGACAACCGACACAATGGATTTCATCCAGAACCGAACCTTTGACGAGATTGCCATCGGCGACTCAGCCCAGTTGGTGCGGACACTCCGGCCCGAGGACATCCACCTCTTCGCCGTCATGTCCGGGGACGTCAACCCGACCCACGTGGACCCCGAGTTCGCCCGCTCCAGCCAGTTCCGCGAGGTGGTGGGCCACTCCATGTGGGGCAGCGTGCTGATCTCCTCCATCCTCGGCACCGAGTTCCCGGGGCCGGGCACCGTATACGTGGGGCAGACGCTCAAGTTCTGGCGCCCCATCACGATCGGCGACACACTGAGCGTGACCATCACCTGCACCAAGCGCTTCGAACACAACCACCATCTGCTGCTCGACTGCCTGTGCGTGAACCAGGACGGCCTGAAGGTCATCGACGGCACCGCCGAGGTGATGGCACCCACCGAGAAGATCAAGCGCCCGCGGATGAACCTGCCGGAGATCACCATTTCCGACCGCCAGCAGCGTTACCTGCACGTGCTCGAGATGACCCGCGGCATGGAGCCGATTCCCATCGCGGTCGCCCACCCCTGCGACACCGAGTCCCTGCGCGGCCCCATCCAGGCCCGCGATGCCGGGCTGGTGATCCCGGTGCTGGTCGGCCCCGAGAGCAAGATCCGCGAGGTGGCCGAGCGCGAGCATATCGACCTGCGCGGCGTGCGCATCGTGGATGTGCCCCACAGCCACGCCTCCGCCGAGACCGCGGTGCGCCTGGCCCGCTGCGGCGAGGTGGAGGCCCTGATGAAGGGCTCCCTGCACACCGACGAGCTGATGAGCGAGGTCGTCGCCAAGGAAACCGGCCTGCGCACGTCCCGGCGCCTGTCCCATGTGTTCATGGCCGACGTGCCGACCTACCCGCACCCCCTGCTGATCACCGACGCGGCCATCAACATCGAGCCGAGCCTGGCCGACAAGGTGCATATCATCCAGAACGCCATCGAGCTGGCGATCATGATGGGCGTGCGCGAGCCCAAGGTGGCCATCCTGTCGGCTGTCGAGACGGTCAACGAGAAGATCCGCTCCACCCTGGATGCCGCCGCCCTGTGCAAGATGGCCGACCGCGGCCAGATCACCGGCGGCCTGCTCGACGGCCCGCTGGCCTTCGACAACGCCGTGTCGCTGGTCGCCGCCAAGACCAAGGGCATCCGCTCCGCGGTGGCCGGCCAGGCCGACATCCTGGTGGTGCCCGACCTGGAATCCGGCAACATGGTGGCCAAGCAGCTCGAGTACCTGGCCGATGCACTGATGGCCGGTGTGGTGCTGGGCGCCCGCGTCCCCATCGTGCTCACCAGCCGCGCCGACACCGCCGAAACCCGAACCGCCTCCTGCGCCATTGCCCAGCTGATGGCCCACAAACGCCGCCTGGTAACCCGCCTATGAAAGCCATCCTGATCCTCAACGCTGGCTCGTCCAGCCTCAAGTTCGCCCTCTTCCCCATGACCCCGCGGCTGGCCGACACGCCGCGCCTGTCCGGCCAGGTCGAGGGCATCGGCGCCGAGCCGCTGATGCACGCCAAGGACACCAACACCGGCGAGCGCTTCACCGAAGCCCTGAGCGTGCCCGAGGGCACCGATCAGAACGGCCAGCACCGGGTTGCCCTGGAGTTCATCTTCGAGTGGATCAACCGCCACAGCCCCGGCGTGGACATCGTCGCTGCCGGCCACCGCATCGTGCATGGGGGCGACCACTACGGCGCCCCGGTGGTGCTGACCCAGGAAGTGGTCGCCGAGCTGGAGACCCTGATCCCCCTGGCGCCCCTGCACCAGCCGCACAACCTGCGCGCCATCAAGCTGCTGTTCGGCCTGATGCCCGAGGTGCGCCAGGTGGGCTGCTTCGACACGGCCTTCCACCGCACCCGCCTGCCGGTGGCCCGTCACTTCCCCATCCCCCGCGCGCTGACCAACGAGGGTATCAAGCGCTACGGCTTCCACGGCCTGTCCTATGAATTCGTGGCACGCCAGTTGCCCGACCTGCTGGGCGAAGAGAAGTCCCACGGCCCCATCGTCATCGCCCACCTGGGCAATGGCGCGAGCATGTGTGCTCTGCGCGACGGCCAGTCCCGCGATACCAGCATGGGCTTCACCGCCGTGGACGGCCTGATGATGGGCACCCGCACCGGCAGCCTGGACCCCGGCGTGATCCTGCACCTGGTGGAACAGAAAGGGATGGACGCCAAGACGCTGAGCAATCTGCTCTACAAGCAGTCCGGCCTGCTCGGCGTATCCGGCCTGAGCCAGGACATGCGCGCCCTGCTGGAGTCCGACGAGGATTCGGCCAAGGAGGCCATCGAGCTGTTCTGCTACCGCGCCGCCTGCATGATCGGTCAGCTCAGCATGGCCGCCGGCGGCCTCGACGCGCTGGTGTTCACCGGCGGCATCGGGGAGCATGCCGCAGCCGTGCGCGCCCGCATCGCCGAGTGGCTGGCCTGGACCGGCCTGTCACTCTACCCCGCCGCCAACGAACGCCACGCCACCCGCATCCATGCCAAGGACAGCAAGATCGAGGTGCTGGTGGTACCGACCAACGAAGAATGGATGATCGGCCACCATACGGTGAACCTGCTCGGTCTGTAAGGACGCATGTAGGGGCGGCTTCAGCCGCCCGCAGTCGAGCGCAGATCAAGCACCCGCGGGCGGCTGAAGCCGCCCCTACACGGCCCCCTGCCCCCTACATCGCCGAAAACGAAAAAGCCCGCAATCGCGGGCTTTTTCATGGCGCGGAGGAAGCTTCAGCGGGGCAGGACGCTGCTGCCCATCAGGAAGCTGTCCACCTCGCGGGCGGCCTGACGGCCTTCGCGGATCGCCCACACCACCAGCGACTGGCCACGACGGACGTCACCAGCGGCGAAGACCTTGGCCACGTTGGTGGCGTAGCAGCCTTCACCGTCGGTGGTGGCCTTGGCGTTGCCACGGCCGTCCTTGTCGACGCCGAAGGCCTCGAGCAGGGATGCCACCGGGTTGGTGAAGCCCATGGCGAACAGGACCAGATCGGCCGGCAGTTCGCGCTCGGAGCCAGCGACTTCGGTGGGCTTGCCGTCCTTCCACTCGAGTTCGACGGTGCGCAGGGCCTTGACCTTGCCGTTCTCGCCGATGAACTCCTTGGTGGACACCGCGAATTCGCGGCTGCAGCCTTCCTCGTGGGAGGAAGAGGTGCGCAGCTTGATCGGCCAATACGGCCAGGTCAGCGGACGGTTCTCTTCCTTCGGCGGCTCGGGCATCACTTCGAACTGGGTCACCGACGTGGCGCCGTGACGGTTGGAGGTGCCCACGCAGTCGGAACCGGTGTCGCCGCCGCCGATCACGATGACGTGCTTGCCGGTGGCAGAGATGGGGTTCTTGTCGTCGCCCGCCACTTCCTTGTTCTGGGGGACCAGGAACTCGAGCGCGAAGTGCACACCCGCCAGCTCACGGCCGGGGACCGGCAGGTCGCGGGGCACTTCGGAACCGGCAGCCAGGATCACCGCATCGAACTCGGACTTGAGCTGCTCGGCGGAAATCACCTCGACCGCGTCATCGTTGATGCCGGTGACAGCGGGCTTCACGCCCACGCACACCTTGGTGCGGAAGGTGACGCCTTCGGCCTGCATCTGCTCGACGCGACGATCGATGTGGGACTTCTCCATCTTGAAGTCGGGGATGCCGTAGCGCAGCAGGCCGCCGATGCGGGAGCTCTTCTCGAACACGGTCACGTCGTGGCCGACGCGGGCCAGCTGCTGGGCCGCGGCCAGGCCGGCGGGGCCGGAACCGACCACGGCCACCTTCTTGCCGGTCTTGACGGCGGCGGGCTGGGGCTTGACCCAGCCGTTCTCCCAGGCCTTGTCGATGATGGCGTGCTCGATGGACTTGATGCCCACGGCTTCGGTGTTGATGTTGAGCGTGCACGCGGCTTCACAGGGGGCCGGGCAGATGCGGCCGGTGAAGTCGGGGAAGTTGTTGGTCGAGTGCAGGACCTCGATCGCCTCCTTCCAGGCACCGCGATACACCAGGTCATTCCAGTCGGGAATGATGTTGTTCACGGGACAGCCGTTGTTGCAGAAGGGCACGCCGCAATCCATGCAGCGGGCGCCCTGCTTGGCGGCCTCGTCGTCGCTCAGGTGGTCGACGAACTCCTTGTAGTGCTTGAGACGCTGCTCGACCGGGGCATAGGCCTCGGAGAGACGCTGATACTCGAGAAATCCAGTTGGCTTGCCCATGTTACGCGGCCTCCAGTTCTTTCTGTTGTTGCGCGGCCATTTCGGCCAGCGCGCGACGGTATTCGTGCGGCATCACCTTGACGAACTTGGCGCGGTAGGTCGGCCAATCGGCGAGGATGGCCTTGGCGCGTTCGCTGCCGGTGTAGTTGGCGTGGCGTTCGACCAGCATCTTGAGCAGGGCTTCGTCGGCCATGCCCAGGTGACGGACATCGACGCGGCCGTGGGACTCGAGCTCGTCGCCCGATTCGGAACCCTTGCGGGCCTCGAGTTCGTCCTCGACCGGCTCCAGGGCCACCTGAGCCATGTTGCAGCGGCCTTCGAAGGTGCCGTCCTCGTCGAACACGTAGGCCACGCCACCGGACATGCCCGCGGCGAAGTTGCGGCCGGTCATGCCCAGCACCACGACGGTGCCGCCGGTCATGTACTCGCAGCCGTGGTCGCCCACGCCTTCCACCACGGTGGTGGCGCCGGAGTTACGCACCGCGAAACGCTCGCCGCCCACGCCGGCGAAGTAGGCTTCGCCTTCGGTGGCACCGTAGAGCACGGTGTTGCCGATGATGATGTTGCTCGGGGTGTCGCACTTGAAGCCAGGCGCCGGGCGCACGATGATGCGGCCACCGGACAGGCCCTTGCCGACATAGTCGTTGCCTTCACCCACCAGCTCGAGGGTCAGGCCGCGGGACAGGAAGGCCCCGAAGCTCTGGCCGGCGGTGCCGTTGAGCTTGATATGCACGGTGTCGTCGGGCAGGCCCGCATGACCGTACTTGGCGGCAAACTGGCCGGACAGCATGGCACCGACGGTACGGTTGATGTTGCGCACCGGCAGCTCGATGTTGACCTTGGCACCCGTCTCGAGGGCCGGCTTGGCCAGCTCGATGAGCTGGTTGTCGAGGGCCTTGGTCAGGTTGTGGTCCTGGATCTCGGTGTGCAGGCGCGGCACTTCGGCGGGCACGTTCGGCTGGTGGAAGATGCGGCTGTAGTCCAGGCCGCTGGCCTTCCAGTGCTCGATGCCGGCACGCATGTCGAGCAGATCGGCACGGCCGATCAGCTCGTCGAACTTGCGCACGCCCAGCTGGGCCATGAGCTCGCGCACTTCTTCGGCAACGAAGAAGAAGAAGTTCACCACGTGCTCAGGCTGACCGGAGAAACGCTTGCGCAGGGTCGGGTCCTGCGTGGCCACACCCACCGGACAGGTATTGAGGTGGCACTTGCGCATCATGATGCAGCCTTCGACCACCAGCGGCGCGGTGGCGAAGCCGAATTCATCCGCACCCAGCAGGGCGCCGATGACCACGTCGCGACCGGTCTTGATCTGGCCGTCCACCTGCACGCGGATACGGCTGCGCAGACGGTTCAGGACCAGGGTCTGCTGGGTTTCGGCCAGGCCGAGCTCCCACGGCGAACCCGCATACTTGATGGAAGACCAGGGCGAGGCTCCGGTGCCACCGTCGTGGCCGGCAATCACCACGTGGTCGGCCTTGGCCTTGGCCACGCCGGCCGCCACGGTACCCACACCGACTTCGGACACCAGCTTGACGGAGATGTCGGCCGCCGGGTTGGTGTTCTTCAGGTCGTGGATCAGCTGGGCCAGATCCTCGATGGAATAGATGTCATGGTGCGGCGGGGGCGAGATCAGGCCGACGCCGGGCACGGAGTGACGCAGGAAGCCGATGTACTCGGAGACCTTGTGGCCGGGCAGCTGACCGCCTTCACCAGGCTTGGCGCCCTGGGCCATCTTGATCTGGATCTGGTCGGCATTGACCAGGTACTCGGTGGTCACACCGAAGCGGCCGGACGCGACCTGCTTGATCGAGGAGCGCAGGCTGTCGCCCACCTTCAGCTCGATATCCCGCTCGACCCGGTTGGCGCCGATCAGCTCGGACAGCTTGGTGGGCTTGGAGATGGGGATGAAGCGCTTCGGGTCCTCGCCGCCTTCGCCGGTGTTCGACTTGCCGCCGATCCGGTTCATGGCGATGGCCAGGGTGGTGTGGGCCTCGGTGGAGATGGAGCCCAGGGACATCGCGCCGGTGGCGAAGCGCTTGACGATCTCCTTGGCAGGCTCGACCTCTTCCAGCGGCACCGGGGTGCCGACGGGCTTGAGTTCGAACAGGCCGCGCAGGGTCATGTGACGCTTGCTCTGGTCATTGATGATCCGGGCGTATTCCTTGTAGGTGTCGAACTTGCCGGAGCGGGTCGAGTGCTGCAGCTTGGCGATCGCGTCCGGGGTCCACATGTGCTCGTCGCCGCGGATCCGGTAGGCGTACTCGCCGCCGGCGTCCAGGGCGTTGGCCAGCACCGGGTCGGCGCTGAAGGCGGCCTGATGCAGGCGGATCGCCTCTTCCATGACCTCGAACACGCCGATGCCCTCGACCTGAGAGGCCGTGCCGGTGAAGTACTTCTCCACCAGGGTCTTCTTGAGGCCGATGGCTTCGAAGATCTGCGCGCCGGTGTAGGACATGAAGGTGGAGATGCCCATCTTGGACATGACCTTCATGAGGCCCTTGCCGACCGCCTTGATGAAGTGCTTGACGTACTTGTCGGCGGTTTCCGCGTCGCCCTTGGCCAGTTCGGTCAGGGTCTCGAGGGCCAGGTAGGGGTGCACCGCCTCGGCGCCATAGCCAGCCAGCACGGCGAAGTGGTGGGTCTCACGGGCGGAGCCGGTTTCGACCACCAGGCCGGTGCGGGTACGCAGGCCCTTGGTGACGAGGTGCTGGTGGATCGCGGAGGTGGCCAGCAGGGCCGGGATGGCAACCTGCTCGGCGCTGACCTTGCGATCGGAGACGATCAGGATGTTGGAGCCGTCCAGCACCGCGTTTTCGGCCTCGGCACACAGGGAGGCCAGGCGCGCTTCGACGCCTTCCTTGCCCCAGGACACCGGGTAGCAGATATCCAGTTCGGCGGAGCGGAACTTGTTCTCGGTGTAGCGGGCGATCTCGCGCAGCTTCGCCATGTCGGCGAAGGTCAGCACCGGCTGGGTGACTTCCAGACGGTACGGCGGGTTGATCTCGTTGATGCCGAGCAGGTTGGGACGCGGGCCGACGAAGGACACCAGGGACATGACCAGCTGTTCGCGGATCGGGTCGATCGGCGGGTTGGTCACCTGGGCGAAGAGCTGCCGGAAGTAGGCGTAGATCGGCTTGGCGCGGGCGGACAGCACGGCCAGCGGGCTGTCGTTGCCCATGGAGCCGGTGCCTTCCTCGCCGCTCTTGGCCATCGGCTCGAGGATGAACTTGATGTCTTCCTGGGTGTAGCCGAAGGCCTGCTGGCGGTCGAGCACGGAGGCGGCGCACTCGGGCGCAGCCACGGACTCGGGCTCGGCACAGGTGTCGAGCTTGATGTTGATGCGGCGCAGCCATTCCTGGTAGGGCTTGGCCGACGCGAGGGACTCCTTGAGTTCCTTGTCGTCGATGATGCGGCCCTGCTCCATGTCGATCAGGAACATCTTGCCCGGCTGCAGACGCCACTTCTTGACGATCTTCTCGTCGGGGATGGGCAGCACGCCGGACTCGGAGGCCATCACGACGTAGTCGTCATCGGTAACCAGGTAGCGGGCGGGGCGCAGGCCGTTGCGGTCGAGGGTGGCACCGATCTGGCGGCCGTCGGTGAAGGCCACGGCGGCGGGGCCGTCCCACGGTTCCATCATGGCCGCGTGGTACTCGTAGAAGGCGCGACGCTTCTGGTCCATGAGGGTGTGGGATTCCCAGGCTTCGGGAATCATCATCATCATGGCGTGAGCCAGCGAATAGCCGCTCATGACGAGCAGTTCGAGGGCGTTGTCGAAGGACGCGGAGTCGGACTGACCCGGGTAGATCAGCGGCCACAGCTTCTGCAGGTCGTCGCCCAGCAGCGGGGAGTGGGTGCCCTTCTCGCGGGCACGCATCCAGTTGTAGTTGCCGCGGACGGTGTTGATCTCGCCGTTGTGCGCGATGTAGCGGAACGGGTGGGCGAGATGCCAGGTCGGGAAGGTGTTGGTGGAGAAGCGCTGGTGCACCAGGGCCAGCGCGGACACACAGCGCGGATCCTGGAGGTCGAGGTAGTACTGACCCACCTGGTCAGCCAGCAGCAGGCCCTTGTAGTTCACGGTCCGCGCCGACATGGACGGGGTGTAGAACTCCTTGGAGTGCTTCAGCTTGAGGCTGCCGATCGCGTTGGCCGCACGGCGACGGATCACGTACAGCTTGCGCTCGAGGGCGTCGGTGACCATCACGTCGGGACCGCGGCCGATGAAGATCTGGCGGATCACCGGCTCCTTGGCCTTGACGGTGGGAGACATCGGCATCGCCGGGTCGGTGGGCACATCGCGCCAGCCGAGCACGACCTGGCCTTCGGCACGCACGGCGCGCTCGATCTCTTCCTCACAGGCGAGACGGGAGGCATGCTCCTTCGGCAGGAAGACGATGCCCACGCCGTAGTCGCCGGCCTGCGGCAGGGTGACGCCCTGCTTGGCCATCTCTTCGCGGTAGAGGGTGTCCGGAATCTGGATCAGGATGCCCGCACCGTCACCTTGCAGCGGATCTGCGCCGACTGCACCCCGGTGATCCAGATTTTTCAGGATCTCGAGGCCCTGAAGAACCACATTGTGAGTACGGTTGCCCTTGATATGTGCAATGAAGCCGACACCACAGGCGTCATGTTCGTTGGCGGGGTCGTAGAGACCCTGCTGCAGGGGAAGATCCATCTTGTTTTTCCTCGACACAACACAAACCCGGCACCTACATTCCTGTAGCACCGGACCTTCAAACTGCGGAAATCGCCCCGTCCGAACCGCGAAAAAGCCGGCGCCTTCCGGCCAGCCGGCTACATCGGTCCCGACGAGGAGACCGTTCAAACACATTGGGCGAGGGTCGAATATACCGCTCCAGGCCTTGGTTCTTCAAGATTTTTTTGCGCCGCCGCATGGAGCCGGGGCCGACAGGAACATGCAGCGAAAGCCGCGACCCGGGGCTCAGTGGATTTCGCCGACCGCAAAAAGACGGCGATGTTCCCGCATGGCGTAACGATCGGTCATGCCGGCGATGTAGTCGGCAATTGCGCGCGGCGTGTCGGCGCGGGCCATCGCCTGATACTGGGGCGGCAGCAGGCGGGGATCGTTCATGAAAGCGCCGAACAGATCCTGGATGATGCGCCGGGCCTTGTCGGTCATGCGCAGCACCTGGTAATGGTGATACAGGTTCTCTCGCAGGAAGACTTTGAGAGCCCTCAGCTCGGGAAGCATGGCTTCGCTGTAGGCGACCAGCCTGGGCGCCCGATGCACGTCGCTCAGGGTGGTCACCCCGTGCCCGGCGATGTTGGCGCGGGTCTGCTCGATCAAGTCCACGGCCATCAGGTTGATCATGCGCCTGATGGTCTCGTGGATGAGCTTGCGTCCGGAAATCCCCGGATAAGCCGCTTCAACGACCCTGCGCTGTCGGGCGAAGACCGGGACCTCCTGGAGTTGCTCAAGGGTGATGAGCCCGGAGCGCAGACCGTCATCCACATCATGGTTGTTGTAGGCGATCTCGTCGGCCAGATTGGCCAGCTGAGCCTCCAGGGAGGGTTGCCGCCCCAGCAGGAAGCGCTCCCCGACATCTCCCAGCATTTGCGCGTTCTTCGGCGAACAATGCTTGAGGATGCCCTCGCGGGTCTCATGCATCAGGTTGAGCCCGTTGAAGTCGGCGTAGCTCTCCTCCAGCAGATCAACGATACGCAGGGACTGCAGATTGTGCTCGAAGCCCCCCAGGTCCTTCATGCAGGCGTTCAGGGCATCCTGGCCTGCATGGCCGAAGGGGGTGTGGCCCAGGTCGTGGGCCAGCGCCACCGCCTCGGCCAGGTCCTCGTTGAGACTCAGGGCCCGCGCGATGGTGCGGGTGATCTGGGCGACCTCGATGCTGTGGGTCAGGCGAGTCCGGAACAGGTCGCCTTCGTGGTTCACGAAGACCTGGGTCTTGTACTCGAGGCGGCGGAACGCCGTGCAATGGACAATCCGGTCCCGGTCGCGCTGGAACTCCCCCCGGGCCGTGGGTGCCGCCTCGAGGGTCCGGCGCCCCCGGGAATTGGCCTCGGTAACTGCGTAGGGCGCCAGCACGTACATGGAGTCGGCGCTAGACGCAGCAGGCGTCAATGGTCGCGCGCATCTGCGCGGGCGTGGCTTCGGCGCTGATCACCGCCTTGCCGATGGCATTCAGCAAGACCAGGCGCAAGGTGCCATCGGACACCTTCTTGTCGTGAGACATCAGCTCCAGATAGCGCTCGGCACCGAGCGCCGGCCCCACCACCGGCAGGCCGGCACGCTCATGGATACGCCGGACGCGCTCCACATCGGCATCAGACAGCCAGCCCAGGCGACGCGACAGATCAGCCGCCATGATCGCGCCGGCGGCCACCGCCTCACCATGCAACCAGACACCGTAGCCCATGCCGGTCTCGATGGCATGCCCGAAGGTATGCCCCAGGTTGAGCGTCGCCCGCTCGCCCTGCTCGGTCTCGTCAGCCGCCACCACCTCGGCCTTGTTGCGACAGGAACGCGCCACCGCCTCCGCCAAAGCGTCCTGGTCGCGGGCCAGCAGACGCTCCAGGTTGGCCTCGATCCATTCCAGGAAGGGCAGGTCGCGGATCAGACCGTACTTGATGACCTCGGCCAGCCCGGCCTTCAACTCCCGGTCCGGCAGGGTGTCGAGCACCCGGGTATCGGCGAGCACCAGCCGCGGCTGGTAGAAGGCGCCGATCATGTTCTTGCCCAGCGGATGGTTGATGGCGGTCTTGCCCCCCACGGAGGAGTCCACCTGGGACAGCAAGGTGGTGGGCACCTGGATGAAGGGTACGCCCCGTTGATAAGTGGCCGCGGCGAAACCGACCATGTCACCGACCACGCCGCCGCCGAGGGCGATCAGGGTGGTGCTGCGATCGCAGCGCTCGGCGAGCAGGCGGTCGAAGATCAGGTTGAGGGTCGGCCAGTCCTTGTGCTCCTCGCCGTCGGGCAGCACGATGCGGGTCACGCGGATACCGGCAGCCTCAAGGCCACCGGCAAATGCCTCAAGGTAAAGGGGGCCGACCACCTCATTGGTGATCACGGCAACCCGCCGGGTCTTCAGATAAGGCAGGACCAGTGTGGCGTCGCCGACCACACCCGCTCCGATGCGGATGGGGTAGCTGCGCTCGGCCAGCTCGACATTCAGTGTTCGCATAAGGTTTGCAGCTCTTTCTCGATCATCCTGACCATGGCGTGGGGGGTCCCCCGACCGCCCTCGACGATCACGTGGGCCGCCTCCCGGTAGAACGGGTCACGAGCCACGAACAACTGCTGCAGGCGCCCCCTGGGATCGGGGACCTGCAACAGCGGACGACTCCGGTCGTGACGGGTCCGCTCCCACAGGACGTGAGGCGGCACATTGAGGTAGATGACCACGCCCCGGCTGGACAGCAGGGCGCGGTTCTCCGGCTTGATGACGGCACCGCCACCGGTCGCGAGCACGATGCCCGATTCCTGGGTCAGCTCATCGAGGGTGTGGGTTTCCCGCTTCCGGAAACCCTCCTCACCCTCGATCTCGAAGATGGTCGGGATCTTGACCCCGGTCCGGACCTCGATCTCGTGATCGCTGTCCATGAACCGGAGGCCCAGGCGCTTTGCCAGCTCGCGCCCCACGGTCGTCTTGCCCGACCCGGGCATGCCGACCAGTACGATACATCTCGGGTGATTCATGCTCCGCCCCCTGCTGCCGGGGCACCGTCGCTGATCCCCGAAGCAGTCGTCAATTGATCGTGATGGTCCTGGCGCTGGCATCCCCGCTCGGCGAAGTCACGGTGATGGTGACGCTACCGACGGGCTTGCTGGTGCACTTGGTGCCTTCGACGATGATGGAGTGGAAGGTACCACCCGGCGCGTTCGTGTTGGGGACCGTTTCATTGCCCTGAGGGATGGACACGGTCGCCTTCACGGTCTCACCCGTGTCGTTCGTGTAGGTCACACCCGACACCGCGGTGATCGCAGCCCCCGCCGGCATCGGGTTGTTGTTCACATCCGACAGGCGGAAGGTGAAGCTGCCCGTGCAGGCAGGCAGGGCCGGCATCGTGAAGGTGGAGGGCGTCACGGTGCCGATCGCGAAGCTGGACAGCGTGACCACGATGTTGCGACGCACATGGGCAGCACCCCAAGCACCATCGCAGGTACCTGCCTTGTAGGGCGCATTGTGGTAGCGGCCATCGGACGGATAGGACGGGCAGGCCGTGGTGTTGGCGGAGCTGAACTGGATCTCGCGCTCGCCGGAAGACCAGGCCTTGTTCTCGTTGTTATCCACGAAGGCATCGCCCAGATCGCGGAAGGTTTCGCCCGCGTCATAGACGTTGTTGGTGTTCGCGTCGTCAAAGCTCTCTTCGCCCTGGGCGTAGGCCAGGATGGTCACCCGGCCAGCCGTGACGCCGAAGGAGGAGGGCTCGCTGTCCACACGGGGACGCAGCTCGCCGCTGGTGATATTCACCGAGCAGCTCCCCAGAGTGGTCGTGCAGAAGGGATCCACGCCCGCACCTTCACTGATGAAGTTGACCACCGTCCCATCGGCCACGGGGTTACCCAGGCGGTCGAAGGCATAGACAGTCGCCGTCGTCCGGGTGCCGTCCCGGTTCCAGCCCTCGATGTTGAACGTACCGACAGACAGGGAGAAGCGATCCTGGGTCGGACGGCCGGTGGAGATAGTGAGGTTGGTGGACTGGGTCTTGATCGTCGGGTCGTCGACCAGGGTTGCGGTCACCCAGACCGGCGTCGGCACGGAACCGGCAGAAACGGTCACGCTGACGAGGCCCTGGGAATCGGAGGTGGCCTGCACGGCACCTGACGACTGGCCATTGAGCTTGATGCCGCCCACCCGGGTGGACAGGTCGAAGCTGACCGACTTGGAGGCCACCGGGGTGTTGGTGCTGTCCACCACCTTGAAGGTAACGACGGAATCGGAACTCAGGCCGCCACCACCGGTACCCGCCAGCACGATCGACGAGGGCGTCGCAGAGACGTAGCCGATGTTCGAGGCCTTCGGGGCCGCCACGGCGATGGTCGTCTGGGCACTGCTACCCTGGACCGAGGCAGTGATGGTGTCGGTACCGGCGCAGCCCTTGTCGGTGTAGGTGGCCGTGGCAATCCCATTCACCGTGGTGACACTGCTGGTGAGGCTGGCCTTGCCGTTGCTGGAGCAGCCGGACGCGAAATTCACCGTCAGGGGCGTGGCGCTCAGGCTGCCGTTGAAATAGACCTGAACCGAGATAGAGGTACTACCGTAGGCGCTCAGGGAGGTGCTGTTGGCGGCGAGCCCGGAGAGGGTCACGACACCGGGGCTGACACTGAATGCCACCTTCTGGGTGGCCGCCGTACCATCGACATCCACCGTAGCGGTGACTTCCGCCGCACCGCTTGAGGACAGGTCGGCCGCCAGCAGGGTGATGGTGGTGTAGCCGTTCGCGTCAGTCAGGCGCGTACCCGCAGCAGGATCAAAAGTGGCCAGCGAACTATTGGTCGTGAAGGTCACGACCTTGTTGGCCAGCGGGGCACCCGCAGCGGTCAGCAGCAGGGCTCTGACGGTCAGCGGCTTGCCGGAGGTCAGGTTGTTGCTGGCCGCACCGGTCCCGGCATCCACCAGGGTCAGGGTGAACTTGGGCGCCTGGGCAGCACTGTCGGTGCCGGACCCGTTACAGGTCAGGAAGCCGCCCGGGCACCCGGTGTTGCTGCTGCCGCCTCCGCCACCGCCGCCACAACTGGCGAGCGCGAGGGCGACAAAGGCCGGGACGAGAAGACGGGCAGGCGAGCGCATGCCCGCGGTAAAGAAGTCACGCATGGGTTATTCCATTCAGGCCGGTGTATCAGCGCAATCCCAACTGTTCGTTGATGATGCGGGGCGTAATGAAGACAAGCAACTCGGTTTTGTTGTCCTTGCGCTCGTTGTTGCGGAACAGGTAGCCGATCGCAGGGATGTCGCCGAGCAGGGGGATCTTGGTCGTCGTGTTGGAGGTGTCCTGGGTGTAGATACCGCCGATCACGATGGTGCCGCCATTTTCAACGATCACTTCGGTCTTGACGTGCTTGGTGTCGATGGGGACCCCCGACGCAAGCGACACATCAAAACGCGGCGAGTCCTTGTTCACATCCAGGGACATCATGATCTTGCCATCCGGCGTGACCTGGGGCTTGACCTTCAGGGACAGGTTGGCCTTGCGGAAGGTCACGCTGGTTGCGCCGGAGCTGGTCGCGGAATTATAGGGGATTTCAACACCCTGCTCGATCAGCGCCTCGGCCTTGTCGGCGGTCATCACCCGCGGACGGGAGACGATCTTGCCCCTGCCATCCGCCTCCAGCGCCGACACCTCAAGGTCGATGTAGCGGGTGGCCGCGCTGTTCCACAAGGCCAGTGAGAAGGCCCCCGCCTGCCTGTTGTTGATGGTGGAGGCCGGAAGATTGACGCCCAGGGATTCGTTGAAGTTGGGCCGGGTGATGATCTGCCCTGCCTGATAGCCCGTTGAATTGAGCGTGCCGGAACCGAAGGTGTTGCGGTATACCGAGACGCCATCCTCCGTTTTGCCCAGCAGGCCGCCGGTCTTGCCACCAAAGCCGAGGCGCATGCCAAGGTTGCGCGCAAAGTTGTCCTGAGCTTCGACGATCTGGGCCTCGATCAGCACCTGGCGGACCTCCACGTCGATTTCGGCGACCAGACGGCGCAGCTCCTCGAGACGGGAGGCCACATCGTTGACGAAGATCTTGTTGCTCCGCTCATCGACAATCACGCTGCCCCGCTTGGAGAGCACGGTCTGATCCTTGTTCTTCAGGAACTCGGCAACGCTCTTGGCCTTGTGGTAATTGATCTGGAAACTCTCTGTGCGCAGGGGCTCCAGATCACCAATCTGCGCCTTGGACTCGAGATCAAGCTTTTCACGGGCGGCGAGCTCGTCCCGCGGGGCGATCCAGATCACGTTGCCGTTCTTGCGCATGTCCAGCCCACGCGCCTGCAGGATGATGTCGAGCGCCTGGTCCCAGGGCACGTCCTTGAGACGGAGGGTCAGGTTACCCTGCACCGAATCGCTGGTGATGATGTTGAAGTTGGTGAAGTCCGCGATCACCTGGAGCACCGAACGGACATCGATGTTCTGGAAGTTCAGGGACAGCTTCTCGCCTGCGAAGCGACCCTTGGCCGCCCCCTGCACCAGCTTGTTCGGGTCTTCCTTGACCGGCTTCACCTCAAGCACGAACTGATTGTCGCTCTGGTAGGCGTTATGCTCCCACAGACCGCGGGGCGTCACCGTCATGCGGGCGTTGCCACCCTGGGCCTGGGTCACCACGGAGGACACCGGCGTGCCGAAGTCGATCACATCGAGCTTGCGACGCAGCTGTTCCGGCACTTCGGTCTTGAGGAAATCGACGATCAGGCTGCTGCCCTGTTGACGGATGTCGATCCCCGCGTTGGGATCGGACAGATCCACCACCAGGCGCCCCTCACCATCCTTGCCGCGCCGGAAGTTGACGTCCCGGATGGCATGCCGCTCGCCCGGGGCGGCCCCGGCCGGCGCAAACTGGGTGGATTGGGTCGTCGCAGCCGAGACATCCCTGAGCTGGCTGGTGGCCAGGGTGATATAAACATCCCGGCCATCCAGGCGTGTCTCGTAGGGGTAGATCTTGGACAGATTGAGGACCAGGCGGGTGCGATCAGCCACCTGCACGACATTCACGCTGCGCAGATCGCCGGTATTGAGGGCCTGGCTGTTCCGCCCCAGGCCATTGCCCGTATCCGGGAAGTCAAAGGCGATCCGCGCCGGACTGGCCACGCTGAAGCTGCCGGGAGGCACCGACAGCGGCTGCGCCATGGTGAGTTTGAGGACGATATTGCCCCCCTGCTCAGCCGCGGCGATCTTCTCGATGCGGTTGCCTACAGCCGCCTCCGCCTGCTGCGCCTGCGCGAGCACGGGGCCGGTGGGGAAAACGGCCCCCAGCACCGCGATCACGGCCCAAGCGCCAAACGTGGCCCTACAACGTCCCATTTTCATTTCTTCGCCTCCTGAGGCGCCTGCTCTTGCAGTTGCAGCGTGCTGATGCGCTCGGTCCATTCGCCACCGGCGTCCTCAACGAGCTCTTTCAAAGTGATTTCGGATTCGGCAATCGCGGTGATGCGCCCGTAGTTCTGCCCCAGGTAATTGCCCACCTTGACCTGGTGCAAGGTCTTGTCCACCACAACGATGGCGTGGGACTGGCCGCCCTTCATGAGGACCCCCACCATCTTCAGGGACTCCAGCGGATAGGACTCAAGCGGCTCACGCCGACGGTTTGCATCGGGAGCAAACTGCCCCCCTTTCTTGTCCGGCTCCAGTTTGGCGGGGCGGAAGGGATCAACCAGGGAAGCCCCCTCGTAGTTCACCTCGATCGCCTTTTGAATCGGAGGCAGAGGCTTGAGGTTGGGCTTGAGGTCCCGGGAGGCTTCAGCCATCCAGGACCGGATGTCGTCCTGGCGGTCAGAACATCCGGCCAGCACCAACAGGGCCAGCACCGGAACCACCAGCGTCAGTCGCGTCGTCCTCACTTCTTGCCCGCCTTTTCCTTGGCTCTTTCCCTGCGCAGCTTGGCCACTTCCTCGTCGTCCAGGTAGCGATAAGTCACTGCCGTGGCATCGAACTTGAGGTTGCCATCCTTGCCTGTTTCAATAGCAATATCGTTGAGGGTCACGATACGCGGCATCTTGGCCACGTCACTGACGAATTCACCCAGATCATGGTAATTGCCCGTAACGCGCACAGCGATGGGCAACTCCGCATAGAAGTCCTTGGAACCTTCCGAGCCCGGCTTGAACAACTCGAACTGAAGCCCCCGTCCCAGCCCGGCCTGGTTGATGTCGGCCAGCAAGGACTCGATTTCGGAGCGGTTGGGCAACTGCTTGAGCAAGGCACCGAACTGGCGGTCAATCTCGCTGAGCTGACGGCGGTACTCCGCGAGATTGACGGCCTGCCGCTTCTTGTTCAGCCAGTCGTCCTTCAGCGTGAGTTCTTCCTTTTCCTTGGCCTCCAGCCCGGCGAGCTGGTCGCTCCAGTCAAACCACCAGCCCCCTGCGACGATGGCCGCGAACAGGGCGATCAGGGTCGCAATACGCGGCAACAGCGGCCATTGCCCTGGATCGTTGGGATCAAGCCCCTGAAAATCCCGGAGCAGGGCCTGCATATCCATCGAACGCAGGTTTTCGAGCGAATCCTTGAAGCCCATTACGGCTTACCTCCCGGGACTGCGCCCGCCTTGGCCTCGATCCCGTCCTGAGCCTTGGCGCGTTCAATGCTCACATTCAGGCTGAACTCGCTGACCCGACGCGTGTTCAGCACGGCGGCCTTCACTTCGACGAGGTCGGCGTTCTGGAGGTGCGGCGACGCCTCGAGGTTGCGCATCAGATTGGAGACGCGCGCATTGGACTGGGCATAACCAACCAGGTTGATGCGCGGGCCAGTCTGCTTGAGCGATTTGAGATAGACACCTTCGGGCAGCTGGCGGGCCAGCTCGTTGAAGACCAGCACGGTTTCGGTGCGGTTGGTCTGCAGCGACTCGATCACCTGCTTGCGCGACAGCAAGGCCTCTGCCTGCTCCCTAAGCCCCTTGATCTCCGCGATGTCCTTGTCGAGGGCGGCGATTTCCTGCTTCAGGAAGGCATTCTTGGCATCCTGACCATCGACATAGCCGGCGATCAGGGTGTGCCCGATGAACCACACCACCAGGCCGGCAAGCGCCATCAGCGCCGACAGCAGGATGAACTGCTGACGCCGGGCCTTGCGCTTTTCTTCCCGGTGGGGAAGGAGGTTGATGCGGATCACAGGTCAAACCTCCGCAGGGCAAGACCACAAGCCACCAGCAAGGCGGGCGCATCGGCTGCCAGATTTTTGGGACGGATCTTCGAGCTCAGGCTCATTCCGGAGAAAGGATTGGCAATGTGGGTATCAACCTGGGTACGCCCTGCGACGGTCTCCGCGAGGCCCGGGATGACGGCACAGCCCCCGGCCAGGACGATGTGATCGACCTGATTGAACTGGGTGGAGGTAAAGAAGAACTGGAGCGCCCGCGAGACCTCGAGAGCCAGAGCATCCATGAACGGGCGGAGCAGTTCGGTCTCATAGCTTTCAGGCAGGGAGCCGGTGCGTTTGCCACTCTCTGCCTCTTCGAGGGACATGCCGAAATGACGCATGATGTCCTGGGTCAGGAGAAAGCCGCCGAAGGCCTGCTCCCGGGCGTAGACCTGCACGCCGTTGCGCAGCACCGAGACGTTCATGACGTTGGCTCCCGCATCGACCAGCGCGATGATCTTGTCCTGCCCGCCCTCAGGCAGGTCAGCCTGGACCAGTTCGAAAGCCGACAGGGACGCATAGGACTCGACATCCATGACCAGCGCCTTCAAACCGGCGGCCTCCGCAGCTGCGACCCGGTCTTCGACCTTTTCCTTGCGGGAGGCGGCAATCAGGACTTCATCCTCGTCGGCCCCCGAGGCTGCGGGCCCGATCACCTGAAAATCCAGATTGACCTCATCGAGCGCAAAGGGAATGTACTGATTCGCCTCGGACTCGACCTGGACCTCGAGCTCCTGATCGCGCAAACCAGCAGGCAGGATGATCTTCTTGGTGATCACGGCCGAAGCAGGCAGGGCCAGGGCAACGAACTTGGTGCTGGTCCCCAGCCGCCTCCACCCCCGGCGGATCGCCTCCGAGACCGCATCGAGATTCGCGATGTTGCCGTCGGAAACCGCCTCGCGGGGCAAGGACTCGACTGCGTAGCGCTCGACCCGGTACCCCCCCCCGGATGCGGCGGACAATTCGACCATCTTGACTGATGACGACGAGATGTCGACACCGATCAAAGGACGCGCCCTGGGGCTGAGAAAAGAGAGGTCGATCACAAAAAGTCCTGAAAATTCTTTACGTTAGGCGCAATTACAACAATCTACTTGAAATCCTAACAACAACAATGACAGGTGTAAAGCAAGCACCGGAAAAACACCGGGTCATGCGCGCAGCGGCAAAACGCCCTGAATCGTATAATGCGTGACTTTACTCCGCTTACCATCCCGACATGCGCTGGGTACTCTACCCTTTCATTGCCCTCCTCGGCCTGATCGCCGTTGGCGCCGCCATCCTGGCCCTTGCGGTGGCATTTGCCTGGCCGACGCTGCCGTCGCTGGAGTCGCTGACCGACTACCACCCCAAGATCCCCTTGCGCGTCTATACGGCAGACGGTGAGCTCATCGGCGAATACGGGGAGGAGCGACGCGCCTTCATCCGCATCCAGGAAGTCCCCGACGTGCTCAAGCACGCCATCCTGGCAGCCGAGGACGATCGCTTCTATCAGCACTCGGGCGTGGATTTCCTTGGCATCCTGCGGGCCGCGGGCGCCAACCTGGCCACCGGCGGCAAGCGCCAAGGCGCGTCGACGATCACCATGCAGGTTGCCCGCAACTTCTTCCTGACCCGTGAGAAGACGATCTCCCGCAAACTCTACGAGATCCTGCTGGCCTTCAAGATCGAGCAGAACCTCACCAAGGACCAGATCCTCGAGGTTTACATCAACCAGATCTTCCTGGGCCGCCGCGCCTACGGCTTCGCCGTCGCGTCCCACACCTATTTCGGCAAATCCATCCGCGACCTGAGCATCCCGGAAGCCGCCATGCTGGCGGGCCTGCCCAAGGCCCCCTCGGCCTACAACCCGGTAGTCAACCCCAAGCGTGCCGCCCAGCGCCAGCAGTATGTGCTGCGCCGGATGACCGAACTGGGCTTCATCACCGAGGAGCAGCAGCACAAGGCCATCGAAACGCCCCTCAAGGTCGCCAGCAGCTCGGCCGACTTTGGCGGCAGCGCCGACTACGTGGCCGAGATGGCCCGCCAGATCGCCTACGAGCAGTACAAGGAAGAAACCTATACCCGCGGCATCAAGGTCATCACCACCGTCATCAAGGCTGAACAGGAAGCCGCCCACCGGGCCCTGCGGCGGGGCATCATGGACTACGACCGCCGCCATGGCTATCGCGGCGCCGAGAGCTACGCCGACCCGGCGCGACTGAACACCCAGCAGGCCGAGTCGATGGACGAGATCCTCGCCGAGGTCCCCGACTACGACGACATGATGGCGGCGATCGTGACCCAGGCTGGCGGCGGTGCCGTCACGGTGTACCGCTACGGGGAGAGCATCCGCATCACCGGCGAAGGACTGCGCTTCGCCGCGCCCATGCTCAGCGACAAGGCGCCGCCCAACAAGCGCATCCGGGTCGGCGCCATCGTCCGCATCAGCCACCCGGACAATCGCTGGGAGATCACCCAGCTGCCTGAGGTCGAGGGCGCGCTGGTTGCCGCCGATCCACGCACCGGAGCCATCCGCGCGCTGGCCGGTGGCTTCGACTTCAGCCGCAACAAGTTCAACCACGCCACCCAGGCCTGGCGCCAGCCCGGCTCCAGTTTCAAGCCCTTCATCTATTCGGCCGCCTTCGAGAAGGGCTATGGCCCGAACAGCATCGTGGACGACGCCCCCCTCTCCTTCCCCGCCGGCGAGACCGGCAGCCAGGCCTGGGAGCCCAAGAACTACGACGGCAAGTACGACGGCCCGATGTCCCTGCGCTCAGCCCTGGCCCGCTCCAAGAACATGGTGTCGATCCGGCTGCTCAAGTCCATCGGCCCGCGCTACGCCCAGGACTACATCACCAAGTTCGGATTCGATGCGGAACGCCACCCGGCCTACCTGACCATGGCCCTCGGCGCCGGCTCGGTCACCCCCTGGCAGATGCTGCGCGGCTACTCGGTCTTCGCCAATGGCGGTTACCGGATCGAACCCTATCTGGTGAAGGAGATCCGTGACGAGGCCGGCAACGTGCTGGCCCGGGTGGATCCTCCCGTCGCCGGCGAGACCGCAGAGCGGGCCATCGACGAGCGCAACGCCTACCTGATGGACTCGGTCATGAAGGACGTGGTGCGCCGGGGCACGGCCACCAAGGCCCTGGTGCTCAAGCGCGGCGACCTGGCCGGCAAGACCGGCACCACCAACGAATACGTGGATGCCTGGTTCTGCGGCTACCAGCCCACCGTGGCCGCCGTGGCCTGGATCGGCTTCGATCAGCCACGCAAGCTGGGCAGCGGGGAAACCGGCGGCGCGGCGGCACTGCCCATGTGGATCAACTACATGCGCAAGGCCCTGGAGGGTGTGCCTGAAACCTACCCGACGCCGCCGGGCGGCCTGATCCGCATCCAGCCTGCGGGCGGCGGCAGCGACGAGATGATCTACCAGGAAAACCTGCCGGCAGCGCCGCCGGAGGTGCCGCCTGAACCCACCAGCGCCCCCTCCGAGGAGGCGCCCCCGAGCAAGCCGGTCAGCCCAGGCTGACCGGTTCGCCGGCCTGCTCGGACATGCAGCGGGACAGCACGGCATAGAAATCCGCCCCGTCCCGGGTGCCGACCCAGCGACCGGCCTCGGGGCGGAAGTGGAAGCCGCCGGACTTGGCCGCCAACCAGATCTCGCGGGCCGCGCTGTGGCGGTTCACGATGATCTTGGTACCGCTCTCAAACTCGATCTCGATGATGCCGCCGGGCTTCACCTCGTAGTCAATCTCGGCCGTGCAGGCATCGAGCAAACCCTCCAGGCGATCCAGCTCGGCTTCCGCCAGGGCATTGAAATCCGCTTCATTCATCGTCCGAACCCTTGTTCTGTTAACATTTGCGTTTTTGCGCGAAACCCATGCGAACCCTCGCCCTCACACTCGCCGCGTGCGGCGCACTCCTGCTGGCCGGCTGTGGCATCAAGGGTCCGCTCTACTATCCGCAGATTCCCAAGCCCGCGGCCAAACCGGCCGAAACCGCACCGGCGCCTGCCCGCCCGGCCCAGTCGGATCATAACAAACCCGCCTCCCAGGACCCCACCCAATGACCACCGCCCTGCCCGTGCCGACGCTGCAAGCCGGCCCCGCCGGCCTGACCCTCGAAGGTGTCGCGCTGGCTGACATCGCCGCCCGTTTCGGCACCCCGACCTACGTCTACTCCCGCGCCGCCCTCACCGCCGCCTACGAGAGCTACCAGCAGGCCCTGGGACAACGCAAGGCGCTGGTCTGCTATGCCGTCAAGGCCAACTCCAGCCTCGGCATCCTGTCCGTCTTCGCCCGGCTCGGTGCCGGCTTCGACATCGTCTCGGGTGGTGAGCTGGCCCGCGTGCTGGCCGCCGGCGGCGATCCCGGCAAGGTCATCTTCTCGGGTGTCGGCAAGAGCGTGGACGAGATGCGCTATGCGCTGGAAACCGGCATCGGCTGCTTCAATGTGGAGTCCGCCGCCGAGCTCGACCGCCTCAACGAAGTCGCCGGCAGCCTGGGCAAGCGCGCCCCGATCGCCTTCCGGGTCAATCCGGACGTCAATCCCAACACCCACCCCTACATCTCCACCGGCCTGCGCGGCAACAAGTTCGGGGTGGCCTTCACCGAAGCCCTCGACCTCTACCGCAAGGCGGCCAGCCTGCCGAACATCGAGATCAGCGGCATCGACTGCCACATCGGCTCGCAGCTTCTCGATCCGGCACCGATGACCGAAGCTGCCGAGAAGATCCTCGGCCTGGTGGACCAGCTGGCCAGCGAAGGCATCAAGCTCGACCACATCGACCTGGGCGGTGGCCTCGGCATCCGCTATCGGGATGAGGAGCCGCCCACCCCCACCGACTACCTCAAGCCGCTGCTGGCCTGCTTCGCCGGTCGCGACGAGGCCCTGTGCTTCGAGCCCGGCCGCTCCCTGGTGGGCAACGCGGGGCTGCTGCTGACCCGCATCGAGTACCTCAAGCCCGGCGTCGAGAAGAACTTCGCCATCATCGATGCGGCCATGAACGATCTGGCTCGCCCGGCCCTCTACGACGCTTACCACGAGATCGTCGCGGTCGCCCCCCGCGACCTGCCCGCCACCCGCTACGAAGTGGTCGGCCCGATCTGCGAGAGCGGTGACTTCCTGGGCCATGACCGGGATCTGTCAGTGGCCCCCGGCGACCTGCTGGCACTCCTGTCGGCCGGTGCCTACGGCATGACCATGAGCTCCAACTACAACACCCGGCCCCGCGCCGCCGAGGTGCTGGTGGACGGCGACACGGTTCACCTGATCCGCGAGCGCGAAACCCTCGAGCACCTGCTGAAGGGCGAACGCCCCCTGCCCTGACCCACCGCCGACATGCCGATGGCCAAGATCAAGCGTCTCACCCCCCGGGTTGCCCTTATCCTCGCCATCGGCCTGAGCGGCTGCGGCAGCAAGCCCGACGCCCCGGCCGGCGCCAAACCGGCCAGCCCGCCGCCCACCCTGATCACCACCACCAGCGCCCGCAGCATGGCCCTGGACGTCACCGAGGACACCCTCGGCACCCTGGAGGCGCTGATCGACCCGAAGATCGGTGCCGAAGTGGCCGGTCGGGTGACCCGCGTGCTGGCCCATAGCGGCGAGCGGGTCCGCAAGGGCCAGCTCCTGGCCGAACTGGATGCCAGCGATTTCGAGATCCAGGGTGGCGCCGACGCCGCCGAGATAGCCCGCCTGGAAGCCCTGGCCGCCCAGGCCGAACGCTTTGCCGCGCGCCAGCAGGACCTCGTCGCCAAAGGCTTCATCGCCCGCAACGGCGCGGAGGACAGCCTGGCCCAGCGCGACGCGCTGCGCGCCCAGCTGGCCACGGCCCGCGCGCGCAACCAGGCCACCCGCAACAACCTCGGCCGCACCCGGGTTCTCGCCCCCACGGACGGCGTGATCGAAACCCAGATCGTGTCGGTCGGCGACTACGTCAAGGTCGGTGACCCGCTGTTCCGCCTGATCTCGAACCGCGTCCTGCGCGCCCACCTGCCCTTCCCCGAATCAGCCGCCGGCCGCATCCGCGCCGGACAACCGGTACGGCTGAGCCTGCCCCACGCCCCGGGCCGGGTCATCCGCGGCCGCGTCGAGGACGTGAAGCCGACCATCAACGACAGCAGCCGGGCCCTCGACGTGCTGGTCCGTGTGGACAACGAAGACGCCCTGCTGTCGGGCGGCACCGTCAATGCATCGGTGATCACCGGCAGCAAGCCCGCCGCGGTGGTGGTCCCCGAGCAAAGCGTGGTGCTGCGGCCGGCAGGCAAGGTGGTCTACGTGATCGCCGATGGCAAGGCCAGCCAGCGCATCGTTGAAGCCGGCATCAAGCGCGACGGTCTGGTGGAGATCGTCAAGGGCCTGAGCACCGGCGAAACCCTCGCCGAAGATGGGGCCGGCTTCCTGAGCGATGCGGCCCCCGTCACCGTGAAGGGCGCCAAGCCCACCGCTCCGGCTCCCGGCAGCAAGCCATGACACTCCCCGAACTGTCCATCAAACGCCACGTGCTGGCGTGGATGATGAGCGCCGTGCTGGTACTGGTCGGGGTGATCGGCTACCAGCGGATCGGCATGGACCGCTTCCCCTACATCGAATTCCCGGTGATCTCGATCACCACCACCCTCAAGGGCGCCAACCCGGACATCGTCGACTCGAGCATCACCAACGTCATCGAGTCGGCCATCAACAGCACGCCGGGCATCGAGCACGTGCAGTCCACCTCGTCGCCGGGCGTCTCGGTGGTCAACATCACCTTCAACCTCGAGAAGAAGGTGGATGTGGCCTTCAACGAGGTCCAGTCCAAGGTCAACCAGGTGCTGCGGCGCCTCCCCAAGGACGTCGATCCCCCCGTCGTGGCCAAGGTGGAGACCAACGCCCAGCCGGTGATGTGGCTGGCCCTGCAGGGCGACCGCACCCAGCAGCAGCTCAACCAGTACGCCATCAACGTGCTCAAGAAGCGCCTCGAGACCATCGACGGCGTCGGTGAGGTGCGCCTGGGCGGGCGCCGCGACCGGACGATCCGGGTCAACCTGCGGCCAGACCGCATGGCCGCCCACACCATCACCGCCCAGGACATCAGCGACGCCTTCGCGCGGGAGCACGTGCAGCTGGCCGGCGGCTTCGTGGTCGGCCAGAAGACCGAGAGCCTGGTCAAGCTGGACCTGGAGTTCCACCAGGTGGATGAACTCCGGCAGATGGTGATCGCCTGGCGCGACAAGGCCCCGGTCCGCCTGGGCGACGTGGCCGAGGTCGAGGACGGCCTCACCGACAACCGCCAGCTGGCCCGCTTCAATGGCAAGACCACCGTCGGCCTGGGCATGGTGAAGATCGCCAACGCCAACACCGTGGCGATCACCGAACGCATCCAGGAACGCCTCGACAAGGACCTCCGCCCCGCCCTGCCCCCGGGCATGACCCTGTCGGTGGTGTCCAACGACGCGGTGTTCATCCTCGAGATCGTGGACTCCCTGAAGGAGCACCTCATCGAAGGCACCCTGCTGGCCTCGCTGGTGGTGTGGTTCTTCCTGCGCTCGGTACGCTCCACCCTGATCATCGCGCTGGCCATCCCGGTCTCCCTGATGGGGGCCATCGCGGTCATCTACTTCGCGGGCTTCACCCTCAACTCCCTCACCATGCTGGCCCTGCTGCTGCTCATCGGGGTGGTGGTGGACGACGCCATCGTGGTGCTCGAGAACATCTTCCGCCACCGCGAGGAACTCGACCCTGACCCGGTCTCGGCGGCCATCAACGGCAGCAATGAAGTGGTCTTTGCGGTGATGGCGGCAACCCTCTCGCTGGTCTGCATCTTTGCGCCGGTGGCCTTCATCTCCGGCATCATCGGGCAATTCTTCCGCAGCTTCGCGCTGGTGGTGACCTTCGGGGTGCTGGTGTCCCTGTTCGTGTCCCTCACCCTCACGCCCATGCTGTGCTCCCGCTACCTGCGGGTGGAGAAGCAGCACGGGCCGGTGTACCGCGCCTTCGACCGGCTCTTCGAGGCCATGGACGCGCTCTATGTGCGACTGCTCGAAGGGGCCCTGACCCACCGCCTGTGTGTGCTGCTGGCGACCCTCGCCGTGGTGGCCTCCAGCGCCTTCTTCTTCGCCAATGTGGGCAAGGCCTTCACACCGGAGCAGGACGAAGGCCGCTTCCTGGTCTCCCTCCGCACACCTCTCGGCTCCAGCATCGACTACACCGACAGCAAGCTGCGCGAGGTGGAGGCGATCCTCGACCGCCATCCGGAGGTCCGCTCCGAGTTCGCCCTGATCGGCCTGGGGACCGCCGGGCAGGTGAACCAGGGCACGGTGGTGGTGCGCATGCTGCCGCGGGAGGAGCGCAGCGTGAAGCAGCAGGACATCATTCCCCTGCTGCGCAAGGAATTCGCCCAGATCGCCGGCGCGCGGGTATTCGCCGCCCCCTACCCGATGGTCCAGGGCCAGCGCGGGGAGCCCCTGCAGTTCGTGCTGACCGGTGACAACCTGCAGGAGCTGGGCCGCCATGCGGTCGCCCTGCAGCGCAAACTGGCCACCGTGCCGGGCCTCGGCCGCATGGACAGCGACCTGCAGCTCGACCTGCCGCAGCTGGTCTTCGCCCCGGACCGCCTGCGCATTGCCGACGCCGGGCTGAGCACCCAGGACGTGGCCCTCGCCATCAACATGCTGACCGGCGGCGTGGACATCGCCAAGTTCAACGACGAGCCGGGTGACGGTCAGCGCTACGACATCCGCGTCAAGGCCCGGGAAGGCAGCTTCACCCAGCCGTCCGACCTGTCCAAGATCTTCCTGCGCAACAAGGCCGGCCAGCTGGTCCGCCTGGATAGCGTGGCCAGCTTCAAGGAAGCCCTCGGACCCGCGGTGGTGGGACGCTTCGACCTGCAATACGCCGCCACCTTCTACGCTACACCGACCCTGCCGCTGGGCGAGGCCGTGGAGGTGGTCAGGGCGGCGGCAGCCGAACTGCTGCCCACCGGCTACCAGATCAAGCTGATCGGCCAGGCGGAGGAGTTCGGCAAGACCCAGAAGTACATGAGCTTCACCTTCGCCCTGGCTCTCACCCTGCTCTACATGGTGCTGGCCAGCCAGTTCAACAGCTTCCTGCAGCCGGCCATCGTGATGCTGGCCCAGCCCCTCGCCATCGTCGGCGGCGTGGCGGCCCTGTGGGCCACCGGCCAGACCCTCAACATCTACTCGATGATCGGCCTGGTGCTGCTGATCGGCCTGGTGGCGAAGAACTCCATCCTGCTGGTGGACCTCACCAACCAGCGCCGCGCCGAGGGCCTGCGGGTGGACGCGGCCCTGCGCAACGCCTGCCCGATCCGCATGCGGCCGGTGCTGATGACCTCCGCCACGGTGATCCTGGCCCTGGCCCCCGCGGCCCTGGGCTTCGGCGCCGGCAACGAGACCAACCAGCCCCTCGCCATCGCGGTGATCGGAGGCATGATCAGTTCCACCCTGCTCACCCTGGTGGTGGTGCCGGCGGTGTATTCGCTGGTGGAGGGATGGCGGGAGCGCCGGCAGAACGGGGCGATCGCCCGCGCCAACACCTAGAGCGGGGTGACGGCGGCCTTGCCGGCCGGGGTGTCCAGCCAGCGCTGCAGGATGCGGTAGATGTCGACATCGAAGCGGGCCGCAGGCGCGGTGGCCTGCAAGGCCTGCAGCGCCGCCTCATCGTCCGCGCTGCCCAGCAGGCACCAGTGGTCGAGGAGGTACCAGGCCTCCCGGCCGGTATCCGGATGCTGCTCGTGCACCGCCACCGGCCCTGCCCAGGGCCAGCGCTTGAGACGCAGGCTTTCCAGCACCTTGAGCAGGCGCTGGTCATGCTCGGCGGCGCTTTCCTTGCCCGCGCAGACGCCGGCACAGCGCCTGGCACCATGGGCCAGGCAGGCACCTTCGGCCCAGGCTTCGGTGCCGATGCGGCGGGGGCACAGCTTGTAGAGGGTCGCCAGTTCGCGCAGGGCGTTGTCCGCTTCCTTGCGGGCCCGGAAGGTGCCATACACCTCGCCCCAGACCTGCGGATCGGCACCATTGAGCGGCTCCCTCGACAGCACCGCGCCACGCAGGCGGCCCGCATCGTAGCGCAGGCCGAACACCGCCTCGGCCTCGGCCGGCAGACGGTTCTCGGCGGGCTTGAGCTGCCGGAGCAGCTGGGACTCGAGGAGCTGGGCGCCCAGCTCGCCTGCGGTGACGCGCCAGTCCACCCGGCGCACCTGCTGGGCGATCTTGGCCTCGCGGCCCTTGCGCGGCTCGCCCGAGAAATGCCCCATCACCCGCGAGCGCAGGCTGACGCTGCGCCCGACGTAAAGGGGCAGATCGTTCTCGCCATAGAAGAGATAGACACCAGGCCCCTCGGGCAGGCCTTCGAGCACACCTTCTGGCAGGCCGGCGGGCCGGTTGGGCGCCCTCATGGCCTTGGTGATGGCCATGTCGAGCACCTCGCGCTCGAACTGCCCTGCCACCAGCCCGGCGAACTGATGCAGCGCCTCGGTATCGCCCATCGCCCGATGGCGGGCCGTGCAGGTCAGGCCATGCCGCTCGATGAGGGCATCGAGGCCATGGCGATAGTGCTGGGGAAACAGGGCGCGGGACAGCTTGACTGTGCACAGCACCGGCGCCTCGAACTCCTGGCCGATGCGCTGGAACTCGTTCTTCAGGAAACCGTAGTCGAAGCGGGCATTGTGGGCCGCGAACACGCAGCCGGCGAGCAGGGCCCGCACCTGGTCGGCCACCGCCGCGTAAGGCGGGGCCTCCGCCACCATGGCATCGGTGATGCCGGTGAATTCCTGGATGTTGGCCGGGATCGGGACGCCCGGGTTGACCAGGCTGGACCAGCGTTCGACCAGCTCGCCGTTCTCGACCCGCAGGATCGCGATTTCGGTGACCCGGTCAGTGAGCGGGTTGGCGCCGGTGGTCTCGACGTCGATGAAGGCGAGCTTGGGGAGGAGCAAGACGGTGGATCAGCTCTCGGTCGAGTAGGGGTAAGCCTTGGCGGGCACCTTGCCGGCTTCGTACTGGCGCTGGGTGTCGGCGTCCTGGGGCTTGTCCCACCACAGGGCGCGGCCCTTCTTCTGCTCCTCGCGCTCCTCGGGGTGCTTCTCCATCCATTCGCGCATGAACTTGGTGTGCTCGGATTCGTAACCTGCCATTTTGATCTCCCTTTTTAGCGGCGTGGATTCTATCAGCCTCAGACGGCTTTCTGGTCACCCTTCAGGCGGTTGATGCGAACCACCTCGGGGATGTTGCGCATGCCGCGGATGACCTTGGCCAGATGCAGCCGGTGCGTCACCTGCAGCGTGATGTAGATGGTGGAATAGGCGCCCTGATCGCCATCGGTGCTGACGTTCTGGATGTTGCAGTCCTGCTCGGAGATGGCATTCGCCACCTTGGCCAGCACCCCGCGCACGTTCTGGGTGAGCAGCTTCAGGGTCACGTCGAAGAGGCGGTCGGTGGATGCCTCCCATTCCACGTCGATCCAGCGGTCCCGCTCGCTGCGCAGTTTGCGGGCCTGCGGACAGTCGTGCATGTGCACTTCCAGGCCCTGCCCCTTGCGGATGATGCCGACGATCGGGTCGCCCGGAATCGGCCGGCAGCAGCGGGCCAGCTGCACTGCCACGCCCTCGGTGCCACGGATCAGGATGGCGCCGGCGGGCTTGGGCTTGACCACGTCGGCTCGGCCGGACTCCACGTCCTGGATCTCGGCCAGACGCCGCGCCACGATGGCCGGCAGGCGGCGCCCCAGGCCGATGTCGGTCATCAGCTCGCGGCGGTTGTTGAGGGTGAACTCTTTGAGGAAGCGGTCCCAGGCGAACATGCTGACCTGCCCCAGGGTCAGACCATGGGGCCGCAAGGCCTGGTTGAGCAGGCGCTCGCCGAGGGTCGAGGCCTCTTCCTGCTGGGCGTTCTTGAGGAAATGCCGGATCTGTGCACGTGCCTTGCCGGTGCGCACATAACTCAGCCAGGCCGGATTGGGGCTGGCATGGGCGGCGGTGATGATCTCGATCTGGTCGCCGTTGTGCAGCTCGGTGCGCAGAGGCATCAGCTCACCATTGATGCGGCCGGCCACGCAGCGGTTGCCCACGTCGGTATGCACGGCGTAGGCGAAGTCCACCACGGTGGCCCCCCGCGGCAGGGCGAAGATCTTGCCCTTGGGGGTGAAGGCATACACTTCGCCGGGGAAGAGATCGACCTTCACGTGCTCCAGGAACTCGCTGGAGTCACCCGAGGTGGATTGCAGTTCGAGCAGGGACTGCAGCCAGCTGTGGGTCTTGTGCTGCAGCTCGGTGAGAGTCTTCTCGTCTTCCTTGTACAGCCAGTGGGAGGCCACACCGCTCTCGGCGATGTGGTTCATCTCATGGGTGCGAATCTGGACCTCGACCGGCGTGCCGAAGGGGCCGATCAGGGTGGTGTGCAGGGACTGGTAGCCATTGGCCTTGGGAATGGCGATGTAGTCCTTGAACTTGCCCGGCACCGGCTTGTAGAGGGCGTGCAGCGCGCCCAAGGCCCGGTAGCAGGTCTGGATGTCGGGCACGATGACCCGGAAGCCGTAGATGTCGAGCACCTGGGAGAAGCTCAGGCGCTTCTCGGACATCTTGCGGTAGATGCTGTAGAGGTGCTTCTCGCGGCCCCGCACCTCGGCCTCGATGTTCCACTGGGGCAGGCGCTCCTCGATGGCCTGCAGGATCTTGCCGACCACCTCGCGGCGGTTGCCCCGCGCGGCCAGGATGGCCTTGGACAGCACCGCGAAACGCATCGGGTAGCGGTGCTTGAAGGCCAGCTCCTGCAACTCGCGGTAGAGGCTGTTGAGCCCCAGGCGGTTGGCGATGGGGGCGTGAATCTCCTGGGTTTCCCGGGCGATGCGGCGACGCTTGTCGGGGCGCATGTGGTCGAGGGTCCGCATGTTGTGCAGACGGTCGGCCAGCTTGATGAGGATCACCCGCAGATCGCTGGCCATGGCCAGCAGCATCTTGCGGAAGTTCTCGGCCTGGGCCTCTTCCTGGGACTGGAATTCGATCTTGTCGAGCTTGGACACCCCATCCACCAGCTCGGCCGTGGTCCGCCCGAAACGCTCGGCGATCTCGGCCTTGGTGATGTGGGTGTCTTCCATCACGTCGTGCAGCAGTGCCGCACACAGGGCCTGGGAGTCCAGGTGCCAGCCGGCGAGGATCTCGGCGACGGCGACGGGATGGGAGATGTAGGGTTCGCCGCTCTTGCGGAGCTGCCCCTGATGGGCGTCGGCGGAAAAATGGTAGGCCGCTTCGATGCGGCCTATGTCCTCCGGCCGCAGGTAAGTCGCCACCTGCGCTCGCAGCTGCCCGAAATCGAGGGGCAGCACGGAGCAAGGAGGAGGCTGGAAAACGCCGCTGGCACTGACCGGGATCGGAGCGGCGGATTCCATGGCATCACTCTCTCGCGGGGCGGCCGTCAGGCCTGGCCGCGGTTGAGGACTTCGGTACCCACCTTGCCGGCGGCAATCTCGCGCAGGGCGATCACGGTGGGCTTGTCCTTGTCGTGGCGGTCCAGATCCACCTGGGGGGTGGCGCCGGCGGTCAGCTGGCGGGCACGATAGGTCGCAGCCAGGGTCAGCTGGAAGCGGTTGGGGATTCGTTTGAGACAGTCGTCGACAGTAACGCGGGCCATATCAGTCCTGTTCCAGGTAATGGAAAAACTCCGGCTTGCGTGCCTCCTGGTTGGCGTAGCGAAGCCGGGACGCCCGTACCACGGCCACCAGATCATCAAGGGCCGCGGACAGGTCTTCGTTGATTATAACGTAGTCGAACTCCGCCACATGGCGCATCTCTCCCCGGGCTCCCAGCACGCGGCGGGCGATGACCTCCTCGCTGTCGGTGCCCCGGCCACGCAGACGACGCTCCAGCTCCTCGACCGAGGGCGGCAGGATGAACACGCCAACCGCCTTGGGGAACACCTTGCGCACCTGCTGCGCGCCCTGCCAGTCGATCTCAAGCAGGATGTCCTTGCCTGAAGCGATCTGAGACTCCAGCCAGGTCTTGGAGGTGGCGTAATAGTTGTTATGGACCTCGGCCCATTCGAGGAATTCACCTTTGTCGCGCAACGCGCGGAAGGTCGGGACATCCACGAAGTGATAGTGCTGGCCGTCGACCTCACCCGCGCGCGGCGCGCGGGTGGCATAGGACACGGACAGGCTGACCAGCGGATCACGGGCGAGCAGGCCGCTGACGAGGGTGGTCTTGCCGGCGCCCGAGGGCGCGGTGACGATGAAGAGGGTTCCGGGCATGGCGTGTCTGGACGGGTTCAGAATCGGGCGGAGCACGGCATTCTGCCAGCGCCACCGCCCGGAAACCAGCACCGGCGCGACTCAGGCCTCCGGCGCACCGACATGGCGGGCCAGCTCGCGACGCCGGGCGGCCAACCAGGCCGCCGTACAGGCGGCGTACTCGTCCAGGCGCGCCCGCAACGCGGTGATGTCCCGTACCAGGTCTGGCGCCTCCTGTCCGGCAAAGAAAGCGCGTGACACCAGCGCCCCGGTGGCCCCCAGGCGCGGGTACTGGGCCAGCACCAGATCCGAGGGGATCGGTAGACGGTCATCCCCCGCACGCCCCACGCCACCAATCGCCAGCCGATGTCCCGCGCCCAGGATCTGCTCCGCCAGGCGCTCGAGCAGCCCGGACACCAGCACATGGAAGTGGGTCGGCCAGCCCAGGGACAGGCGCAGGTCATTCAGCCCTACGTGGATCTCGGACAGACCCGGAATGCGGCACAGCGCCTCGACATCAGCGGCCGCCTCGGCGGTCTCCAGCAAGGGCACGGGGTGGGCCCGCCCCGCCACCAGCTCCACAAAACGCTCCACCTCCGCTGCCTTCCGGAAAAATGGAAGCATGATGGTTGCCACCCCGCTGGCCAGCAGGCGCTCGATCTCGGCCCCGGAGCCAGGGTGGATCGGATTGCAGCGAGCAAACAGGCGCCGCCCCGGAATCCGGGCCGCCAGCGTCATCAGGTCGGTCTCGTCGTGATCGGAGATCCAGGTTGCCAGCCCGCCCTGGCGCACGTCCTTGCCCAGCCTCTCCAGGTCGACACCGATACGGTCTACACCCGCCCGGTCGGCCTCTGTGGCAAGGTCCGCATCGCGGGTGAACAGGGTCAGCACGAAGCGCTCGCCATAGGTCACGCCATCTCCTCCCGGGCTACCACCGAGGCCTCGAGCGGCAGGCCCCGCAGATAGGCACTGAGCTGCCGCTCCGTGAACGCTTCGAAATCCCGCTGCATGGACGGATGATAGGCCGCCACCTTGGGAGTGATGATCAGGCCGGGCGTACGCCATAGCGAAGCATCCGGGGGCGGCACCGGGTCCAGCACATCGAGTGCCGCACCACCGAGCTGTCCGCTCTCGAGCGCTGCCAGCAGAGCCGGCGGGTCGATCAGCCCGGCCCGGGCCACGTTTATCAACAGCGCGCCGGGTGCCAGGCGGCCCAGCACGGCGGCATCGACCATGCCTGCAGTCTGGGAGTCCAGCGGCAGGGCCAGGATCAGGCCGTCGCAGGCTGGCAGGGCATCACGCCACTCCACCGCCGGCACGAACTCATCGCACAGAGCCCGCTGCGCCGGCGTGCCTCGACGGGCACACCCCAGGACCCTGATCCCCAGGCCGCGCAGACGCGGCGCCAGGGCCTGGCCGATGGCCCCCAACCCCATCAGCAGAACCTGCCGCGGCAGCGCCCGCATGACCGGCGGCGGGGCCCAACGCCCCTGCCGCTGGGCATCCAGGGTCTCCGGCAGGCGGCGTACCAGGGCCAGCAGCAGGGCCAGTACATGCACGGCGATGGCTTCCGAGTTGAGCGGATTGCGGGTCAGCACCACGCCGCGCCGCACCAGCTCGGCAACCGGCAGCTGATCCACCCCGGCCGCCGATGTCTGGACCCAGGCGAGCCTGGGGGTATGCGCCAGTACCTGCCGCAGGTAACGATGGCCGATGATGACCTCCGCGGTCTCGGCTGCGCGGAGGGCCTCTGCCTCATCACCGGCCACCACGACCCGCCCCACGCCGGCCAGCTGCTCCAGGCGCGCCCGATGCGCCAGCGACGGAGACCAGTTGCCAGTCATCAACAGGATCGTCATGCTCCCGCCCCCTCCCGGCCCTGGCAGAACTGCCGCCAGGCCTGCCTCAACTGGGCCTCGAGGGCCCGCACCAGCTCCGCCGGCTGACGCTCGGCCTGAGCCTGCATGCGGGCCCGCAGCCCGCCACGGAGGGCCGCCAGCTCGGCCGGCGCCGCCGCCCAGCGGCAGGCCAGCGCGACGAACTCCTCGGGGGTCTCGGCGATGAAATCCCCCAGACCGGCCGCGGCCATGCGGCTGGCGCACAAGCGCTGGACAAAGCGCTCGCCGCTCAGGGTCAGGGTCGGCACACCCATCCACAACGCGAAGTTGGCCGTGGTGCCGCTGGAAAAGGGCTGCGTATCGAGGGCCAGATCCACCTCGCCGTGCAAACTCAGATAGTCGGCCAGGGACAAGCGTCCACGGAAGCTCAGGCGCCCGGCGTCAACGCCTTCCTGTGCAAGGCGGTCGCGGAGACGCTCGGCCACCGTCTCGTCAGACACTGCACCGATCAACAAGTGAGCATCGGGCAGCGCACGCAGCACGTGCCCCCACAAAGCGAGGGTTGCGTCGGAGATCTTGTTCGGCCGGTTGAAGCTGCCAAAGGTCACGAACCCCTTGTCCAAACCGGGCAGCGGCGCCACCGCCGGCAGACTGCCCGGTGGATCGAAGACATTGGCGTAGGGCAGGTACAGCAGCCGCTCGGAGAAGCCCGCATCGAAACGCCCCGGCGGCGCCTGGGTAGCATCCACCAGCCGGAAATCCATGGCCACCAGGCCGGTGCTGCCCGGATAGCCCAGCCAGGTGACCTGCAGGGGCGCCGGCTTGCGTGCAAAAACCGCCAGACGGTTACCGGCGGTATGCCCCGACAGGTCGAACAGGATATCCACGCGGCACTCGCGCACCCGGGCATCGAGCTCCAGATCGGAGCAATTCGACACCTCGTGCCATTCATCGCAGTCGGTGCGCAGGGCGTCCGTCACGGCATCCCGCAGCGGGCTCGTCGAAAAGGCAACGACCTGGAACTGCGCATGATCGAGCTCCCGCCATACCGGCCGCAGGAAATGGGCTACGGGGTGGTCGCGCAGGTCGGCCGAGACAAAGCCCAGCCGCAGAGGCCGCCCGGGATCGGGCGAAACCCGCCAGCCGCCGGAGGGCAGGCCGACACGCGCCTCGATCTGGCGTCCGAAATCCCGATGAGCGATATCGATCTCATCCGGACTCGCCGACTCGTCATGGACCAGGGCATACAGCAGGTTGCTCCACGCATGGGAGGAGGCCGGCTCCACGTCCAGGGCCAGGCGCGCCTCGCGGATCGCTGCGGTGGTATCACCGAGCGCACAGTGCAGCGCCGACAGGTTGATGCGGGCCGAAACCAGCCCCGGCGCCCACTCCAGGGCCCGTTGCTGGCAGGCCACCGCAGCCTGGAGCTGCCCCAGCGCCTGGTGCGCATTACCCAGGCTCTGGTGGGCGATCGCCAAGCCTGGCGCGAGTCGCAAGGCCTCCTGCAACGAGGCCACGGCCTCCTGACTGCGACCGCAGGCGTGCAGCGCATTGCCAAGGGCAAAATGGGCATGGGCCAGGAGTGGATCGATGACCACCGCCCGCGCGGCATAACGGAGCGCATCGGATGAGGCGCCGCCGGCCAGCGCGTTCTGGGATGCATTCATCCAGATCGAGGCACTGCCTGGGGCCAGCTGCAGACTACGACGGAAGGCACGGGCGGCCTCGGCATGATCTCCGACCCGCATGCGCACAACGCCCAAGGCATCCCAAACCGACGGATCCGTGCGATCCAGACGGGCGGCCGTATCCAGGCACTCCAACGCCCGGGTGCCGCCGCCCGAGAAGCTGAGCGCGAGTCCGAGCAGCTGCCAGGCCCGGGCATCCCCGGGGCAGGTATCAACGAGAGCCTGGGCGCGCACCGCCGCCTCTGCGTAGCGCCCGGCGTCAAACTCCCCCTGCCAGGCCAGGATGTCGGCCTGCCTCAAACCAACCTGCGCGGCTGTGCCAGCTTTCATGGCGGCGTGGCCCCACCCGGCTACCGGCCCGGCTTCGGGGCAGGAGGAGCAGGGAACCCGCCCCTCCTGCCGGCATCACTCGATGTTCTGCACCTGCTCGCGCATCTGCTCGATGGCCAGCTTCAGTTCGACGGCCACCGCCGTCATGTCGGCCGCCATGGCCTTGGAGCCGAGGGTGTTGGCTTCGCGGTTGAGCTCCTGCATCAGGAAGTCGAGGCGCTTGCCGGCCGAGCCGCCGGCCTTCAGGATGCGCTCGACCTCGTCCAGGTGGGTGCTCAGCCGGGACAGCTCTTCGGCCACGTCCACCCGCTGGGCGAACAGGCCCACTTCCAGGCGGATGCGGTCCTCGTCCAGGGTCGCCGCCGCGTCGCGCAGGCGGGTGGCCAGCTTCTCCTGATACTCGGCGACCAGCGCCGGCACGCGGGGCTGGACGGTCGCCACCAGTTCGCGCATGCGGAGGATGCGGCCACGGATCATCTCGGCCAGCTTCTCCCCCTCGCGGCGGCGGCTGGCGACCAGCTCGTCCAACGCCGCGCGGATCAGCGGACCGATCTCGGGTTGCAGGGCGTCGAAGCCCAGGCTGTCATCCGCCAGGATGCCCGGCCAGCGCAGCACCTCACCGACGCTGAGCGGCGCCGCTGCGGGCAGGGCCGCCTGGATCGCGGCCTGGGCGGTGCCCAGCTGCTCCAGCAGCGCAGCGTTGATCGACAGGTCTCGAGGTGCGCTATCCTTCGTCTGCAGATTGAAGCGGATCTCAACCTTGCCGCGGCTGAGCCGGCCGGTGATGGCCTCCCGCAGGGCCGGTTCGGCCTGGCGCAGGTCATCGTTGATGCGGAAGGCGAGGTCGAGGTAGCGGGAATTCACGCTCCGCAGTTCAAGGTGCAAGGCAACGCGGCCCAGATCGCGGGTCTGGACGGCGAAACCCGTCATGCTGTGAATCATCCTGTTTTTCCCGAGATAGCGCGGCAATCCAAGGGTAAACTAGCACCCCCGAACACCACCAAAAGTCGAAGTGTAGCGCTCCGCCCGATGGCCACTCAACAAAACTGCGCCCTTCCCTCCGGATTCCAGCTTGACCATTACCGGGTCGAGCGACAGTTGTCGCTGGGCGGTTTTTCCATCGTTTACCTGGCCTATGACCAGGATGGCACCCCGGTCGCCATCAAGGAATACCTGCCCAATTCGCTGGCGCTGCGGAGCGAGGGTGAGGTAACCCCCCATGTCACCGAGGCCCACCAGGGCGCTTTCCGCTATGGCATGAAGTGCTTCTTCGAGGAAGGGCGGGCGCTCGCCAAGCTGGTGCACCCCAACGTGGTCCGGGTGCTCAACTTCTTCCGCGCCAACGGCACCGTGTACATGGTGATGCAGTTCGAGCGCGGCCGGACGCTCCACGACTACATCCAGAAGAACAAGGGCAAGAAGGGCGGCGTCAGCGAGCGCTTCATCCGCGGTGTATTCACCCGCATGCTCAACGGCCTGCGCGAAGTCCATTCCCACAAGCTGCTGCACCTCGACATCAAGCCGTCCAACATCTATCTGCGCAACGACGGCACGCCGGTGCTGCTGGACTTCGGCGCGGCCCGCCAGACCCTGATGTCCGACACCCCCATCCTGAAGCCGATGTACACCCCCGGCTTCGCCTCGCCCGAGCAGTTCGGCAACCGCGACTCGCTCGGCCCGTGGAGCGACATCTACAGCGTAGGCGCCAGCATGTACGCGTGCCTGGCTGGCACATCCCCGCAGCGTTCGGACGAACGCATCAAACACGATACGGTCGAACCCGCCGTCAAGGCCTGGGCGGGCGAATACTCCCCCCACTTCCTGGCGACGATCGACTGGTGCCTCCAGCTGGACCCCCTGAAGCGCCCCCAGAGCTGCTTTGCCTTGCAGAAGGTCCTGGCCCAGCGCCACCGGGAAGCGCCGCCCCAGCAGAAGAGCTGGCTCGAAGGACTGGGCTCCCGCATCAAAACCATGATGGGTCGTACATGAGATTCACCATTTTCCAGGAAAGCCGGATCGGCAAGCGTCGCACCAACCAGGACCGCGTGGCCTACTCCTACACGCGCGACGCCCTGCTGCTGGTGCTGGCCGACGGCATGGGTGGCCACCTCTACGGTGAGATCGCGGCCCAGATCTCCGTGCAGTTCATCGCCCAGTCCTTCCAGCAGGAAGCCCGCCCCAAGGTGGCCGACCCGGTGCTGTTCCTGTCGCGGGTGCTGAGCAATGCCCATCACGCGATTCTCGACTACGCCTTCGACAAGAACCTGTCGGACATCCCGCGCACCACCATCGTGGCCTGTCTGATCCAGGATGGCGTGGCCCACTGGGCCCATGCCGGCGATTCACGCCTCTACCTGATCCGACGCGGCCGCCTGCTGGCCCAGACCCGTGACCACTCGCGCGTGCAGTTGATGCTCGACCAGGGCCTGCTCGACGCCGAAGCCGCCGCCTCGCACCCGGGACGCAACCGGATCTTCAGCTGCCTGGGCGGCAGCCACCCGCCCCAGATCGAATTCTCGCGGGGCACGCCCCTGATGAACGGCGACGTCCTGGCCATCTGCTCGGACGGCGTCTGGGGCCCCCTCGAGACCGATGAGCTGGTGCGTACCCTGGCCGACGGCCGGGTCATGGACGCGGTGCCCGCGCTGATGAACGCAGCCGAGACCCTGGGCGGCGCTCAGTGCGACAACATGTCCCTGATCGCCATGACCTGGCACGACGATCACCAGGAGGACATCCCCGACACCGTGTCGACCCGCACCATGCCCGCCGACGCCTTCACGACCCAGATGGAGGGCTTCGGACGCAACAAGCGGGGCGACCAGGAAGATCTCAGCGAAGACGAGATCGAACGCGCCATCCGCGAAATCAACGCCGCCATCCACAAGTTCAAGTAGCCCCGGCGGGCCTTGCCCGGCCCGCCGTCCGCCCCTGCGCTCGCCGGGGCCACCCCATCCATCGCCAAGCAGCGCCCCATACCATGACCCAATCCGCCTCCTCCCCGGCCCGCCCGAGCGGCCGCACGCCCGACCAACTCCGCCCGGTCCGCATCACCCGCGGCTTCACCCGGCACGCTGAAGGTTCGGTCCTGATCGAATTCGGCGACACCCGCGTGCTGTGCACCGCCAGCGTGGAAGAGAGCGTCCCGCCCTTCCTGCGTGGCAAGGGCCAGGGCTGGCTGACCGCCGAGTACGGCATGCTGCCGCGCTCCACCCACACCCGCAGCCCGCGGGAGGCCGCCAAGGGCAAGCAGAGCGGGCGCACCCAGGAGATCCAGCGCCTGATCGGCCGCAGCCTGCGCGCCGTGGTGGACATGGAAGCCCTGGGGGAACGCCAGATCACCATCGACTGCGATGTCCTGCAGGCCGACGGCGGCACTCGCACCGCCTCCATCACCGGCGCCTGTATCGCCGTGCATGAAGCCCTCGACGGCCTGGTCAAGGCCGGCAAGCTGGCCGCCAATCCGATGCGCGACTTCGTCGCCGCCATCTCGGTGGGCATCTACAAGGGCACGCCGGTGCTGGACCTCGACTATCCTGAAGACTCGGACTGCGAGACCGACATGAACGTGGTGATGACCGGCAGCGGCGGCTTCGTCGAAGTGCAGGGCACCGCCGAAGGCAGCCCCTTCTCCCGCGCGGAGCTCGACAGCCTGCTGGAACTTGCCGGCGCCGGCATCGCCCAACTCGTCGTCGAACAGAAAAAGGCGCTCGGCATCCCTGCCTGAACCACCCGAACCACCGAGCCATCTGCACAGCGAGGCCCGCCATGAAACAACTCGTTCTCGCCAGCGGCAACGCCGGCAAGCTCAAGGAGCTCTCCGCCCTGCTCGCCCCCTTGGGCATCGAGGTGCTCCCCCAATCGGTCTTCAACGTCAGCGAAGCCGAGGAGCCCCACCCCAGCTTCCTTGAAAACGCCATCGCCAAGGCCCGGCACGCAGCCCGCGCGACCGGCCTGCCGGCCCTGGCGGATGACTCCGGGCTGTGCGTCGAGGCCCTCGGCGGCGCCCCGGGCGTGCTGTCGGCCCGCTTTGCCGGAGAACCCAAGTCCGACCAGCGCAACAACACCCTGTTGCTCGAAAGGCTGGCCGGACAGACCAACCGGCGGGCCCGCTTCTATTGCGCGCTGGCCCTCCTCCGTCACGCCGACGACCCGCAGCCCCTGATCGCCTGCGGCGAATGGCACGGCGAAATCCTGGATGCACCGCGGGGCGCCGCCGGCTTCGGCTACGACCCGCTGTTCTTCGTGCCCGATCTGGAACAGACCGCGGCTGAGATCCCCGCCGAACTCAAGAACATGCTGTCCCACCGGGGCAATGCCTTCCGCCAGCTACTCGACCGCCTCCGCGCCGAGCCTACCTGAGCGCCCCCATGTCCGAACCCCGGATCATTCCGATCACGCCGAAGGCCGCCGCCCCCAAGGCGGGCGGCTGGCAGCCCACCCTCAGCGCCTCGCCGCCCCTGTCGCTGTACATCCACTTTCCGTGGTGCGTGCGCAAGTGCCCCTACTGCGACTTCAACTCCCACGCCGTCAAGGACGAGGGCATACCTGAGGCCGCCTACGTCGCCGCGCTGATCGCAGACCTGGAAAGCGCACTGCCGCAGATCTGGGGACGCCGCGTCCACAGCATCTTCATCGGCGGCGGCACACCGAGCCTGATCAGCCCCGAGGGGCTCGACGAGCTGCTCACCGCCGTGCGCATGCGGGTACTCCTGGATCCGATGGCCGAGATCACCCTCGAAGCCAACCCGGGCACGGTGGACGCGGGCCGCTTCGCCGCCTTCCGGCAGGCCGGCATCAACCGCCTGTCGGTGGGCATCCAGAGCTTCCACGACGGACACCTCCAGGCCCTCGGCCGGATCCACGGCCGCCAGGACGCCATTGCCGCGGCCGAGGCTGCGCTCAACCATTTTGAAGCGGTCAACCTCGACCTGATGTACGCCCTGCCGGGCCAGAGCCTGGCGGAAGCAGAGGCCGACCTGGCCACCGCCCTGGCCCTCGGCCCCCAGCATCTGTCTTGCTACCACCTGACCCTGGAGCCGAACACCGCCTTCGCCGCCAACCCGCCCGAAGTCCCCGACCCGGACAGCTCCGCCGACATGCAGGAACGCATCGAGGCGTGCCTCGGTGAGGCGGGCTACATCCACTACGAGACCTCGGCCTTCGCCCGCCCCCACCGGGAGTGCCGCCACAACCTCAACTATTGGACCTTCGGCGACTACCTGGGGATCGGCGCAGGGGCCCACGGCAAGCTCTCGTCCCACGAGGGCATCGTGCGGGAGACCCGGCCGCGCCACCCGGCCGCCTACCTGGCAGCCCGGGACAGCGGCGCATTCGTGCAGGACCGGCGCAGCCTGGATGCCCAGGATCTGCCCTTCGAGTTCATGATGAACGCCCTGCGCCTGAACCAGGGCTTCCCACTGCGCCTGTTCGCCGAGCGCACCGGATTGCCGCTCGAGGCCGCCGAGGCCGGTCTGGTCCAGGCCCGGCGCCAGGGCTTGGTCGAGACCGATAGCGACACACTGCGCCCGACCCTGAAGGGCCGGCGCTTCCTCAATGAGCTCTTGATGCTGTTCCTCGCCGACTGAGCGTGCCCCGGCGTCTCAGCCGGTGCCGGACAAGGCCCCCCGCAACGCCAACCGACCGGGCACGGGGCCCGCACCGGAACGGGTTGCGGGAGCCCTCCGGCTGGCCACGAAGGCCGCCAGCCAGGCCCGGTTCAGGAGGGTCGGCCGAAGGTTCAAAAGTACGGCGCTGCGCAGGGCTGCATTGGCAAACTGCCGCTTGATCTCGCTGTCACCGGGACGGAAATCCAGGTAGCGACACTCCCCATCCTCGAACAGGCGCCGGATCACCTGCAGATGCAGCACGGTTCCCGCCGACACGCTGCGATAGTCGTCCCGCTCCCCGGCCCCGGCGTAACACAGGGTGTCATCCACACGACCGAGGCGCAGATAAGCGACAGGCTCATCCGCGGCAAACAGCACATAGCCGCGCCCATCCCGGGCGGGCCGCCGCCGATCCTGCTCGAACAGGCCAGGCAGCGGCGTGGCGCACACCGCGTGGATGCGCGCCACGGCCTTGAGGAAATCCCCCATCCCGCCGGCCGCATCCCGGAATTCGCGCAGACGCAGCCCACCGCCACAGCGGACGGTGAGACGGATCTCCTCGCGCTCGAAAGACTCACGACTCTTCGCGGAGTAACGGTTGGCCATGAAACCCTCGAAGCTACCCGCCAGCGAGAGGTAATGCCAGGTGTCCCTCGACAGCACGCAGGCGATCCGGTCGTCGTGGACCGTGTGGGTCCTCCAGCCTGGATCGGGGAGGTTGCAGAGCAGGCTGCCCGCACAGTGGGCGGGCAGCCTGGCAAGGGAAAAGCTCTCTTCGTCCGCGCCACCCAGCGCCTCGGCCAGGGTGATGTCCTGCACCGTCACAGAGAACTTCCTTGCCAGAATGTGCCTGCCCCTCATCACGAGGGGCAAGGAAAAATCACGCTCGAATTGTTCAGAAACCATGGTTGCCGTAGTTAGTGCGACCGCGGCAGGCCGCCACTTTATTTTCATTTGGCATACACATTTATCACAAACGGATTATCCGAAGCATCCCGCGAAACCTTGATTAACAAGCTTCCCGGTGTTTTTCGGAATCACGGTGCCAGGCCTGCCAGCCGCCCACGGCGGCAGGGGCTACCCGCCCGCAACGACTTCCTGCACAATGCCGCAGCCTCTGCCCCCTCCACCCTGATGCCCGCAGCCTCCACTCCAGCGATCCCCGCCGCGTTCGACATTGCGGCCTCCGCCCTCGGCCAGGTCTTCACCCCTGAACGCATCGTGCGCTGCATGCTGCGCCTGCGCCGCAATTCGGGCCGGGTCCTGGAGCCGTCCTGCGGTGACGGCGCCTTCCTGCGTCACCTGCACCATGCGGTGGGGATCGAGCTCGACCCCCGGCAATGCCCGGCCGGCGCGCTCAACATGGACTTCTTCGCCTATCCGGAGAGCGAGAAGTTCGACACCGTGATCGGCAACCCGCCCTATGTGCGCTACCAGGACATCTCGCCCTCCACCCGGGCCCTGCTGCGCCGCGACGGCTTCGACGGGCGCAGCAACCTGTACCTCTTCTTCATCGAGAAATGCCTGCGCCACCTGGCCCCCGGCGGCGAACTGATCTTCATCACTCCGCGCGATTTCCTGAAGTCCACCAGCGCCCGCAACCTCAACCGCCTGCTGCATGCCAGCGGCACCATCACCCACGCCATCGACCTGGGCGACGCGCGGGTCTTCGCCGATGCCGTACCGAACTGCCTGATCTGGCGTTTCGAGCTGAGCGACACCGGCCACCGCACGGCCTGCGCCCACCTCGGCCAGAGCGACGACCTCAGCCACAGCCTGGAGCACCTGCCGTGGGTGCACCGGCACTTCTCCGAGTGCGCCGGGCATCTGCTGTTCTCCCGGTGGGAATACAGCCTGGCGCTGGCCGACGTGGCCAGCGTGCGGGTGGGCGCGGTCTCAGGGGCGGATCCGGTGTTCGCCAGCGCCACCGCCGGCACCCGGGATTTCGTCAGCTCCGCCACCGTGCGCACCGGCCAGACCCGCCGGATGATCTGGGTCGGGCCCGATGACCCGCCCCCCGACGCCCTGCTGCCCCACAAGGCCCGCCTGCTGGCGCGGCGCATCCGCCGCTTCGACGAAAGCAACTGGTGGCAATGGGGTCGCGGCTACCCGCAGACTGACGCCCCGCGCCTCTACGTCAATACCAAGACGCGTCGTCCGCAGCCCTTCTTCATCCACCCCTGCCCGAACTTCGACGGCGCAGTGCTGGGCATCTTTCCCCACGACCCGGCGATCGACCTGGAAGCCTTCCGCGACGCCCTCAACGAGGTGGACTGGCAGGACCTGGGCTTTATCTGCGACGGGCGCTATCTGTTCACCCAGCGCAGCCTCGAGAACGCCCCCCTGCCGGCCCGCTTCCGCAGCTTTCTGCCCCCACCCCGCCCCGTCACGGGGAACACCGCCTGAAGGGGCTTCCCGGCGGATGGTGTAACATCCCGCGAACAAACACGGGCAGCGCAGGTCCACGACGCACTCCCTTCCGTCGGGCACCCCGACGCACCGCCCATCCGAGAACAGTTCGCGAGGTCCCATGGTTCCCCATCTCACCACCGCGCTCACCGGCCCCCTGCTGGAGCTGGAACGCCATTTCCTCGACAATGCCTGTGCCATCGAACGCTGGATGCGCACCCAGTGGCAGGAGCACCTGCCCCCCATCTACGGCTCCACCGACCTGCGCAACTCCGGCTTCAAGCTCGCGCCGGTAGACCTCAACCTGTTCCCGGGTGGCTTCAACAACCTGAACGACGCCTTCATGCCCCTGTGCGTGCAGGCAGCCCAGGCCGCCATCGAGCGCATCTGCGTCGGCGCCCGCTCCATCCTGCTGATCCCCGAGAACCACACCCGCAACCAGTTCTACCTGCAGAACGTGGCCAAGCTGGTGTCCATCCTGCGCCTGACCGGCCTGGAGGTGCGCCTCGGCAGCCTGCTGCCCGAGATCACCGAACCCACCGTGGTCGAGCTCGCCAACGGCAGCAGCCTGACCCTCGAGCCCCTCGAACGCCACGGCCGCCGCCTCGGCCTCAAGGACTTCGACCCCTGTGCGGTACTGCTCAACAACGACCTCTCCGCCGGCATCCCGGCGCAGCTGAAGGACCTGCACGACCAGTGGGTCATCCCCCCGGTGCACGCCGGCTGGCATTCCCGCCGCAAGTCCAACCACGCCGCCGCCTACGACAGCGTGACCCGCGACTTCGGCACCGCCATCGGCATCGACCCGTGGCGCATCAACCCCGCCTGGGACACCTGTTCAGGGCTGGACTTCCACGCCCGCACCGGCGAGCAGGAACTGGCCGACAAGGTCGCCGCGATGCTCGACAACATCCGCGCCAAGTACAAGGAATACGAGGTCGAGGACGAGCCCTTCGTGGTCGTCAAGGCCGATGCCGGCACCTACGGCATGGGCGTGATGACGGTCAAGGACGCCTCCGAGCTGATCGGCCTCAACCGCAAGCAGCGCAACAAGATGAGCGTCGTCAAGGAAGGTCTGGAAGTCCACGACGTGATCATCCAGGAGGGCGTACACACCTTCGAGACGGTCAATAACGCCGTCGCCGAGCCGGTCGTATACATGATGGATCACTACGTCGTGGGCGGCTTCTATCGGGTGCACACCCAGCGCGGCCGTGACGAGAACCTCAACGCGCCGGGCATGCACTTCGAGCCGCTGGCCTTCGAAGCCCCCTGCAGCCTGCCCGACTGCAACCAGGGGCCCGACGCGCCGCCCAACCGCTTCTACGCCTACGGCGTGGTGGCCCGCCTGGCCCTGCTCGCCGCGGCCATCGAGATCGAGGCCACCGAGCCTGCCGTGCTCGAAGAAGCCGCCGCCTGATCGCCACCGGCAGGGCGGTCTTCACCGCCCTGCCCGGCCCATCGCTCCCGCCAATCGCCTCACCCGGAACGGCCATGAAATTCGCCTTCATCCTCGACCCCCTCGACCAGCTCAAGGCCTACAAGGACTCCAGCATCGCCATGATGCGGGCCGCCGCCCGCCGGGGACACCAGATCTTCGCCATCCGCCGGGAGGCCCTGATCTGGGAAGGGGGTGTGGTCTCCGCGCGGGCCCTCGCCCTCACCCCCACCGATGACGACCACGCCTGGTACGTGGCCGGTGAGGAGAGCGTGCAGGCCCTCACCGCCTTCGATGCGGTGCTGATGCGTCAGGACCCCCCCTTCGACTTCGAATACGTCACCGCCACCTGGCTGCTCGAGCGGGCCGCCCAGGCCGGCGCCCGGGTCTTCAACCACCCCCGGTCGATCCGCGACCACTCCGAGAAGCTCGCCATCACCGAGTTTCCGCAGTTCACGCCGGCCACCCGGGTGGCCCGCGCGGCCGTGGACATCAACGCCTTCATCGATGCCCACAGCGACACCATCCTCAAGCCCCTCGACGGCATGGGCGGGAGCCAGATCTTCCGGGTGCGGGCCGACGACCCCAACCGCAACGTCATCATCGAGACCCTCACCCAGGACGAACGCCGCACCATCATGGCCCAGGCCTACCTGCCGGCCATCTCGGGCGGCGACAAGCGCGTCCTGATCATCGGCGGCAAGGTCATCCCCTACAGCCTGGCGCGCATCCCCATGGCCGGCGAGACCCGCGGCAACCTGGCCGCTGGCGGCCGCGGCGTGGCCATGCCGCTGACCGACGGAGAGCGCGCCATCGCCGAACATCTGGCCCCCATCCTGTGGGCCCGTGGCCTGCTGATCGTCGGCCTCGACGTGATCGGTGACCGGCTCACCGAGATCAACGTCACCAGCCCCACCTGCATGGTCGAGATCACCGCCCAGATGGGCTTCGACGTTCCCGGGGCGGTCATCGACGCCCTCGAGGAGGCATGCGCCTGATCCGCCGGGTCGCCACCGCACTGGCGGCCTTCTGCCTAACCGGCCTGCTGCTCGCCGGCTGCCAGCGGGAAAGCCTGCATCAGCAGGAGTCCTACGTCTTCGGCACGCGCGTCGAAATCCTCACCTGGGACGCCTCGGAGGCACGCTCCCGGGAGGCGGTGGCCGAAGTCCTGCAGGAGTTCGACCGTCTGCACCGCAGCTACCATGCCTGGGAGCCCTCCGAACTCACCGCGCTCAATGAGGCCATCGCCGCTGGCCGGCAGGACATCCCGGTATCCAGCGAGCTGGCCGCCATGCTCGGTGACGCCCAGCGCATCGCGGCCACCGGCGATCAGCTGTTCAATCCGGCCCTCGGCCGCCTGATCGCCCTGTGGGGATTCCACACCGACACCTTCAAGCCGGTCCGGCCCGATCCGGCCCGGGTCGCCGCCGAGGTGAAGGCCCACCCGAGCATGGCCGACCTGACCATCAGCCCACACACGGTGAGCAGCCGCAACCCCGCCGTGCAGCTCGACCTGGGCGGCTACGCCAAGGGCTACGCCCTCGACCAGGCCGCCGCCATCCTGCGCCGGCATGGCATCCACAACGCGCTGATCAACATCGGCGGCAACCTCATGGCCCTCGGCAGCAAGGGCCCGCAGCCGTGGCGGGTCGGCATCCAGCACCCCCGCGAAGCGCGGCCCCTGGCCAGCCTGCCCCTGCGCGATGGCGAGGCCATCGGCACCTCCGGCGACTACCAGCGCTTCTTCGAGCTCGACGGCAAGCGCTACTGCCACCTCCTCGACCCGCGCAGCGGCCAGCCGGCCGAAGGCACTCGGGCCGTCACCGTGCTGGTCACGCCCCGCCCCGGCGCCGGCGCCCTGTCCGACGCGGCCAGCAAGCCCGTCTACCTGTCGGGCGCGCAGTGGCGCGACCAGGCCCGCCGCTATGGCATCGAGCACGCCCTTCGGGTGGATGCGGAAGGGCACATCCTGGTCACCCGCGCGCTGCGCGACCGCCTGCAACCCGGCGAGGGAATCCAGCTGGAGACCCTACCCGACTAGGGTTCAGGCACCCCACCTTTCGCTGCGGCGCAGCAACTTTTGCATACGCATTGTCACTGTCTTCCCGCCCGCGGCAGCGCGCCCTTCGGCTAGAATGGGTCGCATGATCGGTATCCTCCTCATCACCCACGGCAGCCTCGGCGAGTCACTCCTCCAGTGCGTCTGCCACGTGATGAACCGCCGCCCGCCCCAGATGATGCAGCTGGGCGTGTCCGGCCAGGACGACCCTCTGGACGCCCTGCCCCTGGCCCGCCGTCTGCTCAATGCAGTCGACAGCGGAGACGGTGCCCTGATCCTCACCGACATCCTCGGCGCGACCCCGGCCAACATGGCGGCCAAGCTCCTGGAGCCGGGGCGGATCGAGGGCGTGGCAGGCGTCAATCTGCCCATGTTGCTGCGGGCCATCACTTACCGGGAACGGAACATGGAAGTGCTGGTCAAGAAAGCTGTGGCCGGCGCCTGTGAAGGCGTCGTGCATATGAGATAGGCACACCGCATCAGCGACATAACAATAACCAGATCGCACCCCAGAGACCTCGAGGAAGACAGGAAAAACACATCGATGCCGCGCCAGGAAGCAGAAATCATCAACAAGCTGGGCTTGCATGCCCGCGCCTCCGCCAAGCTGACCCAGACCGCCAGCGCCTACCAATGCGAAGTCTGGCTTGAACGCAACGGCAAGCGCGTCAATGCCAAAAGCATCATGGGTGTCATGATGCTGGCCGCCGCCAAGGGCAGCACCATCACCATCGACACCAGCGGTGCCGACGCGGACGCCGCCATGGCTGCCCTGCAGGCCCTGATCGAGGACAAGTTCGGGGAAGGAGAATGACTCCGCCGGCCCACCCAAGCACGGGGAGGCGCCGATGAGCTTCACGATCCACGGCCTGGCCGTCTCCCAGGGTATCGCCATCGGCCATGCCCACCTGGTTTCCCATGCCCTGCTGGAAGTCGCCCATTTCACGATCGCGCCCAAGCATGTGGACGCGGAAGTCGTCCGCCTCCACACGGCGGTTGAACGGGTCAAGGTCGAGCTGGCCAGCCTGAAGGCGGCCACCAGTAGCGGTGCGGCGCCATCCGAGGTGGACGCCTTCGTCGGCATGCACATCATGCTGCTCGAGGACCCGATGCTCGTCGACGCCGCCGAGAACCTGATCCGGACCCGCCGCGCCAATGCCGAATGGGCCCTGGTGCAACAGATGGAGCAGCTCGTCGAGCAGTTCGAGGCCATCGAGGATGCCTACCTGCGCGAGCGCAAGTCCGACGTGGTCCAGGTGGTGGAGCGGGTCGTCAAGGTGCTCCTCGGCCACCCCGGCCACCTGCCGCCCAAGCGCAAGGACGGGCTGGGTACCATCGTCGTCGCCCACGACCTGTCGCCCACCGACACCATCGGCTTCAAGGACCACGCCGTCGCCGGCTTCATCACCGATGCGGGCGGCCCCACCGGCCACACCGCCATCGTCGCCCGCAGCCTGTCCATCCCGGCCGTGGTAGCCCTGCGCCACGTGCGCCACGTGGTCAAGGACGAAGAGCTGATCATCATCGACGGTACCCGTGGCGTGGTCATCGTCGATCCGGACGAGCGGGTACTCGAGGAATACCGGCTGCGCAAGGCCGCCGTCGAACTCGAGCGCTCCAAGCTCAAGCGCCTCAAGTCCACGCGGGCCGCCACCCTCGACGGCGAGGAGGTACAGATCCTCGCCAACATCGAGCTGCCCCCCGACGCGGTGCAGGCCAAGGGCGTGGAGGCCGACGGCGTCGGCCTGTTCCGCACTGAGTTCCTGTTCATGAGCCGCGACACCTGGCCGGACGAGGACGAGCAGTTCGAGGCCTACAAGTCGGTGGTCAAGACCATGGCGGGCAAGCCGGTCACGGTGCGCACCCTCGACGTCGGCGCCGACAAGGAACTCGAGGGCGCCTCCCGGGCCGAGGACAACCCGGCCCTGGGGCTGCGTGCCATCCGCTTCTGCCTGGCCGAGCCCAAGATGTTCCTGACCCAGCTGCGGGCGCTGTTGCGGGCCAGCCACTTCGGCAAGCTCAAGATCCTGATCCCGATGCTGGCCAGCAGCCACGAGATCGACCAGACCCTGACCCTGCTCGACAAGGCCAAGGCCCAGCTGCGCGAACGCAAGGTCAAGTTCGACGAGTCCGTACCGGTCGGCGGAATGATCGAGATCCCGGCGGCAGCCCTGTGCCTGGGGGCCTTCACCAAGCGTCTGCAGTTCCTGTCCATCGGCACCAACGACCTGATCCAGTACACCCTCGCCATCGACCGTGGCAACGAGGCCGTCGCCCACCTCTACAACCCGCTCCACCCGGCCGTGCTGCGGCTGATCCACCAGACCATCCAGGCCGGCATCAAGGCCGGCATCCCGGTCTCGGTGTGCGGCGAGATGGCCGGCGACCCCGACTGCGCCCGGCTGCTGATCGGCATGGGGCTGCGCCAGTTCTCGATGCATCCAGCGCAGATCCTGGAGGTCAAGCAGGCCATCCTGCGCGCCGACGCCACCGACCTGAGCCCGAAGGTGCAGCGCCTGCTCAAGCTGGACGAGCCCGACCGGGTGCGGGAAGCCGTCGAGAAACTGTGAGTCACGACAGGAGCGACGCCCCGCCAGCCGGCCGGTCGTCGCTCCTGTCGGGTTTGACTTCGGGCTGTGCCTCGCGCTAATCTTTTGACTCAGCGCCGATTTGAACCCTTCAGCTTGCGGGCGCTTTACAAGTACGGCTAAAGCGACGGCAGCCCAGTCCGCGACCGTTCGCCGACTGGGTTTTTCGTTTTCCGGACGAAAGTGAGATGACTGAACAATCCGTTGGCATCGTGGCGCCCCAGACGGCCCACTTCGACACGCCCCTGCACCTCAAGAGCGGCGGCGTACTGCCCGAGTACGATCTCGTTTACGAAACCTATGGCACGCTCAACGCCAGCCGCAGCAATGCGGTGCTGGTCTGCCATGCCCTGTCCGGCTCGCATCATGTGGCCGGCGTGCATGCCGGCAGTGGCGCCGTAGGCTGGTGGGACAACCTGGTCGGTCCGGGCAAACCCCTCGACACCCGGCGCTTCTTCGTGATCGGGGTGAACAACCTGGGCGGCTGCTATGGCAGCTCCGGGCCCAACAGCACCAATCCGGCCACCGGCAAGCCGTGGGGCGCCGACTTCCCCTTCGTCACCGTGGAGGACTGGGTCGATGCCCAGGCCCGCCTCGCCGACCTGCTGGGCATCGAGCGCTTCGCCGCTGTGGTGGGCGGCAGCCTGGGCGGCATGCAGGCCCTGTCGTGGACGCTGCAATACCCCGAGCGGGTCGGCCACGCGCTGGTGATCGCCTCGGCCCCCAAGCTCACCGCCCAGAACATTGCCTTCAACGAAGTAGCCCGTCAGGCCATCCTCAAGGATCCGGAGTTCCACGGCGGCCATTACTACGAACATGGCGTGGTGCCCACCCGCGGCCTCGCCCTGGCGCGCATGGTCGGCCACATCACCTACCTGTCGGACGACTCGATGGACCAGAAATTCGGTCGCAGCCTGCGTCACGACAAGCCGGTGTTCAGCTACGACGTGGAGTTCGAGATCGAGTCCTACCTGCGCTATCAGGGGGACAAGTTCGCCGGCTACTTCGACGCCAACACCTATCTGCTGACCACCAAGGCCCTCGACTACTACGATCCGGCCTTCGACTACGACGGCGACCTGGTGGCGGCCCTGTCCCGCGCCACCGCCGACTACCTGGTAGTGTCCTTCACCACCGACTGGCGCTTCGCCCCGTCGCGCAGCCGGGAGATCGTCTACGCCCTGATGCACAGCGACCGGCGGGTCAGCTACGCCGAGATCGACTGTCCGGCCGGACACGACTCCTTCCTGCTCGACGACGCCCAGTACCACGCGGTACTGCGCGCCTACATCGACAACATCCGGATCTGAGGGCGGATCGATGAGCTTCCAACGCTACGACTACGACGTGATCGCCAACTGGATCGAGCCCGGCGAGCGCATCCTCGACCTGGGCTGCGGCGACGGCAGCCTGCTGCGCTACCTGGGCGAGGTCCGCCAGGTCCGCGGCTACGGGGTGGAGAACGACCCCGAGCGGATCGTCGCCTGCGCACGCAACGGCATCAACGTGATCCAGATCGACATGGAACAAGGCCTGGCCGGCTTCGACGACGGCTTCTTCGACCACGTCATCATGAGCCTGTCGCTGCAGGCCATGCGCAACACCCAGGGCATCCTGCGCGAAATGCTGCGGGTCGGCCACGAGGCTGTGGTGAGCTTCCCCAACTTCGCCTACTGGCGCCACCGCCAGGCCATCCTCAACGGCCACATGCCGGTCTCGAAGAACCTGCCCTACCAATGGTATGACACGCCCAACGTGCGCTTCTTCACCATTGCCGACTTCGACGCCCTGTGCGAGCAGGAAGGCATCATCATCCGCGAGCGGCTGGCCTTCGACGAAGACAAGGTGATCATCGAGGAGCCCAACTTCCTCGCCAGCGTGGCCCTCTACCGGCTGGGCCGCGCCTGACCGGCCGGGGGCAGCCAAGGCTGCCCCTGCACGCCCCCGCCGCCCTCGCGGGATTGCTCTATCATCGCGGGCATCGTCATGCACCTGGAGACCCCCATGAGCCAAGCGCAAGCCGGCATCCTGCAAGCCCTGCCCCCTTTTGCCCGCTACCTCTCCTTTTCCCTCGTACCGGGCGGCGACGTGGCGGCCGGGCTGAAGTGCCTGCAAGGCCTGGTGGATGGAGAAGCCATCGTGGCCGGCCTCGGCCTGGCCCCGTTGTCCGCCCTCGGGCGCAAGGTGGCGGGGCTGAAGCCCTTTCCACCGCTGGCCGGCACGGGCGTGGACATCCCGTCCACGCCGGTCGCACTGTGGCTGTGGCTGCGTGGCACGGATCGGGGTGAGCTGCTGCACCGGGCCCGCCATCTGAGCGACGCCCTCGCCCCCTTCTTTCAGCTCGACGAATCGATCGACGGCTTCAAGCACGACGGCGGCCGCGATCTGACCGGCTACGAGGACGGCACCGAGAACCCCGAGGGCGAGGAGGCCGTGGCCGCCGCCGTGGCCGCCGATGGCTCCAGCTTCGTCGCAGTCCAGCGCTGGGTCCACAACTTCCAGCACTTCGAGGCCATGCCGCCCGAAGAGCGGGACGACTGCATCGGCCGCCGCCGCGCCGACAACGAGGAACTCGACGACGCCCCCGACTCCGCCCACGTGAAGCGCACCGCCCAGGAGAGCTTCAGCCCGGAGGCCTTCCTGCTGCGCCGCTCCATGCCCTGGATCGAAGGTCAGGCCGCCGGTCTGATGTTCGTGGCTTTCGGTCACAGCGTGGATGCCTTCCAGGCGCAGATGCGCCGCATGGTCGGCCTGGAGGATGGGATCGTGGACGCCTTGTTCCGCTTCACCCGGCCGGTCACCGGCACCTACCTGTGGTGCCCGCCCATCCAGGACGGCAGGCTGGACCTGTCAGCCGTGCTCGGCACGGCCTGAGCGCCCCGCCCCGGATCCGCGGCCCGCTGAACGTGTCACACCCTCCGCCCACCCACCCGGTGTGGCCGGATGCCTGGCAACTCTGGTTCGACGGCTCGGCCAGCCCCAACCCGGGACGCATCGGCCTGGGCGCCCTGCTGCTGGGGCCTGCCGGCGAACGGATCGAGCTCTCTGAGCAGGCGTCACAGGGCGGCTGCAACAACACCGCCGAACTGCTGGCCCTGCAGCGGGCGGTGGACACCGCCCACCAGGCGGGCGCCCGGCGGGTGGTGATCCGCGGCGACAGTGACTTCGCGGTGCGCCATCTGCTCGGCTCGGCCCACACCGCCATTGCCCGCCTGAACACCCTGCTCGAAGCCCTCGCGCGCAGTCTGGAGGCCTTCGACGCGGTACGCATCGAATGGGTGCCACGCCATCGCAACGGGGACGCCGACCGTCTCTCCCGGGCGGCCCTGGGGCTGCCCGACAAACCCGCCGTGCCCCCCTTATCCCTGGCCCTCTCCCGCCGACGCCGGCGCTGAGCACTGCAGCTCCTCCTGCAACAGCCGCGCCGCGATCAGCCCGTTGGCCAGACCGAAGACGGTGGCCGCCAAGGCAAAGACGGGCACCAGGTAGAACACGCCATCATGGGGAACGAGCCACAGGCGGGCCACCACCAGCTGGCCGGCAATGTGGGCAAAGGCGGCCAGGATGCTGTGGCTGACCGGCCCGAGCCAGCGGCCCGGCAGCTGTGCGGCCCCGCCCAGCACCACCAGGCTGAGCAGGCTGCCGGCCAGGCTGAGGAAGAAACCCGGCGCCAGGAACTGCCCCAGCAACAGGCTGCCCACCAGCACCCGCAACAAGGCCACCCAGACCGCCTCGCGCCAGCCCCAGCGGGCCAGCACCACCAGGGTGATGATGTTGGCCAGCCCCGGCTTGACCCCCGGCAGGGGGAGCGGCACCGCCGCCTCCGCCACGGTCAGCACGATCGCTGCCGCCGCGTGGCGGGCAATCCGGTGATCGTCCGCGGTGGGCCGCAGCAGACGCTCACCGGATTGCGCCGGGCCGCCCCCGGGAGGCGGGCAGGACGAAGCCCAGCCACGGGTGTCTTCAGTAGGCGAGGGAGTCATAGTCGGCGCGGCGCCCGGAGAGGGCCAGGCTCACCTGGTTGGGGGCGCAGATGGCCACCGCCCCGGCCGTGTTCAGCCAGCCCTGGCGCACACAGTACTGGCGCGGCCCCGGGTCGGCGGCCACGCGTGCGCGGCCCGGCTGGATCTCGATGCGGGTGGCGCCGAGAGGCCCGGGCACATCGATGACCGCCGGAGCGGACAGGGGCACTTCGGCAAAGGTGCGTCCGCCGGCCTTGATCACCGCCTTGTCGGGCCGCCCGCCCTGCCACAGGCTCAGGGCCGAGGCGAGGCACACGCCGAGCGCGGCGACCAGCACCAGCACATCGCCGCCCCGCAGGCAGGCTGCCCAGGCGGCCAGCCAGCTGCGCAGGGCGGGCCCGCTGATCATGCCTTCAGGGAACGGTGCCGCACCTGGACCCGAGCGGTCTCGCGGAACTGCTCGGCCAGCTTCTCGGCGATGTACACCGAGCGGTGCTGCCCTCCGGTACAGCCGATGGCGATGGTCAGATAGCTGCGGTTATCGTTGACGTAGGACGGCAGCCAGGAGGCGACGAAGCGGTAGATGTCATCCACCATCTGCCCCACTTCCTCGAGCTTGCACAGGAAGTCGATGACCGGACCATCACGGCCGGTAAGGGGACGCAGCAAGGGGTCGTAATGGGGGTTGGGCAGGCAGCGCACGTCGAACACCAGGTCGGCATCCAGGGGCAGGCCGTGCTTGAAGCCGAAGGACTCGAACAGCACGGTGATCTGGCTGCTGGGCTCCAGGCCGACGAAGCTCTTGACCCAGTTGCGCAGGGTGTTGGCGGCCAGGTCACTGGTGTCGATGCGCTGGCCGAGTTCGGCGATCAGGGCCAGGGCTTCGCGCTCGCGGGAGATGGCCTCGCCGAGGGTGCTGCATTCGTCGCCCAGGGGGTGGCGACGACGGGTCTCGGAGAAGCGGGCGATCAGCACGTCGTCACGGGCGTCCAGGAACAGGAAACGCAGATCGCTGACCATCGCCCGCAGGGCTTCGACCTGCCGCGGCAGGGCCGCAATGCTGGCGCCGGAGCGCACATCCACGGCCACCGCGATGCGCTGGTAGCCCGTGCCGCGAAGGTGCGATACCAGCTGCGGCAGCAGCGCCGCGGGGAGGTTATCGACCACGTAGTGCCCGCTGTCTTCCATGACATTGAGGGCGACGCTCTTGCCGGAACCGGAAAGACCGCTGATCAGAACGAGTTGCATGAGGGTACCTGTAGGGGGGAGCGGCCAATCTCGGCGTCAGCCTGCCGGGAAACTGTGACGACTCGTCACGACCCGCCCGGCAAGGATAAACAACTTCCCCTGCCGCGTAGGCCCCCTTTTACATGAAAAGTAACGGTCTATTCAATCAGGTCACGATCAGCTGGCTCCCCTCACGGGCAACCACGCCGGCGCGCACCAGATCGGCCACCAGCCAGTCGGCCAGGGCCTCCGGGCTCAGGCCCAGGAAGCGGCGGTTGGCCTCGCGATAGAGGTGCACCCGGTCGAGGTAGGCTGGCAGCTCGTCCAGCGGCATGCTGCGGCGCTCCAGCAGCATGAAGGTGATGCAGGCACGGATCGCATTGCGGGCCATCCGCGCACCGTCCTCCTCGAAGGCCCGCAGCCGCGAGAAGGCGGCGGCGAGGGCCTCATCCACCTCCACGAAGGGCGCTCCGTGCCCGGGGATGACCCGGTCCACCGGCAGGCGGGCGATCGCCTCCAGCGTCGCGCGCACCGCTTCGATACCGCCGCCACTGCCGATCACCTCGGCGAACAGGATGCCGAAGCCGTCCCGCCACAGGGCATCGCCGGAGATCAGCAGGCGGGCATCCGGTGCGTGGAAGACCAGCGCGTCCATGTCGTGGCCGGGCGCCGGCAGCGCCTGCCACTCCAGGCCACCCATCACCAGGCGCTCGCCGGCGGCCAGGGTGAAGTCTGCCTGGAAAGGCTCGCCCTGCTGGGCCGCGACGCTGAGCAGGAGGGCCTCCTCATCCCAACTGGCGATGGCACCGGCCATGCCCTCCGGCACGCCGATGCGGCAGCCGAAGGCGCGCTGCACCGCAGCGTTGCAGCCGATGTGGTCGGAATGGGAGTGGGTGTTGATCAGGCGCGACAGGGCGCAGCCATCCAGCGCCTCACGCACCAGCGCAACGGTCTGCGCCGCGTGGCTGACGTAGCCGGTGTCGATCAGGGTGGCCTCGTCACCATCGCGCAGGATCACGTTGTTGGCAGACAGCCAGCCCCGTTCGACGACCTGGATGGAGGGAGGGAGGATGCAGCGGCTCACGGCCAGCCGCCTCAGTCGGCCGCCTGGGGCCGCTCGCCGGGCAGGCCGGCGAGGCTGGCCACTTCGGCGTCAGCCTGGCTGTCGGCGGCGGAGTCGGTCTCACCGAAGATCACGTCGGCACTGCGGCCGCAGCCGATGCAGTAGCCGCTCTCGTCGATCTCGCAGATGCCGACGCAGGGATTGTCTTCGCTCATGGCAGCTCCTATCAGGCGCCGCCCACGCATTCGCGGCGCGACGGCTCCTGGAGCAGCTCGGCCGCCTGCCGGCGTGCAGCCACCTCGGCCAGGATGGCCGTCTTGCGGAGATCGCTGGCGCGGCTCCACTCGGTGATCTCGGGAATGGTGCGGAAACAGCCTTCGCAGTAGCCGGAGGCCGGGCTCATGCGGCAGATGTTGATGCAGGGGGACACAATGCTCATGGTTCTCTTGGGGTCGGACACGTCCGTCGCTGCGTGGCGGCGGATCATTGGGGTTCAGGAAATCGTCTTATCTCAGACCCGGGCCCGGCTGGCAAGTTGCCCTACCGGAAGGCGAGATAGGCCCCCGGACCGGCGATGCCGGTCCGGGGGCAGGACTAGCGGGAGAGCTGCCCGGCGTGATGCGCCAGGTGGTCCGCCATGAAGGTGGAGATGAAGTAATAACCGTGGTCGTAGCCCTCATGCCGGCGCAGGCGCAAGGGCTGGCCCGCCGCGGCACACACCTGCTCGAGGCGCTCCGGGTTGAGCTGGGTGGGCAGGAAGCTGTCGGCCAGGCCCTGGTCCACCAGGATGGGCGGGCAGCGCCGTCCATCCTCGATCAGCGCGCTGGCGTCGTGGGCCCGCCACAGGCTGCGGTCCTCACCCAGATAGCCGCCAAAGGCCTTTTCACCCCAGGGGCACAGGGTGGGGGCGGCAATCGGGGCAAAGGCCGACACCGAGCGGTACAGCTCCGGGTGACGCAGGGCCAGGGTCAGCGCCCCGTGGCCGCCCATCGAGTGACCGAAGATGCCGCAGCGCGCCAGATCCGCCGGAAAGTGCGCGCCCACCAGGGCCCGCAGCTCGCCGGTGAGGTAGCTCTCCATGCGCCAGTGACGGGCCCAGGGCTCGCGCACGGCATCCAGGTAGAAGCCGGCACCTACGCCGAAGTCCCAGGCCTCCGCCTCGCCGGGCACGTTGGCGCCCCGCGGGCTGGTATCCGGCGCCACCAGCATCAGGCCCAGCTCGGCGGCGAGGCGCTGGGCGCCCGCCTTGATCGGAAAGGTCTCTTCGGTGCAGGTCAGGCCGGCCAGGTAGAACAGCACCGGCACCGGCCCGGCCGCCGCCTGGGGCGGCACGAACACGGCGAAGCGCATCGGCAGGCCGATCTCCGCCGAGGCATGGCGGTAGAAGCCCTGCCGGCCGCCGAAGCAGCCGTGCTCCGAAAGGGTTTCGAAGGGGCGGTCGGCCATCTCAGAACAGCACCACCGAACGGATGGACTCACCCTTCTTCATCAGGTCGAAGCCCTCGTTGATCTGATCCAGGGACAGGGTGTGGGTGATCAGGTCGTCGATGTTGAGCTTGCCTTCCATGTACCAGTCCACGATCTTCGGCACGTCGGTGCGGCCGCGGGCGCCCCCGAAGGCGGAGCCCTTCCAGACCCGGCCGGTGACCAGCTGGAACGGACGGGTGGAGATCTCGGCACCGGCTTCGGCCACGCCGATGATCACCGACTGGCCCCAGCCCTTGTGGGTGCACTCGAGGGCCTGGCGCATCACCTTGGTGTTGCCGATGCACTCGAAGCTGTAGTCGGCGCCACCGTCGGTCAGCTGGACGATGTGATCGACGACGTTCTCCACGTCGTTCGGGTTGATGAAGTGGGTCATGCCGAACTTGCGGGCCATGGCTTCACGGCCGGGGTTGAGGTCCACCCCGATGATCTTGTCGGCGCCCACCATCTTGGCCGCCTGGATCACGTTGAGGCCGATGCCACCGAGGCCGAACACCACCACATTGGCCCCCGCTTCCACCTTGGCGGTGAACAGCACGGCGCCCACGCCGGTGGTGACGCCGCAGCCGATGTAGCACACCTTGTCGAAGGGCGCGTCCTCGCGGATCTTGGCCAGGGCGATCTCCGGCACCACGATGTAGTTGGAGAAGGTGGAGGTGCCCATGTAGTGCAGGATCGGCTTGCCATCCAGGCTGAAGCGGCTGGTCGCATCGGGCATCAGACCGCGGCCCTGGGTGCTGCGGATCTTCTGGCACAGGTTGGTCTTGCGCGACAGGCAGAACTTGCACTCGCGGCATTCCGGCGTGTAGAGCGGGATCACGTGGTCGCCGGTCTTCAGGGACTTCACGTCGGGGCCCACATCCACCACCACGCCGGCGCCTTCATGGCCCAGGATGGCGGGGAACAGGCCCTCCGGGTCGGCCCCGGAGAGGGTGTAGTAGTCGGTATGACAGATGCCGGTGGCTTTCACCTCGACCAGCACCTCGCCGGCCTTGGGGCCTTCCAGGTCGACGGTTTCGATGCTGAGCGGGGCGCCGGCCTTCCAGGCCACGGCTGCACGGGTTTTCATGGGAGAGTCCTCAGGGGTTGGGAGAGATCAGAGATGTTTTTCGTCGCGGATACGTTTGCCCACGGCGGGGGGATGATAGGCAGCCATTGCACGCAGCAGGGTCGGGACGCTGTCCTCGACCAGCAGCAGGCCCCGGTTCTCGGCCTTCATGAAGCCTTCCGTCACCCCCCGGTCCATCATCTGGATCAGGGGCTGGTAGTAGGCATCCACATCGAGCAGGGCGATGGGCTTGCTGTGGAAGCCGAGCTGGGCCCAGGTGAGGATCTCGAAGAGCTCCTCGAAGGTGCCGAGCCCGCCGGGCAGGGCCACGAAGCCATCGGCCAGCTCGGCCATGCGGGCCTTGCGGGAATGCATGGAGTCCACCACCTCCAGGCGGGTCAGGCCCTCATGCCCGACCTCCCATTCCATCAGGGCCCGGGGGATCACTCCCACCACCTTGCCGCCAGCCGCCAGGCAGGCGTCGGCCACGATGCCCATCAGGCCGACGTTGCCGCCGCCATAGACCAGTTCGATACCCCGCTCGGCCAGGGTCTTGCCGAGGGATTCGGCCACTTCCCGGTAGGCCGGGCGCACGCCCGGGCGGGAGCCGCAGAACACGCAGATGCGCCGCATGGATCGGGCTGCCTCAGAAGCCGCCTTCGGCGAGCCAGCGCTCCACCTGGGGCAGTCGGTCCGCTCCCCAGAAGGACTCCCCGTCGACGATCAGGAAGGGGGAGCCGAAGACCCCCCGCGACATGCCGAGCTCGACCTCCGCGGCCAGGCGCGCCTTGATCTCGGTCCCGGCGAGCACCGCCGACAGCTCGTCCTGGTCCACGCCCACCCCGGCGGCGATGCGCAGCACATTGCCCAGGTCGGAGATGTTCACGTCGTCGACGAAATAGGCACGGTAGGCGGCCAGGCCGAACTCCCGGGCCCGCGCCGGGTTGCGGTCGTTGATCCACAGGAAGGCACGCGCGGCATGCTGGGTGGGGATCGGAAAGGCGCTGGGCTGCCGGAAGGGCAGGCCGAAGTAGCGGGCCGAGCGCTCGATGTCATGCATCGAGTAGGCGCCCTTGAGCGGAATGCTCGGCAGTGGCGCCAGGCCGGTCACCTTGAAGGTGACCCCGAGCAGGAAGGGATGCCACAGCACGCTGCGCCCGTAGCGCGCGGCCAGGGCATCGATCTGCTCGGCCGCGAAGTAACCGTAGGGCGACGAGAAATCGAAATAAAAATCGATGGGGCCCGCAGGCTGCCGTACTTCACTCATGGGTGCATCCTCCGCGTCAGGCCCCGCGGGGCCACAGGATCATCTGGGTACAACGGAACAGGGCCAGCCGCCGGCCGTCGGCGCCGCTCACGGTGGCGTCCCACACCTGGGTGCTGCGCCCCAGATGCACGGCCGTGGCCTCGCAACTCAGCTCGCCCTCGGTCTGTGTACCGAAAAAATTGCTCTTGAGTTCGATGGTCGTGAAGCTCTCGGCCCCGGGCGGCAGGTGCGCCACCGTGGCATAGCCGGCCGACGTGTCGGCCAGGGCGATCACCGACGCGGCATGCAGGAAGCCGTTGGGCGCCAGCATGTCCGGGCGGATCTGCATGCGCGCGACCAGGCGGCCCTCCTCCAGGCGGGTCACCTCGAGCCCGAACCAGCCGGGCAGGTGGCCCTCACCTCGGGCGTTCAGGCTGTCCAGACCGATGTCCGGACGCAGGAAGGACTTGCTCATCCCGCGCTCAGGCCTCAAGGGTTTCCAGTGCCGCCAGGTAGCGGCCCATCAGGTCCTCGCGCCGGCTCACATTGATGCCCAGGTCGCGGATCAAGCCGTCCTTCAGGCCATACACCCAGCCATGCACGGTAAGGCGCTGGCCGCGCTTCCAGGCGTCCTGCACCACCACGGTCTGGCACACGTTCACCACCTGCTCGAGGGCATTGAGTTCGCACAGGCGATCGTGGCGCATGTCGGGCGGCAGCAGGTCGACCCGGTCGAGATGCTTCACATGCACGTCCTGCACATGGCGCAGCCACAGGTCCACCAGACCCACGCGTTCACGCTGCAGGGCTGCCTTGACACCGCCGCAGCCGTAGTGGCCCACCACCATGATGTGCTTGACCTTGAGCACGTCCACGGCGAACTGGATCACCGACAGGCAGTTGAGGTCGGTATGCACCACCACGTTGGCCACGTTGCGATGCACGAAGACCTCGCCCGGCAACAGGCCGATGATCTCGTTCGCCGGCACGCGGGAATCGGAACAGCCGATCCACAGGTACTCCGGCGCCTGCAGGGTGGACAGCTTCTCGAAGAAGCCGGGATCCACCTGGCGCATGCGGCGCGACCAGGCCAGGTTGTAGTCGAACAGGTGGAACAGGTTTTCGTTCTCGATCTCGCTCTCGGACCAGTTCTCCAGGTCCAGGGCGAGGAACATGGTGCCCTCGATAGGCGTCGGGTAATAGGCCGGGGCCTCCTTGAAGCCCAGTTCCCGGTAGAGCTTCACCGCGATGCGCATGGCCGGCAGGGTATCCAGCATCATCTTGCGGTAGCCCAGGGCCTTGGCCGCCTTGATGGCCGCCAGGGCCAGCTCGCGGCCCACGCCGTTGCCGCGCAGTTCGGGCTCGACATAGAGGCGCTTCATCTCGCAGACGCCGTCGGTGGCGGGGCGGATGCCGATGCAGCCGGCCGGCCGGCCATCCACCTCGGCAAAGAAGAGACGCCCGGCCGGCGCGGAGTAAGCGCCGGGCAGCGAAGCCATCTCCTCGGAGAAATTCTGATAGCCCAGATCAACGCCCAGCCAGGCCGCGTAATTACGGAAGAACTGCCGGACGTGCTCGATTTCAGCGTGGTCGTCGGCCCCCAGGACGCGGAGTGTTACAGCCATCGGTCAACTCATTCTTAGAACGGAATAGCCCGACACGATACCCGTCTGCGCCGATCCTTTCATCCCGAAAGTGCACTGCACAAGCGCCGCCCTCCCGCCATCCCGCCCCCACCCGCGTCGGAGAACCCGACAGCCCCACCGGGACCCGCAAAAAAGTTACGCTTACGTAAACGTAATTTTGGTGGTAAAAACAGGTTCAGCCTTGCAGACGGGCCACCAGCTCTGCGCGGGCGGCAGCGGCACCCTCCGGGTTCTCGGCGAGGAGTTCGTGACACTGCTTCTCGAGCATGCCGATCTCACCCAGCACGGCGACGATGTCTTCACGCTGCTGCTCGATGGCCCTGCGGCGCTCGGCCAGGACGGACAGGAAGCGCGCCAGCTGGGGAGCGGAATTGCGGACGCCGTCGTACATGCCGAGCAGCTCGCCGATCTCCGCCAGGGACAGGCCGAGACGCTTGCCGCGCAGGATCAGGCGCAGCCGGGTCCGGTCGCGCTTGGCGTAGATCCGGTTGCGGCCGGCGCGGGTTGGCGACAGGAGGCCCTCGTCTTCGTAGAAGCGGATGGCCCGCGGCGTAATGCCGAACTCCCGGGAGAGTTCGGTAATGGTGTAGGTTTCTTCCTGGCTCATGGATCAGCTTTGAAACACGTGATTTGCAGATGCAACATGGGCCAGTAAATCAGATTTCGCAGCCCCCGGCAACGCAGGCCAGCGAAACGACAAGCCTCATTCGACAGGAGAACACAGGCATGACCCCGACACTGGAATACCCCTTCGAGACCACCCCGCCGGCGGGTGAGACCTTCCCCGTGGCACCCGGCGTCCACTGGATCCGCATGCCCCTGCCCTTCGCCCTGAACCACATCAACCTGTGGCTCATCGAGGACGGCGACAGCGTGGCGATCGTCGACACCGGCTATGGCATCGAAGCCACCCAGCAGGCCTGGGAGCAGATCCTCGACGGACTCGGCCGGCCGGTCAGCCGCATCATCGTCACCCACTGCCACCCGGACCACCTCGGCCTGGCCCAGTGGCTGTCCGAGCGCACCGGCGCGGCAGTCACCATGACCCTCGGCGAATATCTCGGCGGCCACGCCCTGTGGAGCCAGCTGCCCGGCTACGACGCGCCTTCCATGGTGGCCCAGTTCCGTCGCCATGGCCTGGACGAGGCCCGCTGCGAGGCGCTGGCCCGGCGCGGTAATGCCTATGCGCGCGGGGTGCCCTCCCTGCCGTCGAGCTACCACCGGGTTACCGATGGCGAGACCCTGTCCATCGGCGGCCACGACTGGCGCGTGATCACCGGCTACGGCCATTCCCCGGAGCACATGTCGCTGCACTGCGCAGATCTCGACGTGCTGATCTCGGGCGACATGCTGCTGCCGCGCATCTCGACCAATGTCAGCGTTTTCGCGGCCACGCCTGATGACGATGCGCTGGGTCGTTTCCTCGATTCGATCAGCGGTTTCAAGAAGTTGCCTGCAACAACGCTCGTGCTACCATCCCACGGGAGCCCGTTCCGCAATATCGGGCTGCGCGTGGATCAGCTCGTCGAGCACCATGCCGCCCGCTGTGCGGAACTTCTCGACGCCTGCCGCGTACCGCGGAGCGCAGGGGAGGTGCTTGCAACCCTCTTCCCGCGTGAGCTGGACACGCACCAGGTCATGTTCGCCATGGGAGAAGCCATCGCCCATCTGAACCATCTCGCGCGCAGGAGGGAGGTGCGCCGGCTGGTTGAGGAGGATGGAATCGTTCGTTTCGTCACAAGCCACTAATACAAGGAGCCCAAGAATGGCTGCGCCCGAAAAAGAAGTCGCTAAATCCGAACTGCCGGATCCCAAAGAAGTCGCCAAGACCTACGCCGAAGTTGCGCAGCGGGCCTCCAAGCTGCTCGCCGATCACATCCAGAAGCAAGTCAAGAAGGGCATCAGCGCTCCGGCCGACGAACTCGGCATCGCCCAGGCCTTCATGGACATGATGGGCAAGCTGCTGGCCAATCCCTACCGTCTCGCCCAGGCCCAGATGAACCTGGTGTGGGATTACTTCTCCCTGTGGCAGCACTCCATGATGCGCTTCAGCGGCATGGGCGCCGGTGCGCCGGTGGCCGCGCCCGCCAAGGACGACAAACGCTTCAAGGACGAAGAGTGGCAGGAACACTTCCTGTTCGACTTCATGAAGCAGTCCTACCTGATCGCCGCCCGTCACATCCATGACACCGTGAGCACCGTGGATGGCCTCGACGAGCAGAGCCAGAAGAAGGTCAACTTCTACACCCGCCAGTACATCGACGCCCTGTCCCCGTCCAACTTCGCCATGACCAACCCGGAAGTCTTCCGCGAGACGGTCAAGAGCCACGGCCAGAACCTGATCAAGGGTCTGAACAACCTGCTCCGTGACGTGGAAGAAGGCGGCGGCACCCTGCGCGTCAAGATGACCGACACCACGGCCTTCGAACTGGGCAAGAACGTCGCCACCACGCCGGGCAAGGTCGTCTTCCAGACCGACATGATGCAGCTGCTGCAATACACGCCCAGCACCCCGGACGTGTCCAAGCGCCCGCTGCTGATCGTGCCGCCGTGGATCAACAAGTTCTACATCCTCGACCTGCGCGAGAAGAACTCCTACATCAAGTGGTGCGTGGACCAGGGCCACACCGTGTTCGTGATCTCCTGGGTCAACCCGGACGAGCGCCTGGCCGAGAAGAGCTTCGACTCCTATCTGCTGGAAGGCACCCTGGCCGCGGTGGACGCCATCGTCGAACAGACCGGCGCCAAGGAAATCAACGCGGCCGGCTACTGTCTGGGCGGCACCCTGCTGGCCACCACCCTGGCCTACATGGCGGGCAAGAAGGACAAACGGATCGCTTCCGGCACCTTCTTCACCACCATGACCGACTTTGCCGAGCCGGGCGAGCTGGGTGTGTTCATCGATGAAGGTCAGGTCTCCAGCCTCGAGAAGAAGATGTTCGAGCGTGGCTTCCTGGAAGGCTCCGAGATGGCCGGCACCTTCAGCATGCTGCGCGCCAACGACCTCGTCTGGTCCTTCGTGGTGAACAACTACCTGATGGGCAAGGACCCGTTCCCCTTCGACCTCCTGTACTGGAACTCCGATTCCACGCGCATGCCGGCCAAGATGCACAGCTTCTACCTGCGCAACATGTACATGAAGAACCTGCTGAAGGAACCCGGCGGCATCGAGATCGGTGGTGTGCCCATCGACCTCGGCAAGATCAAGGTCCCGACCTACTTCATCTCCACCATCGAAGACCACATCGCCCCGTGGAAGAGCACCTACTCCGGTGCCCGCAACTTCGGCGGCCCCGTGCGCTTCGTGCTGGGTGGCTCCGGTCACATCGCCGGCATCGTCAACCCGCCGTCGGCCAACAAGTACGGCTACTGGACCAACCCGGCCGCCAAGCTGCCGGCCACCGCGGATGAGTTCTTCAGCGGTGCCGAGCAGCACCCCGGCTCCTGGTGGACCGACTGGCAGGCCTGGCTGATGGACCAGGACGCCGAGAAGGTGCCCGCCCGCGACCCCGTCAAGGGCAAGCTGAAGGTGCTGGAAGACGGCCCTGGCTCCTACGTCAAGGCACGTCCGGCAGCCTGATCCGCACGGGTCAGATGCAGTACAAGGGGGCTTCGGCCCCCTTTTCGTTTCTCCCCGCCCTCATCCCTTTCCCGCATCACGCGCAGCCGAACTCCGAGCACCTTACCCTGTGGCCACCTATCCCCTCGCCGCCCCCCTGCCCGACGGCTTCCCCGTCGTGCTCGACACCAACGTCGTCCTGTCCCTGTGGATGTTCGAGGACCCTTCCCTGGCCCGCCTCCGGCAGGCCGTCGAGAGCGGCGCCCTGCGCCCCTTCACCCGGGAGGACTGCCTGGGTGAGCTGACCCGGGTCCTCGCCTACAGCCAGTTCAAGCAGCCGGAAGAGCGGCAGTTGGCGATCGCCAGTGCCTACCGGGCCCGCTGCACCCTGATCGACGCCCCGCCCGACGGCGCCTGCGAGCTGCCCCACTGCCTGGACCGCGACGACCAGAAGTTCCTCGAGGTGGCCCGCGACAGCGGCGCCCAGGCCCTGCTCAGCCGCGACAAGCTGGTCCTCAAGCTCGGCCGCAGGCCCGTGATCGCCGCCCGCTACGCGATCCTCACCCCGGAACGCCTGCAGGCCCTGCTGGCCTGATCGGCCGCCCCCGGGCGACTTCACAGTGATTCACAGTCGCAGCGCATCCGCGCCATGTCCCGGCGCTAGACTGGAGCTCCCCCTCACCCCGGAGCATGCCATGGCCATCGATACGAGTTTCGACGTCGCCAACCTCGTCACCACCTACCTGATCCCCCTCGGCTGGAAAGTGGCCGGCGCCATCGCCCTGTGGATCGTCGGCGGCTGGGCGATCAACCTGATCAGCAACCTGTCCAGCCGGGGCATGACGCGCCAGAAGGTCGAGCCCACCCTGATCCGCTACGTGGAAGCCACCCTCCGCGTCATCATGCGGATCGTGCTGGTCATCGTCATCCTGTCGGTGTTCGGCATCGAGACCACCAGCTTCGCCGCCCTCATCGCCGCCGCCGGTGTGGCCATCGGCGTGGCCTGGAGCGGCCTGCTGTCCAACTTCGCGGCCGGCGCCTTCCTGATCATCCTGCGCCCCTTCAAGGTGGGCGACTTCATCAGCGGCGCCGGCATCACCGGCACCGTCAGGGAGATCGGGCTGTTCGCCACCACCATCGACCAGCCGGACAACGTGCGCACCACCATCGGCAACAACAAGCTGTTCTCCGACAACATCGTCAATTACACGGCCAACCCGTCGCGCCGGGTGGACCTGACCGCCCAGCTGGCCCATGCGGTCGATCCCCAGCAGGCCATGGCCCTGATCCGCACCCGCCTCGGACAGATCCCCAATGTCCTCAAGGACCCGGCTCCCGACGTGGAGATCCTCGAATTCAACGCCGCCGGCACCCGGCTGGTGGTGCGCCCCTACTGCCACAACGACCACTACTGGCAGGTCTACTTCGACACCAACAAGGCCCTGGCCGAGGTCGGCGCGGCCAACGGGTGGCCGGTTCCGGCCCCCCACCAGGTGCTGCGCCAGCCAGGATAAGCCCCCGCAGCCCCTGGACAACGCCCGCCCGGTTGCGGGCGTTGTTCATTGCAGCCCGGGTGCCAGACCGGCCAGCTGGCGTCGCAGGCGGGCGAGATAACGCAGGCCTTCCACCGCCCGGCTGCCGTACCACGACGCCATTTCCCCATCGATCAATTCCGCCGGCCGCCCTGCCAGGGCGGCCACTTCGGCCACATGCCGGGCCTGGAAACGGTAGGGTTCGGACGACAGGAACACCCGCTCCACCCCCGTCATCCAGGGCGCGCCCCACTCGAAGGCCGGGTAGCGGGGCTCATCCCCCTCCGGCCAGGTCTCCCAGCCCACCGTGGCCAGCGTGGCCGAGATGTAGGTACTCCGTGCCACGCTCATCCAGGGCTCACGCCAGATCAGGTAGAGCACCCGCTCGGGCGGCAGGGCCGCGCCGGTCGCCCGGGCCTCGGCCAGGGCCGCCTCCAGGCCGGCCACCAGGGCCGCTGCCTCGGCATCCCGCCCGAAGAGGCGGCCGAACAAGCGGTACACCGCCAGGTTGTCCTCCGGTGCACAAGGATGGGTCACGATCACATGGGGCACGAAGCGGGCGATCTCCTCGACACACTCCCGGCGGTTCTCGTCGATGTTGACGATCACGTGGGTCGCCTCCAGGGCCCGCAGGCGCTCCAGGTTCACATCCTTGGTGCCACCCACCTTGGTCACCCCCTTCAGCACGTCCCGCGGATGCACGCAGAACCCGGTCCGCCCCACCAGCCGGGGGGCCAGCCCCAGGTCGCACACCAGCTCCGTCAGGGACGGCACCAGGGAAACGATGCGGGCCTCCCCCTCGAAGGGAACATGCTGCTGCCCGGCCGCGTCCACGAGGATATCTTCCAGATTTTCGATCATCATCCCGAAAGTATCTCAAGACCGGCGCCGTTAGTGGAACCTGGCGCCTCCGGCGCATACTTCCAGCGAGCACTGAGTGGCCCCATCTGTTACGGAGACAATCATGAAGATCGGCGTACCCCGGGAAACCAAGAACCACGAATATCGGGTTGGCCTGACCCCTGGCGCCGTGCGCGAAGTCATCGCCCACGGCCACGAGGTGTGGGTCGAATCGGGCGCCGGGCACGGCATCGGCGCCAGTGACAGCGACTACGAGCGGGCCGGCGCCCAGATCGCCCTGAGTGCGGCGGAGGTTTTCGAGGCGGCCACCCTGATCGTCAAGGTCAAGGAGCCCCTGCGGGACGAGCGCGCCCGCCTCAAACCCCACCACGTGCTGTTCACCTACCTGCACCTGGCCCCCGATCCGGGCCAGGCCGAAGAACTCCTGGCCAGCGGCGCCACCGCCATCGCTTACGAGACGGTCACCGCCCCCGGCGGTGGGCTGCCCCTGCTCGCCCCCATGTCCGAGGTAGCCGGGCGCATGAGCATCCATGCCGGTGCCACTGCCCTCGAAAAATCCCACGGCGGCCGCGGCGTGCTGCTGGGTGGCGTGCCCGGCGTCGAGCCTGGTCGGGTCGTCGTCATCGGCGGCGGCACGGTGGGCAACAACGCTGCGCACACCGCCGTCGGCATGGGGGCCGACGTGACCATCCTGGACAAGTCCCTGGCCGTGCTGCGCCACCTGGATGAAGTGTACGGCGGCCGGGTCAAGACCCTCTACGCCACCCGGGACGCGATCGAGCGCCTGGTCCTGCAGGCCGACCTGGTCATCGGCGCGGTGCTGATCCCCGGCGCCACCGCGCCCAAGCTGGTGACCCGCGCCATGCTGGCCTCCATGAAGCCCGGCGCGGTCATCGTGGACGTGGCGATCGACCAGGGCGGCTGCTTCGAGACCTCCCGCCCCACCACCCACGCCGACCCGACCTATGTGGTGGACGGCATCGTCCATTACTGCGTCTCCAACATGCCCGGTGCCGTGGCCCGCACCGCCACCTACGCCCTCAACGCCGCCACCCTGCCCTACGTGCTGGCGCTGGCCGACAAGGGCTGGAAGGAGGCGCTCAAGGACGACGCCGGCCTGCGCGCCGGCCTCAACATCTGCAACGGCAACGTCACCCACCCCCAGGTCGCCGATGCCCTGGGCAAGAAGTACCTGCCGGCCATCACCCAGCTGGGCTGAAGCACTCCGGCGACAAGGGCGAAGGGCGCTTGACAGCGCCCTTTCTTATGGTCGATTATCTGCCTAAGCAGTAATTGAACAGACCAGACATGTCCGATAAGCGTCAGCCGGGTGCCGGTGCGCCCTATACCGTCGACAACTACAGCCAGGACGAAAGCATCGGCTTTCTCACCCATCAGGTGAAGATGCGCATCAGCCAGGCCATCGACGAGCGCATCAACGAGTTCGGCATCACCACGGCCCAATGGGCGGTGCTCAAGCAGATCGCCATGCACAACGGCGAAACCGCCACCGCCCTGTGCAAGTGCACCGGCTGCGACACCGGCTCCATGACCCGGATGCTCGACCGCCTGGAGGAAAAGGACCTGATCCGCCGCGAACGCAGCACCACGGATCGCCGCGTGGTCCAGCTCCAGGTCACCGAGAACGGCCAGAGCCTGCTCCCCGACCTCGTCCCCCGGGTGGTCGAGGCCCTCAACCTGGCCCTGAAGGACTTTTCCGATACCGAGGTGAGCCAGCTGAAACACCTCCTCCGCCGCATCCTCGACAACCTGGAGCGGCGCGACAACTGATCGCCCACGAGACCGAACGAAGCGGCGCCACGCGCCGCATTTTTTGCGACATTTAGCTGCCTTGGCAGATACAGCACAGGCAGTCTCAGCTCAAAACAGGAAAACCGCATGCGCCATCGCTCCGTCCTCCTGATCACCCTCAGCACGCTGCTGGGCGCCTGCGCCAGCCCCGCCGGGCTGGCCCCACGCCTGCAGGCCACCGAGCCGGCCTCCCTCGCCACCGCCCACAGCCTCGGCACACCGGGCCAGGACTGGCCCGTTACCCGCTGGTGGACCACCTACGGCGACCCGCAGCTGGACCGACTGGTGGACCGCGCCCTCCGCGACAACCCCGGACTCGCCCTGGCCCAGGCTCGCATCGACAAGGCCCGCGCCCAGGCCGGCACCCTCGCGGCCGTCGACGGCCCGCAGGTTTCCGCCAACGCCGAGAGCAGCCGGCAACGCCTGTCCGGCAACTACATCTACCCGCCGAGCCTGGCCGGCGGCTACACGAGCATCAACCGCGCCGCCCTCGACTTCAGCCTGGAGCTGGATCTGTGGGGACGCAACCGGGCCGCCCTGGACGCCGCACTGGGCCGTGGGCGGGCCACCGAAGCGGAGGCGGCCGGCACACGCCTGGCCCTGGCCGGCGCGGTGACTCAGGCCTACCTCCAGTTCGACCGCCTGCACCATCTGCGCGACGTGGCCGAGGCCACCGTCCGGCAGCGGGAAAAACTGCAGGCGCTGGTCCGTCTGCGCCACAAGGCCGGCCTCGACAGCAGCGCCGAGATTCTGCAGGCCGCCGGGAGCATTGCCGCAGCCCAGGCTGAAAGACGTGCCCTCGACACCCAGCTCGACGCAGTCCGGCACCAGCTCGCCGCCCTGGTCGGAGAAGGCCCGGATGCGGGCCTGACGCTCACGCCACCGGCCCTCTCCCCCGATGCCGCCAGCCGCCTGCCGGACAGCCTGCCGGCCGACCTGCTCGGCCACCGCCCGGATGTGGTCGCCCAACGCTGGCGGGTCGAGGCCAGCCAACGCGACAGCGATGCCGCACGGGCCGAGTTCTATCCCAACATCAACCTGAACGGCTTCATCGGCCTGCAGTCCCTCGGCCTGTCCAACCTCGCGGAGGGGGGCAGCCGGATCCTCGGCGCCGGCCCTGCCCTGCACCTGCCAGTCTTCGACAGCGGGCGTCTGCGTGCCGGCCTGGCCGGCCGCCATGCAGACCAGGATGCCGCCATCGCCCAGTACAACGCCACCCTGCTGGGCGCCCTGCAGGAGGTGGCCGATGCCCTCACCGGCTGGCGCGGCGCCGCAGCCGAAGCCCACGCTCAGCAGCAGGCCCTGAAACGGTACGAGGAAGCCTGGCTACTCACCGAGACCCGCTACCGGGCCGGCCTGACCCCCTACACCGCCGTGCTGGCCGCGGAAACGCCCCTGCTCGCCCAACGCCGGCTGAATGCCGAGCTGCGCAGCCGTCAGCTCGAAGCCAGCGCAGCCCTGGCCCGGGCCCTGGGCGGCAGCGCCCAGCCGGCCTCCCTCCACTGATCCCGCCCGAAGGAACAGGACCATGACCTCCCCCAACTCAGACGCCTCTACCGCCTCCAACGGCAGGCGCAAGCGCAGCCTCCTCGCCATCGCCGCCATCACCGCCCTGGGCGGACTCGCCTGGGGCGGCTGGTGGGCCACCCACGGCCGCTTCCTGGAACACACCGACGACGCCTACGTGGCCGGCAATGTGGTCCAGATCACCCCGCAGGTGGCCGGCACGGTGGTCGCCATCGAAGCCGACGACACTCAGCTGGTCAAGATCGGTCAGCCCCTCGTCCGGCTCGACCCCAGCGACGCCCGGGTGGCCCTGGAACACGCCGAGGCCCAGCTCGGCCAGACGGTCCGCGAGGTGCGCGCCCTCTACGCCGGCGGCGGCGCCCTCGAGGCCGCCGTGCGCCAGAAGGAAACGGATCTCGCCAAGGCCCGCGACGATCTGCAGCGACGTCAGCAGATCGCCGGCACCGGTGCGGTGGCCGGCGAGGAGGTCGAGCACGCCCGGGCCGCCCTGCGTGCCGCCGAGGCGGCGCTGCAGACCGCCCGCGAGCAGCTGGCCACCAACCGGGTGCAGACCCAGGGCGCGCGGATCGACACCCACCCCAGCGTGCAACGCGACGCGACACGGGTCGAGGAGAGTTTCCTGGCCCTGGCCCGCACCGCCGTCTCCGCCCCGGTGGGCGGGCTGGTGGCACGCCGTGCCGTACAGATCGGCCAGCGCGTGGCCGCCGGCGCTCCGCTGATGGCGGTGGTGCCGCTGGAACAGGTGTGGGTGGACGCCAACTTCAAGGAGAGCCAGCTGCGCGACATGCGCGCCGGCCAGGCCGTCACCCTGAGCGCCGACCTCTACGGCAGCCGTGTGGAATACCACGGCAAGGTGGCCGGACTGGCTGCCGGCACCGGCTCCGCCTTCGCCCTGCTGCCGGCCCAGAACGCCAGCGGCAACTGGATCAAGGTGGTGCAGCGGGTGCCGGTGCGGATCGCCCTCGACCCCCGCGAGCTGGCCGAACACCCACTGCGGATCGGCCTGTCCATGCAGGTCGAGGTGGATGTCCGAGACGGCGGCGCCCAGACCGCCGCGCTCTCGGCTGCTCCCCCCACGCCGCCGGCATCCACGACCATCTTCGATGATCTGGGCAAGGCCGCGCAGGCCCGCATCCAGGCGATCATCAAGGCCAACAGCGGCGAGACCGTTGCGAATCTGCCGTCCCTGCCCGTGCCGGGCAGACCGACGGCCGCCACGCCGGCCCCGCGGCGCACCCGGGCCTGAGACATGGCCGGCCCCGCCACCGCGCAGCCTCCCCTGGAACCAGGGGCCCGGCGCCTCGCCACCGTCGCCCTGTCCCTGGCGACCTTCATGAACGTGCTGGACACGACCATCGCCAACGTGTCCCTGCCCAACATCGCCGGCGACCTGGGGGTCAGCCCCAACCAGGGCACCTGGGTGATCACCTCCTTCGGCGTGGCCAACGCCATCGCCGTGCCGCTCACCGGCTGGCTCAGCCAGCGCTTTGGCCAGGTCCGCCTGTTCGTCAGCTCGGTGGTGCTGTTCGTGATCGCCTCGCTGCTGTGCGGCATGGCCACCAGCCTGGAAATGCTCATCGCCGCCCGGGTGCTGCAGGGCGCGGTGGCCGGCCCCATGATTCCCCTGTCGCAGGCCCTGCTGCTGCAGACTTACCCCCGCGAGAAGGCCGGCATGGCGCTGGCCATGTGGTCCATGACGACCCTGGTGGCACCGGTGATGGGGCCCATCCTGGGCGGCTGGCTGTCGGACAACCTGTCATGGCCGTGGATCTTCTACATCAACGGGCCGGTCGGCCTGGCCGCGGCCTGGGTCAGCTGGCAGCTCCTCAAGCACCGGGAAACCCCCACCCGCAAGCTGCCCATCGACAAGGTGGGGCTGATCCTGCTGGTGGTGTGGGTCGGCGCCCTGCAGATCATGCTGGACAAAGGCAAGGAGCTGGACTGGTTCGCGTCCGGCGAGATCATCGCGCTGGCGGTGGTGGCCGCGGTCGGCTGCGCCCTGTTCATCGCCTGGGAGCTGACCGAGGACCACCCGGTGGTGGACCTGAGCCTGTTCGCCCGCCCCAACTTCCTGTTCGGCGTGATCGCGCTGGCCACCGGCTACGGGGTGTTCTTCGGCACCGTGGTGGTGATGCCCTTGTGGCTGCAGCAGTTCATGGGTTACACCGCCACCTGGGCGGGCCTCGTCACCGCCCCTATCGGTCTGCTGGCCCTGCTGCTGTCACCCTTCGTCGGCAAGATCCTGCCCCGCTCCGACCCACGGCGCATCGCCACCGTGGCCTTCCTGGTGTTTGCGCTGGTGTCCTTCATGCGGTCCGGCTTCTCCACCGGCATCGCCCCGGTGGACGTGGTGATCCCCCAGGTGATTCAGGGCATCGCGATGGCCTGCTTCTTCATCCCGCTGGTGTCCATCGTGCTGTCGGGCCTGCCGATGGAGCGGATCCCGTCCGCCTCCGGGGTCTCCAACTTCGTGCGCATCACCTTCGGGGCCTTCGGCGCGTCCCTGATGACCACCCTATGGGAACGCCGGGCGGCCCTGCATCACGAGCACCTGGCGACGCACATCGCCCCCGACAACCCGCTCGCCGGACAGGCGCTGGACAGCCTGCGCGCCCAGGGCCTGGACCTGGCACGGGGGCTCGCCCTGCTGGAACGGGAGGTGACCGTGCAGGCCTTCTCCCTGGCGGTGAATGATGTGTTCTGGCTGTCGGGATGGCTGTTCCTGGCCCTGCTGGCCACGATCTGGCTGACCCGCCCGATCCACAGCCGGCCGGCCGGCGCCCCGGCGGACGCTGCCCACTGACCCAGGCTACAGGCGCAGGCCCCGCGGCTTGCGCCCCGCCCGGGCGAACAGCCAGTCGTACAAGGGGTTCGGCAGCAGGCGCAGGAGTTTCGCCACCAGCCCCATCTGCCAGGGAATCACGGTGTACGAAACGCCGGCCTCGATGGCCCGTGCAAAGCGGCGGGCGGCCTCATCGACCGGCAGCATGAAGGGCATCGGATAGGTATTGACCGCGGTCATCGGCGTCTCGATGTAGCCCGGCGCGATGGTGACCACCCTGACCCCGGAGCCTCGCAGCTCGACCCGCAGGCTTTCGAGGCAGGCGATCACTGCGGCCTTGGAGGCGCTGTAAGCCCCCGCCCCCGGCAGCCCGCGGATGCCCGCCACCGAGGCGATGCCCACCAGGCGACCGCCTCCCCGTTGCCGCATCGGAACGACGAAGGGCTGCAGGCTCGCCACCAGGCCGAGCACATTGGTGCGCATGACCCGCTCGAAGGCCTGCAGGTCCCCCGCCTCCTCGGTCAGCGTGCCGACGGAGACCCCCGCATTGGCGATCACCACATCCGGCACGCCAAAGCGGCGGATGAAATCGCGGGCCGCCTCGGCCACGGCCTGGCTGTCGGCCACATCGAGGGTATAGGCGGCGTGTTCGCCGGGCAGTTCGGCCAGCAAGCCCTGCAGCACGGACTCGCGCCGGGCCACCAGGCCCAGGGTAGCCCCTCTGGCCGCATAGTGACGGGCCAGGGCCGCACCGATACCGCTGGAGGCACCGGTAATGAATACGCGCAGGGTCACGGGAAGGACAGCGGCGCCCCCCCCGTGAGGGAGGCGCACGCCGGGAGGCATTACTTGCGGGACTTGGCGATCAGCTGATCGGCCACCTTGAGGGCATTCTCGTGGGTGCCGGCGATGGAGGCCGAGGTGATGTAGCGGCCATCCACGGCGAGGGTCGGCACGCCGCTGACCTTGTAGTCGCGTTCGATCTTCTGCACGCGCTGCAGGGCCACCTGGACACCGAAGGACTTGTAGGCTTCGGCAAACTTCTTGGCGTCCACACCCTTCTTGACCGCCCACTCCTGGGCACCGGTCTCGGTGTTCAGGGGCAGGTGCTCGCCCTGCACCGCCTCGAAGATCTGGCCATGCAGGCGGCCCAGGTCGCCGGTGGCGGCGAGGGTCAGGTGCAGCTTGGCAAACCCGGTCAGCTGGGGGTTGCCCCAGGTCACCGGGACGCGCTGGAAGGCCACGTCGGCGGGCAGCTTCTTGACCCAGATATCCAGCAAGGGATCAAAGGCCTTGCAGTGGGGGCAGCCGTAGTGGAAGAACTCGAGAACCTCCACCTTGCCCTTGGCATCGGTCGGCTGAGGCTGGGGAAGCGTCTCGAAGCCACTACCCTGGGCCATCGCAGGCAGGCCGAGGCTGCCCAGGGCGGCAAGGGCGGAAAACTGCTTGAGGACGTCACGACGCTGCATTACGGATTCTCCTGGTTCTTCAAAGGACTTATTGAGCGGCGCCAGCCGGCTTTGGTTCCTTCGGCTTGATCTTGATGATGGCCGCCTTGATGCCGGCACCCGACAGTTGCTGGAGCGCCTTGTTCATCTCGTCCTGGCCCAGGTAGGGGCCGGTCCGGACCCGGTGGAGGGTGCCCTTCTCGGGCAGCTCCACCTTCTGCACGCTGGCCTCCACCCCCATCAACGCAAGACGCGCCTTGAGGTTGTCAGCCTCGGAGGGGTCCTCGAAGGCCCCCGCCTGCAGGTAGAACTTCTCGGGCACCAGCGGCTTGTCGAGCAGGGCGGCCTCCGCCTTGGCCCGCTCGGCCGCATCCCGCGGGAGGTCGGTCGCGGGTTTTTCGCCCTTCTCGGGCTTGGCCGGCTTGACGACTTCGGTGGTCTCCTCCGGCTTGGACGGCGCAGGCAGCGCATCCGAACCCTTCGGCAGGACGTTGTAGAAATCGAAGCGGGGCTTCTCGACAGGCTTGTCTCCGGCCTTGCCCGGCAGCGCGATCGGCTCGCTGGCCTGCGGCTTGGGCGGCGGCGCGACGACCGGCTTCTCCTCCTGCTTGGGCTTCTGGAAGGGCGACGAGGTGGTGAAGTAAAGGGCGATCCCCGCCGCCACCAGCGCACCGAGGATCAGGCCGACGAAGATGCCGACCAGGGTGCTGCCCCGGCTACCTGATTTGGGCTTCTTGGTCTGCAGGCGTGGCTTGAGATCGCGACTCATGAACGACAGGTCCGGGAATTACATGGAATCGGGTGCGGAAACACCCAGCAGGCGCAAGCCGTTGCGGATGACCTGACGCACAGCGGCGGCCAGCGCGAGGCGGGCCTGCTTGAGCCCCTCATCGTCCACCAGCATGCGCTCGGCGTTGTAGTAGCTGTGGAACTCGCCGGCCAGGTCCTTGAGGTAGAAGGCGATCTGGTGCGGCGCATAGTCGGACGCGGCGTTCTGGATGACTTCCGGGAAGGCGGTCAGGCGGGCGCACAGGGCCAGCTCACGCTCGTTGTCGAGGCGCGACAGGTCGGCCTCGGCCAGGTCGGCGATCACGCCGTTCCACTGGTTCAGCACCGAGCACAGGCGGGCGTGGGCGTACTGGATGTAGTACACCGGGTTCTCGTTACTCTGGCTCTTGGCCAGGTCCAGGTCGAAGTCCAGATGCTGATCGGCCTTGCGCAGCACGTAGAAGAAGCGGCAGGCGTCGTTGCCGACCTCGTTGCGCAGCTCGCGCAGGGTGACGAACTCGCCGGAACGGGTGGACATGGCCGCCTTCTGGCCATCGCGGTACAGCACCGCAAACTGGACCAGCGCCACATCGAGCTTCTCGGGCGGCAGGCCGAGGGCCTGCAGCGCGCCCTTCACGCGGGGGATGTAGCCGTGGTGATCGGCGCCCCAGATGTCGATGATGCGGTCGAAGCCACGCTCGTACTTGTTGGCGTGGTAGGCGATGTCGGAAGCGAAATAGGTGTACAGGCCGTTCTCGCGCTGCACGACGCGGTCCTTCTCGTCGCCGAAGGCGGTGGAGCGGAACCACTTGGCGCCATCCTGCACGTAGAGGTGACCACGGGCCTCGAGTTCGGCCACGGCCTTCTCGACCAGGCCGGTATCGAACAGGGAGCGCTCGGAGAACCACTTGTCGAAGGTGACGCCGAAACCTTCCAGATCCTCGCGGCCATCCCCCAGCTGCTCGGTGAGGGCGAAGCCATGCACCCAGGCGTAGTCGGAGCCGAGCAGGTTCTTGGCGTTGGCGATCAGCGCATCCAGGTGGCCTTCCTTGTCGGCCTCGACCGACGGCGCATCGGCCAGCACGGCGGCGGCGCTCACCCGGGCGAAACGGTCGGCATGGGATTCCTTGATCTGGGCCGCCATGTCCTTGACGTAATCACCCTGGTAGGCGTTGGGCGGGAAGGGGATGGCAATGCCGAAGAGATCGAGGTAACGCAGCCAGGTGGACAGCGCCAGAATGTCCATCTGCCGGCCGGCGTCGTTGATGTAGTACTCGCGGGTCACCTCGAAGCCGGCAAAATCCAGTACATCCGACAGGGAGGCGCCGTAGGCCGCGCCGCGGCCATGGCCCACGTGCAGGGGGCCGGTCGGATTGGCGGAGACGAACTCCACCTGCACCTTGACTCCACTCTTGACGCCCCGGCCGAAGCCCTCACCCGCGCCCAGCACAGCCGCCACGACCGCGGTCTTGGCGTCGGACACCAGGGTGAAGTTGATGAAGCCGGCGCCGGCCACCTCGGCCTTGGCGATCAAGCCGGACTTGGGCAGCTCGGCCAGCAGCAGGTTGGCCAGGTCGCGCGGGTTGCGCTTGAGGGGCTTGGCCAGCTGGAGCGCCAGGTTGCTCGCAAAGTCCCCATGGCCGGCCTGCTTGGGCCGTTCCAGGTTGATCGGGGTTTCGGCCTGCTCGGGCGCCACGCTAAGGAGGGCGGCACGCAGGAGTTCGGCAAGCTGGGTCTTCTGATCGGCGCTCATGGGGAATACTGCGACTAAAAGCACAGGATTATATCCAAGAGGGGCCCGAACCGGCTGTACACCCGGACGCATGCGGTAACAAAGTGCGACGAACGTGGTAAAAAATGCAGCATTCGCTGCATCAGGAACGTGATAGTGATCATCCCGTCCAACCGGAGCACACCATGAGCCTCCGCCTTCCGAGCTTTCTCGTCGCCCTCTTCGCCAGCGCTGGTGCGGCCGCCGAGCCGCCCACCCTGCACTGGCAGCTCCCCCTGCCGGCCGGCCAGGGCTGGCGCATCGTCGACCTGCGGGAGGGCAAGGGTGTCCGGCATGAGGAGTACATCCCCCGCGGGCAGGGCATCGAGGACTACCGCGACCGGATCATCATCCAGCGCTTCCACTCGCCCGACATGTCGCCGGAAGTCTATCTCGGTCACATCGCCACCGGACTGGCCGGCCATTGCCGCGGCTTCACCACCAGCGGCCTGGTGGCCGGCGTGCGCGAGGGCCTGCCCCACGCCACCCGTACCGCCTACTGCGGCACCTTCAACGGCCGCGACTACGGCTACGTGATCGCCCAGAAGGCCTTCCGCGACGGCGACCATCTCTTCATCGTCGAGCGGGAATGGCGCGTGCCAGGCTTCTTCGTGGACGCCACCGGCATGGCCAGCCTGAACTTCGGCACCTCCGCCGACGACGAGGCGCTCAAGAAGGACATCCGGCAAACCGTGCGCTGGCTGACCGAGCAGGTCAACCCGGGGGGCCAGGCACCGGTGCCGGCCACGATGCCGGCGACGGCGCCCCAGCCACCCGAGGCCAGCCCCGCCCGCCCACGCCGCAAACCCTGATCCAGGCCCCCGGCCCGATTCCGGCACCATGCTTTGCGCCACCGCCCTTTAAGGGCACAATCCGCGTTTTCCTTTTTACCAGCCGCCGTGCGCCTCTTCCGACTCGTCAAGATCATTTCCGTCAGCCTGAAATACGGGCTCGACCAGATGATCCTCACCAACGAGCCGTCCGGCCGCCTGGCCTGGCTGGCGCGACTGACGCGCTTCCGCCGGACCTTCGACGAACCCTCCGGCGCCCGTCTGCGCCAGGCCCTCGAGTCCCTCGGCCCGATCTTCGTCAAGTTCGGGCAGATGCTGTCCACCCGCCGCGACCTCCTGCCGCCGGCCATCGCCGAGGAACTGGCGCGCCTGCAGGATCGGGTCCCCCCGTTCTCCAGCGCGGAAGCCCTGGCCCAGTTGCAGGAAGCCTACGGCCGCCCTGCCGATGAGGTGTTCGCCCGCTTCGACCGGGAGCCCGTCGCCTCCGCCTCGATCGCCCAGGTGCACTTCGCCCAGCTCCCCGACGGCACCGAAGTGGCGGTCAAGATCCTGCGCCCCGGCATCGCCCCGGTCATCGCCCACGATCTGGCCCTGCTCGACGCAGCCGCCACCGTGCTCGAGAAAGTCTGGCCGGAGGGCCGCCGACTGAAGCCGCGGGAGGTCGTCGCCGAGTTCTCCAAGTACCTCCGCGACGAACTCGACCTGATGCGCGAGGCCGCCAACTGCTCCCAGCTGCGGCGCAACTTCAAGGATTCCGAGCTGCTCGTGGTGCCCGAAGTGCATTGGGACTTCTGCACCACCGGCGTGATGGTCATGGAGCGCATGAAGGGCGTGCCGATCTCCCAGCTGGAGGCCCTCAAGGCCCACGGCGTGGACCTCAAGGCCCTGTCCCGGGCGGGCGTCGAGATCTTCTTCACCCAGGTGTTCCGGGACGGCTTCTTCCATGCCGACATGCACCCGGGCAACATCTTCGTGGCCACCGAGGGCCCCACCCGCGGGCGCTACATCGCCCTCGACTTCGGCATCATCGGCAGCCTCAACGATTCCGACAAGAAGTACCTGGCCACCAACTTCCTGGCCTTCTTCCAGCGTGACTACCGGCGCGTCGCCCTGGCCCACATCGAAGCCGGCTGGGTGCCGCCACACACCCGGGTGGATGAGTTCGAGGGGGCCATCCGCGCCGTCTGCGAACCCATCTTCGACCGACCGCTGAAGGACATCTCCTTCGGCAAGACCCTGCTGCGCCTGTTCCAGACGGCCCGCCGCTTCGAGATGGAAGTCCAGCCCCAGCTCGTACTGCTGCAAAAAACCCTGCTCAACATCGAGGGCCTCGGCCGCCAGCTGGACCCGGACCTCGACCTGTGGAAAACCGCCAAACCCTTCCTCGAACGCTGGATGAACGACCAGATCGGCTTGCGCGCCTTCCTGCGTCACGCCCGCGACGAGGCGCCCTCCTGGGCCGCCACCCTGCCGCAGCTGCCGCGCCTGGTGCACCAGGCTCTGGCCGCACCGCGGGACGACAGCACGCGGGACGAACTCGCCCGCCTCGCCGCGGAGGCCCGGCTCACCCGCCTCTGGCTGGCCGCCTGCGCGGTATTGCTCGGCGGCCTCGCGACACTCGAAGCCTGGCGCTGGCTGCACTGAACGAAGCAGGGCAGCCCCTGCTCCAAGCGTCATGAGCCCGCCGCCGCTGCGGCCCTGCCCAGCCTCAAAGGAATAATCATGACCGTCCCGTTCGCGCCCACCCGCCCGGTACGCATCATCGGAGTCGGCTCCTGCCTCGGCGCCCCCATCTTCGGCCCCGCCGCCGGCCCACGTGCCCTCAAGGAGGGCCAGATAGACAGCCTGCTGCGCAGGCGGGGCATCCTGGCCGAGTGGCGGACCCTGCTGGAACCCTCCGCCCCAAAGCCACCTCAACCCCCGCTGCAGGAACGACTCGGCGCCATGAGCGCCCTGCTCCACGATCTCGCCGATGAGGTGGCCGCCGTCTGCCAGGCAGGCCACGTACCTCTGGTGCTCGGCGGCGACCACGCCATCGGTGCCGGCACCTGGCGCGGCGTATCCCGAGCCCTGGGCGAACGCGGCAAGCTGGGCCTGATCTGGATCGATGCCCACCTGGACGCCCACACCGACCAGACCACCCACAGCGGCAACATCCACGGCATGCCGCTGGCGGCCTTGCTCGGTGTCGGCAATGACAGCCTCACCGACCTGCCCGGCCCCCACCTGGACCCGGCTCACGTGGCCATCGTCGGCGCCCGCTCCTGGGAACCCGAAGAAAAGGCCCTGCTCGAGCGCCTCGGCGTACGCATCTTCTACATGCCCGAGATCAGGCGGCGCGGACTGCCCGCCGTGCTGGCCGACGCCCTCGCCATTGCCCGCGCGGGCACCGCCGGCTTCGGCGTGTCGGTGGACCTGGACAGCATGGATTGCGCCCGCCTGCCCGCCACGACCTGCCTGGTGCCCGACGGACTCGACCCCGAGGCACTCACCGACAGCCTGCACGGCCTGCGCAACTGCGCCGACCTGCTGGCCTTCGAGATCGTCGAGTACGTGCCGGAGCGCGACCGGGACGGCAGCGGCGCGCAGCGCGTGGTCGAGCTGGCCGCCGCCGCCCTCGGCCCGACCAGCCTCGACCTGCGTCAGCGCGAAGAGCGCTATGGCGCCCACAACTACGCCCCCCTGCCCGTGGTCTTCAGCCGCGGCGAGGGCGTCTGGCTGTGGGACGTGGACGGCCACCGCTACCTGGACATGATGAGCGCCTACTCGGCGGTGAGCTTCGGCCACAGCCATCCGCGCCTGGTAAAGGCCCTCACCGAGCAGGCCCAGCGCCTGGCCCTCACTTCCCGGGCCTATTCCAACGACCGCCTGCCCCTGCTGCTGGAGCGCCTGTCCGCCCTCCTCGGCTATGACCGGGCGCTGCCCGTCAACACCGGCCTGGAAGCGGTCGAGACGGCAGTCAAGGCCGCCCGCAAATGGGCCCATAGCGTCAAGCAGGTCCCGGATGGGCAGGCCGAGATCATCGTCTGCCACAACAATTTCCACGGCCGCTCGACCACCATCGTCAGTTTTTCCAGTGAAGAGCAGTACCGGCAGGGCTTCGGCCCGCTGACGCCGGGCTTCCGCAGCATCCCGTTCGGCGACGCCGACGCCCTCGAAGCGGCGATCACGCCACGTACCGCGGCCTTCCTGTTCGAGCCCATCCAGGGCGAGGGGGGCATCGTCATTCCGCCGGCCGGCTGGCTGGCCCGCTGCGCCGAGATCTGCAAGCGCCATAGCGTGCTGCTGATCGCCGACGAGGTGCAGACAGGACTCGGCCGCACCGGTCGCCTGCTGGCCTGCGAGCACGACGGGGTACGCCCGGATGGGGTGATCCTGGGCAAGGCCCTGGGGGGCGGCCTGCTGCCGGTGTCGGCCTTCCTGGCCGACGACCGGGTGATGCAGGTATTCCAGCCCGGCGATCACGGCTCCACCTTCGGCGGCAACCCGCTGGCCGCCGCCGTGGCCACCGAGGCCCTGGCGCTCCTTACCGACGAGGCGCTGATCGAGCGCTCGGCCAGGCTGGGCGCCCGCTTCCTGGCCCGCCTGCAGGCCATCGACAACCCGTTGATCCGTGAGGTCCGTGGCCGCGGCCTGATGATCGGCCTGGAGCTGGACACCCGCCGCGTCCCCGCGCGCGTCGCCGCCGAATGGCTGCTCGCCCGCGGCCTGATGACCAAGGACACCCACGAGAAGGTGTTACGCTTTGCCCCGCCCCTCGTCATCACCGAAGCCGAACTCGACGCAGCGGCCCTGGTCATCGAGGAAGCCCTTGCCGACCTCGCCCAGCGTTTCCCCGCCGGAGTCACCCCATGAGCGAAAAACTCGACCGCCTCGTCCTGGAAGCCCGCCGCGCCGCCGACAAGCGCGCCGAGGGCTACCGGGAGAAGGCCCTCAAGATCTATCCCTGGATCTGTGGCCGCTGCGCCCGGACCTTCACGCACGCCAACCTGCGCGAGCTGACCGTCCATCACCGCGACCACAACCACGACAACAACCCGTCCGACGGCAGCAACTGGGAACTCCTGTGCCTGTACTGCCATGACAACGAGCATCAGCGCCAGCTTGAAGCCAGCCAGGGCAAGGTCGAAGGGAAGCAGCCCGCGTCTGCGGCCACCCATTCGCCCTTCGCAGGACTCGAAAGCCTGCTGAAGAAGCGCTGAATGACCCGCCCGGCGTGCATATTCGAGCGCTGGCGCAACATATCCTTACGATCCGGTGCTAAGCTCCCCTCATGAGGCCAATGCCCGTCCAGCATGACAGGCGGCACCTCACGCTTTCAGATAAGGGACGCGCCGGATCGGCATTCATCATTGAACCGCCCGGTGCGCTTTTCGAACAGCTCCCGCCCAGAGCGAGCGTTTAGAGAGGGTTGTCGTGAATAGACTTGCAAAGTCCGGCGTTGTGATCGCACTGGCCGGCATGATGATCGGCTGCGCACCGCGCTACGCGGACGTTCCTGCGCCGACGCGCTTCGAGAACACCAAGCAGGACAAGCTGCAGGCTGCCGAACACTGGCACAAGATCGCCGAGCACTTCGCCAGCCAGCTGGCCACCGACCTGCGCGACAAGCTCGGCGGCCGGGCCATCCATGTGCCCCTGCCCGGCGGCGAGCAGCCCTTCGTGGACGGCTTCCGCGAGCTGCTGACCACCGCCCTGGTGGCCCAGGGCCTGCCGGTCAGCACCGAGCCGCGCAACGCCCTCAGCGTCGATGTGCGCTACTCGATCTACCGCTTCCAGCCCGACCGCGCCAAGAACACCTACTACTACGGTGATGCCACCGCGGTCACCGCCGGCCTGTGGGCCATCGGCGCCGTGGCGGCTTCCAACATTTCGCCCAATGCCGGCGTCTCCGCCGGGGTCAAGACCCTCGCCAGCGTCGCCGGCATCGAAGGCTTCGCCTGGGTCTCTCAGGAAGCCATGGGCCGTGGCCAGTACGCATCCGGTCCGGTTCCCCGCTCCGAGATCCTGCTGACCGCCTCGGTGGCCGATGGCAGCCGCATCGTCAGCCGCCGCAGCAACATCTACTACGCGGTGGATGAGGACAAGGATCTCTACTGGACCAAGCCGGCGCGCACCCACGCCATCCCGGTCCAGGGCGACTGCGGCGAAAGGAGCAAGCTATGCGCCCGCTGATGATCGCCGCGCTGGCCTCCGCCGGACTGCTGCTGTCGGCCTGCGAGACCGCGCCCCGCGTGGTCAGCACCGAGCCGACCTACGAGCAGGCCCAGAACAGCGCCTTCAACCAGGCCAACTACAATGCGGTGGCCGAGCTGCTGAAGCGCCTGCCCTCGCCAAGCACGCCGGCCTCGGCCAGCAACACCGCCGACAGCAGCGTCGGCGCCCCCTTCGTGGTCGCCACCCTGGTCAACATCGACCAGCTGGAGCAATCCTCCACCCTCGGCCGCCTGATCTCCGAACAGGTGGCCTCGCGCATGACCCAGCTCGGCTTCAGCGTGCTGGAGCTGAAGGTGCGCAACGGCGTCTACATGAAGCGCAACGAGGGCGAGCTGCTGCTGACCCGGGAGATCAAGGAGGTCGCCTCGACCCACAACGCCCAGGCCGTGATCGTCGGCACCTATGCCGAAAGCGCGACCCTGGTTCACGTGAATCTCAAGGTGGTGAATCCCTCCACCAACGTGATCATCGCGGCCCACGACTATGCCCTGCCTCTCGACAAGCAGGTCTCCAGCCTGATCCGCAAGCGTTGATCGCGCTGCGTCCTGGACAGGCCCACAAGGGAGTGCCACGGCACTCCCTTTTTTACGCTGGGGCCGCAGCACGCGGGGAGATTCCGCTCCGGGCCGATCCAGCGTAGCATTCGCCCCCCGTTCCGTTGCCCTGCCCCATGAGTACCTCGCCTGCCCGCGCCTGCGGTATCGACTTCGGCACCTCCAACTCCACGGTCGGCTGGCTGCGTCCCGGCGTGGAAGGCAGCCTGCTGCCCCTCGAGGACGGCAAGCCGACCCTCCCCTCGGCAATCTTCTTCAACGCCGACGAGGAGAGCACCCATTTCGGACGCAACGCGCTGCAGGAATACCTCGAAGGCTACGAGGGGCGCCTGATGCGGGCGCTCAAGAGCCTGCTGGGCAGCAACCTGATGGACGGCAGCACCGAGGTCGCCGGCCGCGCCCTGCCCTTCCGCGACCTGCTGGCGAGCTTCATCGGCGAGCTCAAGACCCGCGCCGAGGCCGCCGCGGGGCGCTCCTTCGACCAGGCGGTGTTCGGCCGCCCGGTGTTCTTCGTCGATGACAACCCGGCCGCCGACCAGCGTGCCCAGGACACCCTAGAGGCGATCGCCCGTCAGGTGGGTTTCCGCGACGTCAGCTTCCAGTTCGAACCGATAGGCGCGGCCCTGCATTACGAGTCGGGGCTGACGCGGGAAGAGCTGGTGCTGATCGCCGACATCGGCGGCGGTACGGCCGACTTTTCGCTGGTCCGCCTGTCACCGGAGCGGGCCCGCCGCGATGACCGTCGCGAGGACCTGCTGGGCAACGCGGGCCTGCATGTGGGCGGCACCGACTTCGACCGGGCCCTGAGCCTGGAGTGCGTGATGCCCCTGCTCGGCTACCGTGGCCTGATGAAGAGTGGTGCGGAGATCCCCTCCAACCTGTTCTTCCAGCTGGCCACCTGGCACACCATCAACTTCGCCTATACCCGGCAAGCCTTTGCCGACTTCCAGCACATCTACCGCGACGCCACCGCACGACGCGAACTCGACCGGCTGGGCCGCCTGATCGGCCAGCGCGAAGGCCACTGGCTGGCCCTGCAGGTCGAGCAGGCCAAGATCGACCTGTCCACCCAGGCCGAGGCCAGGCTGCAGCTCGACAGGCTGGAGGCCGGGCTGGAACACCCGATCAGCGCGGAAGCCTTCGTGCAGGCCACCCGCAGCCTGGTGGAGCGGGTGGCCTGCACCGTCTCGGACCTGCTGCAGCGCATCGGGGTCCGGCCGGAAGAGGTGGACACGCTCTACTTCACGGGTGGCGCCAGCGGTGTGCCACAACTGCGCGAGCGCATCGCCGCCGTGCTGCCCAAGGCCCGGCGGGTCGAGGGCGACCTGTTTGGCAGCATTGGGGCAGGGCTGGCCGTGGAAGCCCGGCGGCGCTACGGCTGAAGCCGGCCCGTCGCCTCAGGGCGAGGTCGGAACGCGCTCATCGCTGGCCGCGGCCACGACGATGCGGTCGCGGCCCTGGTGCTTGGCCTCGTACAGTGCCTGGTCGGCCCGCGCCAGGCACTCCTCGAGCCCCCGGCCGGCGCCATCCGCCAGCCCCAGGCTGACCGTCACCGACAGCACCTGACCGTCCGCCAGCACGACCGGCCGTTCGGCCAACCGCAAGCGTAGCCGACCGGCCAGGCGCATGGCCTCCTCCGGCGCCGTCTCGGGGAAGATGAAGGCGAACTCCTCCCCCCCGTAACGGCACACCAGATCGGTCTGGCGCAGGGTTTCGGCAAGCAGCTCGGCAAAGACCTGCAGCACGTGATCCCCCACCGAGTGTCCGAAGCGGTCGTTAACCTGCTTGAAGTGGTCGAGGTCGGCGATGCCCACGGTGATCGGCCTGCCGTAACGGGCCGCCCGGGCCATCTCCGCCGCAGCGAGGCCCATGAAATGACGGCGGTTGGGCAATCCGGTCAGGCTGTCGGTGGTGGCCAGCCGCTCCAGCTTGCGGCGCACGTCCTCGTTCTCACGCAGGGTCTCGTGGAAGCGCACGATGGCCTTCTCCACCACATGGATCTCCGCCATCGCCAGGGGTGCCGGCTGCGGCACCGGCCCGTGGGGATCGAGGGTCATCAGGGACGCATGGATGCGCTGCAGCGGACGGATCAGGAAACGCTGCAGGATCACCAGAAAGCTGACCAGGAAGACCGCCACCAGAATCAGGTTGAAGAGCAACTTGTAGCGGGCCTGGTGCATGGCATCGGTCATCCGCGCGAGCTCCACGGTCATGCGCTGCCCACCCTCCACCGAGAGATCATCCGCCAGCAGGCGCAAACGGTTGGACATGGCCTCCCAGCGGGCCAGGTCGGGTTTGCTGGCCCCCGACACGATCTGCGCAAGGAAGCTCTCCACTTCGGCCACCAGCAGGGCAACCCGCGGATCGTCCCCCATGCTCGGATGCGCCGCCAGCACGCGGACCAGGAAGAAGGCCTCTTCCCGTCCACCCTGATCGCTGGCCGTCAGCACCGACTGCCCCCCGAAGCGCAGCTCCTCGAGGTTGCGGGCCAGGCGCTGGCGTTCGAGTGTCCAGGGCACGGTCTGGTCATGCAACTGGAGGGCCACATCCTTGACCAGGCGCTGGTCCACAGCCAGCCACATGACCAGGCTCGCCGCGATGGCGGCGAAGACCAGGCCGAGTCCAGCCAGCACCGTCCCCGCCGGCCAGTGCCGGATCCGGGCTTCGGCGATCACCGGCGGCGGCGTGCCAGGCGCCTGCTCGGGGAGATGGGAGCCTTTTGCGCGCATCACTGCAGGCGGAAGGGAATGAAGCGGCTGTTGATGCGATCGAAGCGGCCGTCGCGCTTGATCAGGTCGATCGCTTCGTTGAGTTTGTCGACAAGCTCCGGCGAGCGTGGGTTGACGCTGAGACAGACGTCGCCGGCCAACTCCGGATCCCTCAGCACCGCCGTGGTGAGCCCCAGGCTTTTGACGCGAGCATCCTGCTGCAGGGCCAGGGCCGTCGCCATCGGCAGCAGGGTGCCATCGGCCGCGCCCTGCTGCAGGGCCACCGCAATGCCATCGTGACTCTCCACCGGCACCACCGACCAGGCGTGGGCGGAGGCATACCGGTGCTGGACCCCGCCCTTGACCAGGGCCACCCTGCCGCTTCCGGGTCGGACACCGGGTCGCGCGAACCAGACGCTGATGGACCGGTAGTAGGGACGCGTCATGAGCACCCGGGCCCGGCGCTCGGGCGTAGCCAGCAGGCTGACCGCGGCGAAATCGAATTCTCCGGCCGCCACGGCATCCACGACCCGATCCAGCGTCACCGACACCGGCTCGCAACGGACATGCATCACTTCGCACAGGACATGCATGATCTCCACGTTGAAGCCGGTCAGCACGCCCGATGAATCGGTGTAGGACATGGGCGGCGAATGGTTGAGCACCGCCACCCGGAGCACCGGCTCGGCCGCCTTGGCAGGCATGACCCCCACCACCAGCGCCCACGCAAGGAAAATGTGGAAAATCGCGATTCGCGCCACTTCGCACCCGGTCTCATTGGTTTTTAACAGATTCTAACCCGGTGCTCCGGGCTTGAGCCGCCACCCATCCCACCGGACACCCCATTCAGCGGGTGAAGAAATACCACCGTACGCCCTGCGCACACCGGCCCCTGACGACGGACAGGCAATCGCAAAAAAAAGGGGCCGTCCTAGGACGACCCCACTCCCTCGACAGGAACCCGCCACGAGGACGGGTCTCCCTCCCCATCGAACGAAACTGTAGCCACTGCGCCGGACCGGAGAAAACCGGCGCAGTCTGTGCAAACCTTATTCGAACTCGATGATGACCTCGTCCACCGCCAGGCTCTGGCCGGCGCTGGAGACGATCTTCTTGACCTTGCAGTCCTGCTCGGCCTTGAGGATGTTCTCCATCTTCATCGCCTCGATGACCGCCAGCTTCTCACCGGCCTTCACTTCCTGCCCCACCTGCACCGACACCTCGCGCAGCAGGCCCGGCATCGGCGACAGCAGGTACTTGGACAGATCGGGCGGCAGCTTCTCGGGCATCAGCGCCAGCAGCTCTGCAGCACGGGCGCTCATCACCATGAAGTCGGCACGGGTGCCCCAGTGGAACAGGCTGTACTTGGTCTTGTGACGCTCCACCTGGAGGGTGAAGGGCTCACCGTTGACCGTGCCGTTGAACAGGGACTCACCGAGCTTCCAGTCGGACTTGATCTCGTAGGACTTGCCGGCGTACTCCACGTGGTAGCCGCCGGCGACCGGACGGGCCACCACCGGGTGGTGCTCGTTGCCTTCCTTGTTCAGGCGCACCACCATCCAGTGGTCGCCCACCAGGCGCTCGTGGCCTTCCAGCTGGCCGGACACGGAGGCGGCACGATCGGTGTAGGCGCGATACACATAGGCAGCCACGGACACCAGCAGGGCCGGATCATCGTGGGGCACCATCGAGGCGTCAAAGCCGGTCGGGTAATGCTTGGGGATGAAGCCGGTGTCGAAGATGCCCGAATGGAAGACCGGGTGCTGCATCAGCGCGGCCTGGAACGGGATGTTCGACGAGATGCCGCGGATCACGAAGCCGTTGAGGGCGTCACGCATGCGGGCGATGGCCTCGGCGCGGGTCGGGGCGTGCACGATGAGCTTGGCGATCATCGAGTCATAGAACATGGAGATCTCGCCACCGTCGTACACACCGGTATCGACGCGGGTGGTGCCCTTGCCGTCGGTGGTCTCCTTGGGCGGCAGGAACTTCACCAGCCGGCCGGTGGAGGGCAGGAAGCCGCGGAACGGGTCTTCGGCGTTGATCCGGCACTCCATGGACCAGCCGTTGATCTTGACGTCGGCCTGGCTGAGCGGCAGCTTCTCGCCATAGGCAACGCGGATCATCTGCTCGACCAGGTCGAGGCCGGTGATCAGCTCGGTGACCGGGTGTTCCACCTGGAGACGGGTGTTCATCTCGAGGAAGTAGAACTCCTTGGTCGCACCGGACACCACGAATTCGACGGTACCCGCGGATTCGTAGTTCACCGCACGGGCCAGGGCCACGGCCTGTTCGCCCATGGCCTTGCGCATCTCGGGATCGACGAAGGGGCTCGGTGCCTCTTCGATGACCTTCTGGTGGCGGCGCTGGATCGAGCAGTCACGCTCGTTCAGGTACACGTAGTTGCCGTGGCTGTCGCCCAGCACCTGGATCTCGATGTGGCGCGGCTCGAGCACGTACTTCTCGATGAAGACGCGGTCGTCACCGAAGGAGTTGCGGGCTTCATTGACGCAGGAGGAGAAGCCTTCGTGGGCTTCGGCGTCGTTGTAGGCCACGCGCAGACCTTTGCCACCACCGCCGGCGGAGGCCTTGATCATCACCGGATAGCCGATCTTCCTGGCGATCTCGACGGCCTCATCCGGGCCGGCGATGGCGTCGTTGTAGCCGGGGATGGTGTTCACACCGGCTTCGATGGCGAGCTTCTTGGACTCGATCTTGTCGCCCATCTTGGCGATGGAGTAGTGCTTCGGGCCGATGAACTTGACGCCTTCCTCTTCCAGACGGCGGGAGAACTCGGCGTTTTCGGACAGGAAGCCGTAGCCCGGGTGAACGGCCTGGGCACCGGTCTGCTTGCACGCGGCGATGATCTTGTCGGCGACCAGGTAGGATTCCTTGGAAGCCGCCGGGCCGATGCACACGGCCTCGTCGGCCAGCTCCACGAACAGGGCGTCCTTGTCGGCCTCGGAGTACACGGCGACAGTGGCGATGCCCATCTTGCGGGCGGTCTTGATGACGCGGCAGGCGATTTCACCGCGGTTTGCAATCAGGATCTTGGTAAACATGTCTTGGCGTCCTCGGCGATCACAGCGGAATGTTGCCGTGCTTGCGCCACGGGTTGTCGAGCTGCTTGTCCTTGAGCATGGCCAGGGAGCGGGCGATGCGCTTGCGGGTGGCGTGGGGCATGATCACGTCGTCGATGAAGCCACGGGCGCCTGCCACGAACGGGTTCGCAAACTTTTCCTTGTACTCGGCTTCGCGCTCGGCGAGCTTGGCCGGGTCGTTCTTTTCTTCGCGGAAGATGATCTCGACGGCGCCCTTCGGGCCCATCACGGCGATCTCGGCGGACGGCCAGGCCAGGTTCACGTCGCCACGCAGATGCTTGGAGGACATCACGTCGTAAGCACCACCGTAGGCCTTGCGGGTGATCACGGTGACCTTCGGCACGGTGCACTCTGCGTACGCGTAGAGCAGCTTGGCGCCGTGCTTGATGATGCCGCCGTATTCCTGGGCAGTACCCGGCATGAAGCCCGGCACGTCCACGAAGGTGACGACGGGGATGTTGAAGGCATCGCAGAAACGCACGAAGCGGGCGGCCTTGATGGCGGACTTGATGTCCAGGCAGCCAGCCAGCACCAGCGGCTGATTGGCGACGATGCCCACCGGGCTGCCGGCGATGCGGCCGAAACCGATGATGATGTTCTTGGCGTAGTCGGGCTGGAGCTCGAAGAAGTCGCTGTCGTCGACAACCTTGACGATCAGTTCCTTCATGTCATACGGCTTGTTGGCGTTGTCCGGGACCAGGGTGTCCAGGGAGTAGTCGAAGCGGTCGGCCGGATCGTTGGTCGGCTGCACCGGCGGCTGCTCGCGGTTGTTGGCCGGCAGGAAGTTCATGAAGCGGCGCAGCATGGACAGCGCCTCGACATCATTCTCGAAGGCCAGGTCGGCCACGCCGGACTTGCTGGTGTGGGTCACCGCGCCGCCCAGTTCCTCGGCGGTCACATCTTCGTGGGTCACGGTCTTCACGACTTCGGGACCGGTCACGAACATGTAGGAGGAGTCCTTCACCATGAAGATGAAGTCGGTCATGGACGGGGAATACACCGCGCCACCGGCACAGGGGCCCATGATCATGGAGATCTGCGGCACGACGCCGGAGGCCATCACATTGCGCTGGAACACGTCGGCATAGCCGCCCAGGGAGGCCACGCCTTCCTGGATACGGGCGCCACCCGAGTCATTGAGGCCGATCACCGGGGCGCCGACCTTCATGGCCTGGTCCATCACCTTGCAGATCTTCTCGGCGTGGGTCTCGGACAGGGAGCCGCCGAACACGGTGAAGTCCTGGGAGAACACGAAAACCAGGCGGCCATTGATGGTGCCGTAGCCGACGACAACACCGTCACCCGGGGTCTTTTCGGCTTCGTTCATGCCGAAGTCGACGCAACGGTGCTCCTTGAACATGTCCCATTCTTCAAAAGAGTCCGGGTCGAGCAGCAGCTCGATACGTTCACGGGCCGTCAGCTTGCCCTTCTTGTGCTGGCTGTCGATACGCTTCTGGCCGCCACCCAGGCGGGCCGCTTCGCGCTTCTTTTCCAGCTGGTGGATGATGTCGTGCATTTACAACCTCCAGTAAAAATCCGGTTCGTTGGTTTCAGCCCAGATGACCCAGCAGCCGCATCGCGGCGGCGGATGGCGTCGTCCGGCCGGCCTCCACGGCCGCCTGCAAACCCGCCAGCTCCTGCTGGACCGTGGGATGGCTTGCAAAGCGGGCGCGCAGGCCCTGGTCGATCAGTTCCCACATCCATGCCTGCGCCTGATGACGGCGACGGGCATCGAATTCACCGCTCTTCTGCATGGCGGAGCGGTAGTCGCCAATGGTCTTCCAGAACTCTGCGATGCCCTGCTTCTGCAGCGCCGACAGCATGAGCACCGGCGGCGTCCAGTTGGGCGAGGCATGGCGCAGCATGCCCAGGGCGCTCTTGATCTGCGAGCGGGCCACGTTGGCCGCCTGGGGGTTGATGTCGGCCTTGTTGATGACGATCAGGTCGGCGATCTCCATGATGCCTTTCTTGATCGCCTGCAGGTCGTCACCGGCGTTGGGCAGCTGGAGCAGGCAGAAGATGTCGGTCATGCCCGCCACGGCGGTCTCCGACTGCCCGACACCCACCGTCTCGATGATGATCACGTCGAAGCCGGCGGCCTCGCATACCAGCATGGCCTCGCGGGTCTTCTCGGCAACACCGCCGAGGCTGCCCGCCGAGGGGCTCGGCCGGATGAAGGCCTCGGTGCGCTGGGACAACAGCTCCATGCGCGTCTTGTCGCCGAGGATGGACCCGCCGGTGACGCTGGAGGATGGATCGACCGCCAGCACCGCCACCTTGTGACCCTGCTCGATGAGGTACAGCCCGAGCGCTTCGATGAAGGTGGACTTGCCCACCCCGGGCACACCCGAGATGCCGACCCGCATCGACCGGCCGGTGTGGGGCAGCAGCCCCTCCAGCACACTGCGGGCGCGCTGCTTGTGGTCCGGCCGCTGGGATTCGATCAAGGTGATCGTCTTGGCGAGGGGACGCAGCTGATGCGCCAGCACACCGTCGACCAGGGCTTGGTCTACGGCGTCCCGTTGCGGCAGGTCGGCAGGCATGTTCATGGGGCTCATCAATGGCGCGCGCGCCAACCGGAGTCGGCGCGCTTGTCTCTACGGTTCCGGTCAGGCCTTGCGGGCAGCGCGGATCTGCTTCAGCACTTCGCGGGCCGAGGTCTGGATCGGCGTGCCCGGGCCAAAGATGCCCTTGGCACCGGCGGCGTAAAGCGCGTCGTAGTCCTGGGCCGGGATGACGCCACCGACGAAGGTGATGATGTCGTCCGCACCCTGGGCCTTGAGGGCGTTGATGATCGCCGGCACCAGGGTCTTGTGGCCGGCAGCCAGGCTGGAGCAGCCCACGGCATGCACGTCGTTCTCGATGGCGTGACGGGCGGCTTCTTCGGGGGTCTGGAAGAGCGGGCCGATGTCGATGTCGAAGCCCAGGTCGGCGAAGGCCGAGGCCACCACCTTGGAGCCCCGGTCATGGCCGTCCTGACCCAGCTTGGCGATCATGATGCGGGGACGACGGCCTTCCTCGGCCACGAAGGCCTCGATGTCGGCCTTGAGGGCCTGCCAGTCGTCATTGCCCTCGACCACCGCGTTGTAGATGCCGGTGACGGCCTGCGGGTTGGCGCGGTAGCGGCCGAAGACGGCTTCCAGCGCATCGGAGATCTCACCCACGGTGGCACGCAGGCGCACGGCCTTGACGGACAGGTCGAGCAGGTTGCCTTCGCCGGTCTTCGCGGCTTCGGTGAGGGCCGCCAGGGCTGCCTTGACGGCGGCATTGTCACGGCTGGCACGGATCTGGGCCAGACGGGCGACCTGGGCTTCACGCACGGCGTGGTTGTCGATGTCGAGGATCTCGATCGGGTCTTCCTTGGCGAGCTTGTACTTGTTCACGCCAACGATCACGTCCTTGCCGGAGTCGATGCGGGCCTGCTTGTCGGCCGCACACTCCTCGACCTTCATCTTGGCCCAGCCGGACTCGACGGCCTTGGTCATGCCGCCCATCGCCTCGATTTCCTCGATCAGGGCCCAGGCCTTGTCGGCCATGTCCTGAGTCAGCTTTTCCATCATGTAGGAGCCGGCCCACGGGTCCACCACGCTGGTGATGTGGGTCTCTTCCTGGATGATGATCTGGGTGTTGCGGGCGATGCGGGCCGAGAACTCGGTCGGCAGCGCGATGGCTTCGTCCAGGGCGTTGGTATGCAGGGACTGGGTACCGCCGAACACGGCCGCCATCGCCTCGATGGTGGTGCGCACCACGTTGTTGTACGGATCCTGCTCGGTGAGCGACCAGCCGGAGGTCTGGCTGTGGGTCCGCAGCATCATGGACTTCTGGCTCTTCGGCTCGAACTGCTTCATCAGGCGCCACCACAGCATGCGCGCGGCGCGCATCTTGGCGATCTCGAGGTAGAAGTTCATGCCCACTGCCCAGAAGAAGGACAGGCGGCCCGCGAAGGTGTCCACATCCATGCCGGACTTGATGCCGGTGCGCACGTACTCGACACCGTCGGCCAGCGTGAAGGCCAGCTCGATGGCCTGGTTGGCGCCTGCTTCCTGGATGTGATAGCCCGAGATCGAGATGCTGTTGAACTTGGGCATGTGGGTCGACGTGTAATTGAAGATATCAGCGATGATCTTCATCGACGGCGTCGGCGGGTAGATATAGGTGTTGCGGACCATGAACTCCTTGAGGATGTCGTTCTGGATGGTCCCGGACAGCTTGTCCTGCGACACGCCCTGCTCTTCGGCGGCGACGATGTAGCCGGCCAGGATCGGCAGCACGGCGCCGTTCATGGTCATGGACACGGACACCTTGTCGAGGGGGATCTCGTTGAAGAGGATCTTCATGTCCTCGACGGAGTCGATGGCCACGCCGGCCTTGCCCACGTCACCCACCACACGGGGGTTGTCGGAGTCGTAGCCGCGGTGGGTGGCCAGGTCGAAGGCCACCGACACGCCCTGACCGCCGGCGGCCAGCGCCTTGCGATAGAAGGCATTGGACGCTTCGGCGGTGGAGAAGCCGGCGTACTGGCGGATGGTCCACGGCCGGGCCGCGTACATGGTGGCCTGGGGCCCGCGCAGGAAGGGCTCGAAGCCCGGCAGGGTGTTGGTGTACTTGAGGCCTTCGAGATCGGCCGCGGTGTACAGCGGCTTGACCGTGATGCCCTCGGGCGTCACCCAGTTCAGCTTGGCGACATCGCCTTCAGGAGCCGACTTGGAGGCGGCCTTGTTCCAGGCGGCCAGATCAGGTTGGGGGAAGGTCGGTTCGTTGGTGTTCGCCATGGCTTTTCTACCCTCACGATGCGGGGCCGCTGTGCAGCCCGTAGTAATTAGTGACGCCAGAACCGGCCGTGACCCCTGGCCACGGCCGGCTGCCGTGCCCCGCGCAGGGCAGTTTTCTCCCTCCCTCTGTTTTTGTGATCGGGCTGCCATGGGCAACCGGATCGGCACAAGGGTTACGTACCTGCGCAGGAACTTGACTTGCTATCTTGTAGATAATACTTTATCCATAATTATGGATGCAACAGCAGAAAACGATACTTTCCCGACCTTGTCAGCCAGAACCATGAATGCCGGCCGGATCGCCCCCCTTGCGCTCTATCAGGAAGTCGCGGAACGCCTGCGCCAGCGCATTTTTTCCCATGAGCTGCCGCCGGGCACCTGGGTGGACGAGCAGGCGCTGGCGACCCAGTACGGCATCTCGCGCACGCCCCTGCGGGAGGCCCTGAAGGTGCTGGCCGCCGAAGGCCTGGTGACCCTCAAGCCACGCCGCGGCTGCTACGTGACGGAGATCTCGGAGCGGGACCTGGATGAGATCTTCACGGTCATGGCCCTGCTCGAGGGCCAATGCGCGGCCGACACCGCGCGCAAGGCCAGTGATGCCGACCTGACGCGCCTGCGGGGGGTTCACGAAGAGTTGGAAAAGGCCGCCACATCGAAGGACATCGACGCTTACTTCGAAGCCAACCAGGCCTTCCACCAGGAAATCCAGCTGATTGCAGACAACCGCTGGCTGACCCAGGCCATCACCGACCTCCGCAAGGTGATCAAGCTGTCGCGCCATCACTCGCTGTTCAGCGAAGGGCGCCTCGAGCAATCCCTGGCCGAACACCGGACCATCCTGGACGCCATCTCCCGCCGGGACGCCGCACAGAGCGAAGGCATGATGCGCGAGCACATCGCCAGCGGTCGCAAGGCCCTGGCAAAGATCGCCGCCCGGAAAGAAACCCAGGCCTGACCGACGGGGCCGGCAACAGCCGCCCGGATCAGGCTCGCGGCTGCACTCGCAAGCCGCCCCACGGAAATTCCCTCCCAGACTCCGTAAAAAAAAGCCCCGCAGGCATGTGCCTGCGGGGCTTTTCACAACACTTTGCTGCCGATGATCAATGCGAGCTGGCGTCGGCGGCTCCGAAGCCGGTCTGGGCACGCACGTACTGATCGTCGAACAGGGCACGCTCCGCCTTGGCCTCGTCACTATTGTCGAGCAGCGAGACAACAATGGTCACCAGGAAGGCCAGGGGCATGGAGAACAGGGCCGGCTGGTCGTAGGGGAACAGAGCCTGGGCGTTGCCCAGCACAGTCACCCACACCGACTTGGAGAACAGCACGAACAGCACGGCTGCCACCAGGCCAAGATAGCCCCCCGCCACCGCACCGCGGGTGGTCAGGCCCTTCCAGTACATGGAGAGGATCAGCACCGGGAAGTTGGCGG
>CALBTT010000215.1 GCA_937967645.1 uncultured Zoogloea sp.
GACCACCGAGATCTACACTCTTTCCCTACACGACGCTCTTCCGATCTCTTCTTCACCCGCTTCCTGTTCAACTGCGATCAGTGGGACGGCTACAACGCTGAGCGCAAGGACCTGATGGCCCACCTCAAGTCCTCCGGCATCCGCAACGTGGTGGCCCTGACCGGCGATCTGCACTGCTTCGACGCCGGCGTGGTGATGGACGACCACGACGCCGCCAACCCCCAGCCGGTGATGGTGGACCTGGTCACCGCCGGCATGAGCTCCGAATCCCTGTTCACCTTCTACGCCGACGCGGTCGGCGCCGTGAGCCCCGACCTCGCCACCCTGATCTACTACCCGCTGTCGGTGCCGGTGAGCGGAGTGGGCACCCTCACGCTGCGCTTCAACCTCTTCGACTACACCATGGCCGGCCACCCGCCGACCCTGGACAGCCTCGCCGAACAGGCCCGGGTCCGCATCCGCAGCGGCCTCGCCACCCTCGGCGTTCCGGAAGCCGCACTGGATGCCACCACCAGCGCGGTGCTGACCGGCCTCAAGACCGACCCGGCCTTCTCCACCCAGCTCCTCGGCCTCGCCCAGCAGCTGGCCGGCATCTCGAAGAACCCGTGGATCCAGTGGGCCAGCACCGACGCCCAGGGCTACGGCGTGGTCACGCTCACCCGCGACGGTCTCAGCTGCGTGTTCAAGACCCTCAACCGGCTGGTCGGCAACCAGGCCCCGGCCCAGGTCATCGCCCGCACGCAGACCGCCCGCGTGGCGGTGAATACTGCGGCGGTGACGCTGAGCGCAGGCTGAAGCGGTGGATACCCCCGGCGCCTGGATCAACAGGCTCCGGGGGGCTGCAGGATTGGGACACAGACACAGCCAAGGAGCGATGCAGGCCAGGTGTTACCATCCAGCGCCGATGCAGATGGAATTCTGCGGCACTGGGGAGATTGCAGTTGTTCCGACACCTTTTGATCGTGCATTAGGCTGCCACATGGCCATTATTGAAATTGCCGTGGAGGCGCTGGGTGTGATCGTCCGCTTCCTGAGCGGACTCGTCGTCGATGTCGTGATCGAGATTGGCATCAGGGGCCCCGGCTATCTGATCTGGCGCAGCCTGAAGCGTGATGTTGATTTCAGGAGCACACGCGTGGCACTGGCCGGCCTGGGGTTCTGGCTGCTTCTGGGGACAGCCGCCTACTTTCTATTCTTCCATGCCAGTGAAGCCTGACCAGGGCAGCCAAAAGTGGGGAACATTCCTTTCGCAAGCCGGCGATGGCGTTAGTATGCCCATGCCCCCTGGGGCGTCCTGAACACACCCGCGCCCCAGAGGAAAATAAGCTGAGCATGAAGACCATGACGAGAAAAGCGCTCTTCGCTGCGCTGGCCACCCTGGCCATGGCACAGCCCTTCCCCGCCCTGGCTTCCACACCAGGCCCCACCTTCAACTGCGCCAGGGCACAGGGCGAAGTCGAGAAACTGATCTGCAGCGACCCTGCCCTATCCGCCCTCGACCGCAAGCTCGACGCAGCCTACCGGGCCGCAGGCACGCAGACCTCGGGACCACTGACCGCCCGTTTGCGCGCCGAGCAAGGTGGGTGGGTCAAGGGCCGGAACGAGTGCTGGAAGGCCCACGGACAGCAGACCTGGATCACCGCGACCTGGACCGTCGATACGGTGAAGGCCTGTGTCGAGGCCCAGTACAGGCTCCGCACGTCCGAACTGCAGGCCGTCTGGCGCCTGGTGGCACCGCAGAGCATCACCTATGCCTGCCAGGACAATCCCGCCGACGAGGTGGTGGCACACTTCTTCGCTACCGACCCGGCGACGATCAGGCTGGAACGGGGGGATCGCAGCGTGACCCTGTGGCAGGTGAGTGGCGCTGCGGCCGGTCTTTACGAAGGCCAGAACGTCAGCCTGGTCCACCAGGGCAGGACGGTGAAGGTGAGCTGGCTGAACACCGCCACGGGCAGGACCGACACGCTGCAGTGCTCGGCGCGATAGGGTCAAGGACGGCTGAGTGAAGACGTCGACATCCCCTTGAAGCCCTCACCCGGCGCCCGCCGGGCTCACTGCGCCAGTGCGGCGATATCGGCCCAGAACTCATCCAGGGCGGGCACCGGCCCGTCGGGGTCCTTGGCGGCTTCATCCACCCGGCGCAGGGCCACGGCTTCGCGCCAGTAGGGCTCTGCCTCGAAGGCGCAGACCTCGCCCGGTGACATGGGGCCTCCCTGCAGGGCCAGGCTCTCCACCGAATCCCGGGTGAGCAGGTCGACGTAACCCGGCTGGGTGGCGCACAGGTAACGCTTGGCGGCCACATGCAGCCGCACCGGCCCGGCCACCGCGGGGCCGAAGCGCTGCACCAGCCACTCGGCGCCGATCGCCTCGTGGCGGTCGTCGATGCCGACTGCGGCGGGGTGTTCGCCCAGGCCGTGGATCATGTGGCCGATGTCGTGGAGCAGGCAGGCCACCACCAGGGGGGCCGGCAGCCCACGAGCCCGGGCGACAGCGCCGGACTGCAGGGCATGCAGGCGCTGGGTGACCTGCGACAGACCGTAGCGGCCATGGGCCCGGCCTTCGTAGATCTCCAGGAGTTCATCGCGCAGCGCGTCGAGCCGGCGGCTTGCGGCGGGCCTCATGCCTGCGCCTCCTCGACAGGCGCCAGGCGGCTCACCCCGATGTCGCGCAGGGCCTCGCCCACCGCCGCCACCGCGGCGTGCATCTGCTCGAGGTCGATGGCGCCGATGCAGCCGACCCGGAAGGTCTCGACGCGGGTCAGCTTGCCCGGGTAGAGGATGAAGCCGCGGGCCTTGACCCGGGCGTACAGGGCCTCGAAACGGTAAGCCGGATCGGCGGGCGCGTGGAAGGTGACGATCACCGGAGCCTGCACGCTGTCGGGCAGGAAGGCGGCGAGCCCAAGCGCCCGCATGCCGTCCACCAGCGCACGGCAATGGCGGGTGTAGCGGGTCAGGCGGGCCGGCAATCCCCCCTCCTCCTCGTACTGGGCGAGGGCCTCGTGCAGTGCCGCCACCACGTGGGTGGGTGGGGTGAAGCGCCACTGGCCGGTACGCTGCATGTACTGCCACTGGTCGTGCAGGTCGAGGGCCAGGGAATGGCAGCGGCCGGCGGCGGCTTCCAGCGCGCCCCGGCGGGCGATCACGAAACCCATGCCGGGCACGCCTTCCAGGCACTTGCCCGAGGCGGCGATGACCGCATCGAAGGGCGTGCTGGCGGCGTCGATGGGGATCAGGCCGAAGGTGCTCATGGCATCCACGATCAGGCGGCGCCCCTGGCTGGCCACGACCTCGGCGATGGCCGGCAGGGGATTCAGGATGCCGGTGCCGGTCTCGCAATGGACCTGGGCCACGTGCGTGATGGCAGGATCGTCGGCCAGCGCCTGGGCGATGCGTGCCGGGTCGGCCGGCTCGTCCTCGCGGAAAGGCAGCACCACGCAGGCCCGGCCCAGGGTGGTGAGGATGCGCACGATGCGCTGGCAGTAGGCGCCGTTGTCGGGCACCAGCACTTTGCCGTCCACGGGCACCAGGGTGCCCAGGGCGGCTTCCACGGCGAAGGTGCCGCTGCCTTGCAGGGGCACGCAGACATGGCTGTCGGCCCCGCCGACGATGTCGGTCAGGCGGGCGCAGACGCTGGCGGTGAGGGCGTTGAAATCCTGGTCCCAGGAGCCCCAGTCCTGCAGCATGGCGGCCTTGGTGCGGCGGGTGGTGGTGAGGGGACCGGGGGTCAGCAGAATCGGCTCGGGCATGATCAGTTTCCTTGGCTGTGCGGAGTGGTGGGGACGACGGCGGCACGCAGCACCCTGCGCGCGGCGCCATCGGCGAAGGCATCGCCCACCTGCTCCAGGGTGTAGCGACGGTCCACCAGCGCCGCGAAGGGAAAGCGGCGGCGGTTGGCCTGGACGAAGTCCAGCGCCTGGACCAGATGACGGGGGTGGTAGTTGTGCACGCCACGCAGGGTCAGCAGCTTGCGCAGCACCAGGTTGGCGTCGATGGGCACGGGCGCACCGGGGCTGACGATGCCGGCGATCACGTAGGTGCCGCCGGTGCGCAGCATGGCCAGCCCGGGCGGGATGGCGGCCGGGTCGCCGCACACTTCGATCACCGCATCGGGGCCAGCCGGCGGGCACAGTTCGGCGACCCGGCGGGCCAGCGCGGCGCCGCCCTCCTCGGCCGGGTCGAGGGCCACGTCCACGCCGAACAGGGCCCCCATCTCCCGGCGGGTCCGCTCGCCATCCACACCGATCACCCGCCGTGCCCCCCGGGCCTTGGCGATGGCTGCGCCGTACAGGCCGAGCAGGCCCAGCCCCTGCACCACCACCGTGTCGCCGAGCTTCAGGGCGGCCGCCTCCACGGCTGCGACCATGGTGGCGACGCCGCAGTTGATGGGTGTGGCTTCCTCGTCGCTCAGTTCGTCGGGGATCCGCAGCACCCACGATCGGGGCAGCACGTAGCAGTACTCGGCAAAGCCGCCATGGTGATGGGGCGCGGTGTCGGCGGAGCAATGGCCATACTTGTCCACGCCCGCCGACTTGTGGGGCAGATCGAGGACCTCGGAGAAATAGTCCGGGGCGGGGGCGAAGTACTCGCTCCAGGTGATGCGATCCCCCAGCCGCAGGGAGTCGCCACGCATGTCCCGCTCGACGCCCCGGCCCAGGGCCACGATGTTGCCGATGATCTCGTGGCCGAGCAGGCCCGGGCAGGGCCCAGGGCGATGCCCCTGCCAGGTGTGGATGTCGGAGCGGCACAGGGTGGCCATGCGCACCTTCACCAGCAGTTCTCCGCTACCCGGAGGTCGGAGAGGATAGTCGGCGAGGCGGAAGGCGCCGCCCGGCGTGTCGTACACGGCCACCCGGGCCTGGGTCGGGATCATGCGTCCTCCGGGCGGGTGCCGTTGATGGCGAAGTCGTAGATCCAGTGGCTCTTCAGCCCGCCGGCGGCGGCTCGCACCCGGTAGGCGGCGTTGAGCGGAGCGCTGAGGATGAAGGGCACGCGGGCCTCGGACACCCCGCCATGGCTGCGCAGGCGGGCGTCCTTGAGGGCGGACAGGTCATGCTCGGCGGCGCGGCTGCCGATCACGGCCCCGGCCTCGGCGATCACCGCCACATCGCCCTCCCGGTCGGCCGGCAGGTCGAAGCGGGCGCACGCGGCGTCCCGCTCCAGAGCCTCGGCCACGCCGGGAACAGCCGCCACCCAGTCGCGCACCGCGGCCGGCTCGGCACGCCCGTCCAGGCACCAGATGCGCACGAAGCCGCCCAGCGCGCCGTGGTGGCGCACGAAGGCGTCGGTGATCGGGCAGATGACACGGGTGGCGCCGGCACCGAAGCGGGCGTCCAGCAGGTCCTGCAGGAAGACCACGTTGGGCTGGCCGTCCGGCCGGGACTTGTCGCTCATGCCATGGTCGGCGGTCAGGGCGACGATGGCGCCGAGCGCCTCGAGGCGGCCGAAGGCTTCATCGAGGCGCTGGTAGAAGGTGTTGGCCACCGGATCGCCGGGGGCGTGCTTGTGCTGGATGAAGTCGGTGAGGGACAGGAACAGGATGTCGGGCCGTTCCTGCTCGAGCAGCTTGATGCCGGCCTCCAGCACGAACAGCGAGAGATCCATGGAGTACATGTCGGGCAGCGGCATCCCGACCCGCTCCAGCACCTGGTCGATGCCGTGCTCGGCGAGCGTGCAGCGGTCGGCGTGCTCGGACGAGAAGCAGATGTCACCACGCATCGGATCGAGGCCCTTGCCCAGCTGGCGACGCAGCTTGTCCTTGGCGGTGATGGCCACCACCCTGGCGCCGGCATCGGCGAACTCGGCGAACAGGGTGCGGCTGCGCAGCAGCTCGGGGCCGGTCATCACCACGGCTTCGCCGGTCGCCACGTCCAGGTAGTAGTTGCCGGAGATGCCGTGCACCGAGGGCGGTGCGCCGGTGGCCAGGGACATGTTGTTGGGGCAGGTGAAGCTGGGCACCGTGCCGTCTGCGATGGCGGCGAAGCCCTGCTCCATGAAGCGGGCGATGTTGGGGAGGATGCCGTCCTTCAAGCCCTGGTCGATGTAGGCGGGATCGCCTCCGTCGATGCACACGACGGCAACGGGGCGGATGGGAAAGGCATAGTCGATGCCATTCAGGCGGATGGTCTTGGGCACGGGGTGTTTCCTGTCGAGACGGGTCAGAGAGGCATGTCGGAGGGGCATCAGAGCGCCCATTGGCGGATGCGGGCGGAGAGCAGGTCGATGAGGGTGACGCAGACGATGATCATGATCAGCACGGCCGAGGTCTCGGCGTAGTCGAAACCGCGGATCACCTCGTGCAGGATCACCCCGATACCGCCCGCCCCCACCATGCCCACCACCGAAGCGGAGCGCACGTTGGACTCGAAGCGGTACAGGGAATAGGAGATCCACAGAGGCAGCACCTGGGGGATGACACCGTAGAGCACCTCCTGCAGGCCATTGGCGCCGGTGGCGCGCACGCCTTCGACCGGGCGCGGGTCGATGGCCTCGACGGCCTCGGCGAACAGCTTGGCCAGTACGCCGGTGGTGTGCACCCACAGGGCCAGCACGCCGGCAAAGGGGCCGAGGCCCACCGCCACGATGAAGAGCATGGCAAACACCATCTCGTTGATGGCCCGGCAGGCATCCATCGTCCGGCGGACCGGCTGGTAGACCCACGCGGGGACGATGTTCCCGGCGCACAGCAGACCACAGGGGATCGCACAGACCACCGCCAGCACGGTGCCCCACAGGGCGATGTGCACGGTGACCAGCATCTCCTGCAGGTAGATGCGCCAGTCGTGGAAATTGGGCGGAAAGAACTCGGCGGCGAACACGGCCATGTTGGCCGAGTCACGGAACAGGTCCAGCGGGCGCATGTCAGCGCCCTGCCAGGACCACACCAGCAGCGCCAGCAGCAGGGCCCAGCCGAAATGATGGGCGAAGCTGCGCGGCTGGGCGTACAGGGGCTCGTCCTTGACGCGGGGCAGTACGGAATTCATCGGGAGATCCTCGGGTGAAGCCGGCCTTCCACCTCAGCGGTGCCACGGCTCCGGCGGTGGAAGGGGAAGCGGAGCAGGCTTACTTCAGCTGGCGGGCAAGTTCGGCCAGCTTGCCGTCGATGTCGGCGAGCTTCTGCTTGCGCTCGGCCTCGCCCAGGTTGGCGTCGCCCTCGAACTTCTTGCGTTCCTTGAACAGCTCAAGCTGGCGGATCGGCAGCAGCTGGGCATCGGTGGAGACCCGGAAGCCGGCCAGGCGGTACATGTTCTTGAGGATCTCCTTCTCCCTCTCGGTCTTGCCGTAGCCCACCACAAAGTCCTGGATCTTCTTCTTGAGGTCGGCGGGCAGGTCCTTGCGCCACACCAGCGGGTCACGGGGGATCAGCGGCGAAGTCCACAGGATGCGGATCTGCTCGAGCTTCTCGGGCGACTTCTCCTTCATCTTCAGGGTCAGCTCGCTGTTGGTGGTGGCCACGTCCACCTGGCGGTTCAGCACGGCGAGGAAGTTGCCCTCGTGGTTGGAGGCCCGGGTCACCTTGAACAGGGTCTTGGGATCCAGGTTGTTGCGGGTGAACACGTAATACGTGGGCACCAGGTTGCCGGAGGTGGACGACGGGTCGCCAATACCGAAGCTGTAGTCCTTGCCGTTCTTGAGCACCTGCTCCAGGGAGTTGATGCCGCTGTCCTTGTGGGCGATCAGGTAGGAGTAATAGCCCGGGGTCCCGTCCAGATCGACGAACTGGGCAAACACCTCGCCATTGGCCCGATCCACCGCGTCGATGGCGGACTTGTTGCCATACCAGGCGATCTGAACCTTGTTGAAGCGCTGGCCTTCGATGATGCCGGCGTAGTCGGTGGCGTAGAAGCCGTTCACCTTGACCCCCACCGCCTTGGACATGTCATCGAGGAAGGGCTCCCACATCTGCTTGAGCGCACCGGCCTTCTCGGTGGCGATGATGCCGAAGTTGAGTTCCTTGACGTCGGCCGCCAGGGCGGAGCCGGCCAGGAGTAGCGACGCGGCGGCGAGCAGCGTCTTGATCTTGTGCAACATGCGTATTTCCTTTCGGGAAAGAGAAAAAGGGAGAGGGAAGAAGGGGGAGAGGAAGGGAGGTCAAGCCACGGCGTAGCTGGCGGGCAGGCCCGGCGCATTGGCCGCGGGACCTTCGCCGAAGGCGCCCGGCTCGAACAGTTCATGGGCGTCGGCGCCGTACAGATCGCCCAGCAGGGCGGGTGTCAGCGCCGGCGAGGGGCCATCGAAGACCACCTTGCCGGCGCGCAGCGCGATGGTGCGGGGGCAATACTTGATGGCAAATTCCACCTGGTGCAGGCAGACGATCACCGCACAGCCATGCTTGCGGTTGAGGGTTGCGAACAGTTCCATGACCTTGCGCGACGACTCCGGATCCAGCGAGGCGATGGGCTCGTCGGCCAGCACCACCCGGGCGCCCTGCACCAGGCAGCGGGCCATGGCTGCGCGCTGCTGCTGCCCGCCCGAGAGCGTGGCCGCCCGCTGCCAGGCGGTCTGGGCGATGCCCACCGAGTCAAGCGCCTCCAGGGCGCGCTGACGCTCGGCCACCGAGAAGCGCATCAGCAGGGTCCGCCACAGGCTGGCCCGGCGCATCAGCCCGATCAGCACATTGGTCATCACCGTCAGCCGGCCCACCAGGTTGAACTGCTGGAACACAAAGCCGACCTCAGCTCGAACGTCGCGGATGTTGCGGGCCAGGCGGCCATTGGCCTGCACCGGACGCCCGAGGATCTCGACCTCCCCGGCGTCGGCCAGCAGGAAGCCGGGCAGGTGCCGCAGCAGGGTGGACTTGCCGGAGCCGGAGGCGCCGATCAGGGCCACCATTTCGCCCTCCGCGATCGACAGGGACACGTCATCCAGGGCCGTGGAGCGGCCAAAGCGCTTGGTCAGGTTTCGGATTTCTACAGCGTTGGGCATTCGGATTCACCTCGTCACCGGGTTGCAACGAAGCCACTATAAAATCCGGGTATTGCATATTGTTGACAATCTTCTTGTGCTTGCATGAAGCCTGCAAGCCGGACCCTCAACTGCCAGCCCGACACTTTTCCGACTCCCTGACCTTTCTCTTACATCTCCCTGCCCCGACCGACCATGTCCTTCCCCGATGCCCTGAACGTACTCAAGAGCCGCTCGCTTCCCGCCCTGGTGCAGGAAGAACTGGAGCGCATGATCATCGATGGCCGCCTGCTGCCCGGCGAGCCCCTCCGCGAGGTCGCCCTGTCAGCCCTGCTGGGTGTGTCGCGGGGGCCCATCCGCGAAGCCTTCCGCGGCCTCGAGGAGAAAGGCCTGGTGACGGTGGTGAAGAACTGCGGCGTGCATGTACGCACCCTCGATGTGGACGAAGCCGACCAGATCTACGAAGTGCGCGCCGTGCTGGAGGGAATGATCGGCGCCAAGGCCGCGCGCGAGATCGGGCCCGAGGGCTGCGGAGAACTGCGGGCCCTGATCGCCAGCATGGAAGAAGCCGTGAGCGGCAGCGACATCAACCGCTACACGGCCCTCAACTTCCACCTCCACGATCGCCTCGCGGCCCTCGCTGGCAACCGCAAGCTGCATGAGACCTACAACCGCCTGGTCTCGGAGCTCGCCCTGTTCCGCCGGCAGACCTATGTGCACAACGAGGCCTCCCTGGCCCTGTCCCTGGAGGAGCACAAGGCCATCGTATCCGCCGTCTGCACGGGCGATGCCGAACGCGCGGCCGCCCTGCTGCAGGCCCACACCCGCGACAGCCGGTCCCGCATGCACCAGGTGCTGGACCCGGCCGACCCCATTGCCCGATCCGCCAACACCAGGAGCCCCGAATGACCGCCCTCCCCTTCCGCGCCGAGCGCATGCGCATCGACGGCCGCCCCGCCAGTGGCAGCCGCGGCCTCATCGAAGTCATCAATCCCTTCAGCGGAGCCTGCATCGGCAGCGTACCCAAAGCCTCGGCCGAGGAAGTCTGGCAGGCCATCACCGCGGCCCGTGCCTACCGCCCCCGCCTGAGCCGTCATGAGCGGGCCACCCTCCTCGAGCGGACGGCGCGTCTGGTGGAGGAGCGCACCGAGGAGATCAGCGCCCTGATCACCACCGAGTCGGGCTTGTCCCGCAAGGACACCCGCTACGAAGCCGGCCGGGTACGCGATGTCTTTCTGGCCGCAGCCCATGCGGCACGCCAGGACGACGGGCAGATCTTCTCCTGCGACATCACCGCCCAGGGGCGCCAGCGCCGGGTATTCACCCAGCGCGACCCGCTGCTGGGGGTGATCACCGCCATCACCCCTTTCAATCATCCGATGAACCAGGTGGCCCACAAGATCGCCCCTGCCATCGCCACCAACAACCGGATGATCCTCAAGCCCTCCGAGAAGGTTCCCCTGTCGGCGCTGTACCTGGCCGACCTGCTCTACGAGGCCGGCCTGCCACCGCTGATGTTCCAGGTGGTGACGGGCGACCCGCGGGACATCGCCGACCCCCTGATCACCCACCCCGACGTGGAGATGGTCACCTTCACCGGCGGGGTGGAGATCGGCAAGGCCATTGCGGCCCGCGCCGGCTACCGGCGGATGGTGCTGGAGCTGGGCGGCAACGACCCGCTGATCGTGATGGACGACGCCGACCTGGACGAAGCGGCCCAGCTCGCCACCCTGGGCTCCTACCGCAACTCCGGCCAGCGCTGCACGGCCGTCAAGCGCATCCTGGTGCATCAGGCGGTGGCCGACGACTTCGTGGAGCGCCTGGTGGCGCGCACCCGGGCCTGGACCTTCGGCGACCCGGCCTCGGACGTGGAGATGGGCACGGTGATCGATGAAGCCGCCGCGCGTCTCTTCGAGAGCCGCGTGAATGAAGCCGTCGCCCAGGGCGCCCGGCTGCTCGTCGGCAACCAGCGGGAGGGCGCGCTGTATGCCCCCACGGTGCTCGACCACGTCCGCCCGGACATGACGCTGGTGCAGCAGGAGACCTTCGGTCCGGTGTCGCCGGTGATCCGCTTCGGCAGCCTGGACGAGGCCATCTCCATCGTCAATGGCACCGCCTACGGCCTGTCGTCCGGGGTGTGCACCGAACGCCTGGATGTGATCACCCGGCTGGTCAATGAACTCCATGTCGGCACGGTGAATGTCCGCGAGGTACCCGGCTACCGGCTGGAGCTGACGCCCTTCGGCGGCATCAAGGATTCAGGCCTGGGCTACAAGGAGGGGGTGCTGGAGGCCATGAAGAGCTTCACCACCACCAAGACCTACTCCCTGCCCTGGCCCGCCTGATGTCCACCACCGTGACCCTGGCGGTGCTGTTCTCCGCCTTCATGCACGCGGGCTGGAACTTCCTGATCAAATCCAGCCACGACAAGCTGGTGGACGCGGTGGCCCTGGCCGTGGCGGGCAGCCTGGTGGCGGCCTGCGGGCTACCCTGGCTGCCCTTGCCGGCCCGCGAAGCCTGGCCCTGGCTGGCGCTCTCGGTGCTGACCCACTCCGCCTACTACCTGGCCCTGGTGAAGAGCTACCAGCATGCCGACCTGTCCATGGCCTATCCGCTGATGCGTGGCCTGGCGCCGGTACTGCTGCTGGCTGCGGCGCCGCTGTTCGGCGAAGCGCGGGCGCTGCCGCTCGTGAGCGGGGTGAGCCTGATCGGCGTGGGCCTGGCCCTGCCCCTCCTGTTCGGCTGGCAGACCGGGCAACGCCCCGCCACCGGCCTGCTGTTTGCCGTCGGCACGGCCTGCCTGATCGCCCTGTACACGGTGCTCGACGGCTTCGGCGCCCGCCTCTCCGGCGACGTGGCGGCCTATACCCTGTGGTTGTTCTTCTTCAACTCCTGGGGCTTCCTGGCGGTGGCCCTGCGCCGCCGCGGACGACGTCTGGTGGGTGAGGTGGCCGGCCGAGCCCGCTTTGCGCTGCTCGGCTCGGTGCTCACCATCGGCTCCTACGGCATCGTGCTGTGGGCCATGCAGTCCGCCCCCATCCCGGCCGTGGCGGCTCTGCGAGAGACCTCGGTGATCTTCGCCGCCGTGCTGGGTGCCCTCTTCCTGCGCGAGCACATGGGCCGCCTGCGCATCACCGGGGCGATCCTGATCGCCTGCGGTGCAGCCCTGGTGCGATTGACCTGAAACACCCTCATGCCCGATCAGCCGCCTGCCACGGCGCCCCGGCGTCAACGCCCTGCAGCGGCGGCGGCGACCCGGTTGGCCACCTCCAGCTTGCGCAGGAGGGCCTGCACGTGGTGTTTGACGGTCACCGGGCTGAGGCCGAGTTCTTCGGCGATCTGCGCATTGCTCTTGCCCTGGCGGATTCCCGCCAGGACTTCCCGCTGACGGGCGGACAAACGCCCGCCCGCGCCCTCCACGGGGTGGGTGGGGAGCAGGCTGGCCAGGCCCAGGTAGAGCTGCGGCAGGAACAGTTCGATCAGGCAGGCCTCCCGCGGGCCCGGTGATGCTCCCATGCCGAGAAAGAGGAAGGCCCCGGCCGGCAGCGCAGCCCCCCGCCCGACACAATGCAGCAAGGCCTGCCTGCGCTCACGTACACCGATGCCGGAGGCCTGCGGCAGGTCACCCGACGCGGCCATGCCCAGGAGGGGCCGACTGCCCGCGCCCTGCCAACGAACCAACAGTTCCTGGCACAGCGCCCGGGCAGATGTACGCAGGACCTGCTCCGCCCCAGCGGGCAGCACAGCCCGGGAAAACAGTTCCAGATGGCTGCCCCCTCCCCGCGTCTCGAGCACGCAGACCAGGGTCTCGTGGGGCAGGAAGCGCTGCAGCGCGCCCTGCGCCCACAGGTAGAAGTCGCTCGGACGGCGGATATCGGCGGCACCCTGCAGCGCCGCCAGCAGGTGTTCCCGCTCCCAGGCGTCGAAACCCGCCAGCGCAGTCACCGGAGCGTGGCCGGCGCGTCCGGCAGGGGCGAGGATGGCGCACCGGATACCTGCGTCACGCTGTCATCGAGGTGGAACAGCCAGTCGGTGTGGCGGGGCTCCGTCGTGCCGGCCCCGGATACGCTGACCCACAGGGGCAGGCCGCTGCTACGCAGGGCCGGGCGGGTGGACTGACTGCGCAGACCGGTGATGCGCCCGGCCTGGCGCTCGATGATCCAGTCCGGCTCGCCACTCATCGGGTCCGGGTAGAGCCGCCGCAGGTGACGGCGCACGAAAGGGAAACGGGGATCGAGGAGCAGGTCCTCCAGGCGCTCCGGGCCCTGCGCCGGCTCGCCGGGCAGCGCTGCCCGATAGCTGGCGATGGCCCGCGCGTACTCGCCGCCGACGAAGAGCAGCTCGGCCTCCCGCTCCCGCTGCAGGGCGGTGGACCACAGCGTCCCGAAGCGGGCGAGGCCGAAACCCAGTGCCGCCACCAGGAACAGGGTCAGGAGGTAGATCGCGCCACGCTGGCGCCCGGGCCGGTTCATAGCGCGCTGAAGGCCCTTCCATCCCGCGCCGTGCCGGGGGCCAGGCTGCGCAGGTCTTCCACTCCGTCACCACCGCCCCGGGGGGGCCGCAGCTCCCAGGCATCGCGCCGCTCCAGCAGCGGATCCAGGGGCACCTCCCGCAGGTAACGGGCGGCGACCAACTCCTCAAGGTCGCGGGGGTAGCGGCCGGTGTCGCCGTAGAACTTGTCGATGGCGTCGCGGGTCACCGCCAGGGTCTGCACCAGGGCGGCCTCCCGGGCCCGCTCGAGATGGCCGAAGTAGCGCGGGGCGGCAATCGACAGCAGCAGCGCCACAATGGCCATGACCACCAGCAGCTCGACCAGGGTGAAGCCCCGCTTGCACGCCACCATACCGCTCACCATTCCCGGTAGGGGATGCCGTTGAGCCCGGCCCCGGGCGCGCGGGAATACACGTCATACACGTCCGCGCCTTCGGCCGGTGCATCCGGCGGGCTGGCATGGCTGCGCAGGCCCCAGGTGGTGGCCGCGTCCACGGTGGGGTCGCGCTCGAAGGGATCGCGCGGGATGCGCCGCAGGATGTAGATGCGGGCCCCGCCGGGCGAACGCTGATCCGGCACGCCGCGGACCAGCGCCTCCAGGCTCGGCGGATAGCCGCTACCGTCCGCCGGCCGCGCGATGCGGCCCTCGTCCACCTGGCGCTTGTAGGCATCGATGCCCTCCCGGATCTGGCGCAGGGCCAGGCGCAGCTCGCTCTCCCGGGCGCGCTGCAGACTGAGCTGAACCACCGGCACGGCGATGGCGGCGAGCACCGCCACCACGGCGGCGGTCACCACCATCTCGATCAGGGTGAAGCCACGCTGGCGCATCGCTCAAGGCCCGATGGACAGGCTGACCGGCGGAGGGGGCTCGACTTGCTGCACCTGCTCCCCCAGGCGCACCTGGGCTGAATGAACCGCGAAATGCGCCACGCCACGCGCCGTGGGCCGGGCCCGGAAGCGAGCCAGCAGGCTGCCTCCATTGCCGGCCGGAATGCGCAGGGCCAGCGCATCGGCCCCCTCACCCGGCTGGTCGAGGGATTCGAGCAGGGTGGAATCGAAGCTGAGCAGCAAGGGGCCACCCTCCCCGCTCGGCCCGGTGGCCTGCAGGCTCAGGCTGAAGACCTCGCCGGGGCGGACCTGGGCCGGCGCAGCCATACTCAGGGCCAGGCTGCCGGCGCTACCGCCGCTACCGCCGCTATCGTTCTCGATCGCCCCGTCACCCACGGGGACCGCCGGCGCCGCCACCATGCCGGCAGGCAGACGCGCGGGCACGGGCAGCATCGCAGCCGGCAGCCCGGGCCGGTCGGATGCGTTAGGGCGCCCCGCCACCGCCGACAACTGCAAAGGCAGCGCCCCCACCGCCCCCTCCGTGCCCGCCGGCCAGGTGGCACTGGCCAGGGCCGGCTGGGTCACGTTGCGCACCACCCGGGGGGTGATCAGCAGGACGATCTCGGTCTTGTTGTCCACGTCTCGCTGGCTGCTGAACAGGCGGCCGAGGCCCGGCAGCTCCCCCAGCCCGGGCAGGCGGAAGGCCGAGCTGCGCTCCTCGTCACTGATCAGGCCGGCCAGCACCTGGGTCTCCCCGTCCTTCAGGCGCAGGGAGGTGGCGGCGCTGCGGGTTCCCACCTGGTAGGCCAGCGAGCTGGAGGGACCGAGCACCTCCTTGACGATGCTGCTGACCTCCAGGCTGACCTTGATGGCCACTTCGTCGTCCAGGTGCACCGCCGGCTCCACCTCCAGCTTGAGCCCCACGTCGAGGTAGTTCACCGAGGCGGAGACGCCCACGTTGGCCGTCGAGGTGGTGGTGAACACCGGCAGCTTCTCGCCGATGTGGATGCGCGCCTTGTCCCGGTTCTTCACCCGGATGCGCGGGTTGGCGAGGATGCTGGAGCTGCCGTCCTGGTCCTTGAGGTTGAGGAGCAGGCCCGGGTTGGCCACGTAGGGCACCATGGCGCCGGTATTGCGCAGGTTGACGTTGCCAGGCAGGAGCTGGCCGCCCAGATTCTGGGTGATGGTGGTGCCGGTGGGGGTGGTGACCGCCGAAGTGGTGGTGGGCTGCAGCAGGCCGTAGCCGATCTGGTCGGGAAAGCGCAGGCCCAGCTCCAGCAGCTTGTTACGGCTGATCTCGAGCACCTCCACCTCCAGCATCACCTCAGGCTCGGCCAGGTCCAGCCCGGCGATCAGCCGTTCAGCCAGGCGAACCGCCTCGGGGGTGTCCTTCATGATCAGCAGGTTGAGCTTCTCTTCGACGAACACGTCCTTGGTCTTGACCATCTGCTTGATCATCGCCATGGCCTGTTTGGGGTCGGCGTTGGCCAGGTAGAAGCTGCGGGTCACCAGTTCCTGGTAGTCCTTCTGCTTGGCCGGGGTATTGGGATAAATCAGCAGCGACTGTTCGTTGAGCAGCTTGCGTTCGAGCTGCTGGGTGACCATCAGCAGGCGCAGCACTTCGTCGATGCTGCTGCGACGCACGATGAGGGACACCTTGGCGTCCGGGCGCACGTCCTTGTCCAGCACAAAGTTGAGGCCGGACTCCCGCGCCAGCACCTCGAGCACACCGCGCAGGGGCGCGTCGCGGAACTCCAGGCTGACCGGGCGTGCCAGGGGCCCCTGCAGGGCGGTGAGCTGCGGGTCGCGGGCAGCTGCCTTGTCATCCAGCTGGCGCAGCACGGCCCGTGCCCCGGCATGGCCGGGTTCGGCGGCCAGCACGCCGCGGGCGGCGGCTTCGGCACCTGCGGCATCTCCCCGGGCCAGGCGCTGCTCCGCGTCCAGCACCTGGGCGTTGCGGCGCTTCTGGGCCTCGAGGGCCTCCAGGCCGGTCAGCAGACGGGGGTGGGAAGGGTCGTAAGCACGGGCCACCTTCAGGGCTGCGGCGGCCTCATCGAAACGGCCCGCGGCGCGGGCCTGCTCCGCCAGGGCCAGCTGGCGCACCACCAGCATGTCGCGCTGACGCAGGTAGTAGCTGCGCAGTTCCAGGTTGCCGGGCTGGGTGGCGACCCGCTCCCGCAGATCACGCAGGGCGGCCTCCGGGTTGCCAGCGGCAAAGGCCTTGCGGCTCTCCTCCAGAGCAGGGTTGGCGGCGCAGGCGGCCAGCAGCACACCGGCGAAGAAGGTGGCGGCGAGGCGCCGCGACAGGATGGACAGGGTCATTGCAGGGCCCCGGTCATGAGGCTTTGGGTTTCATTAAGGGGCAGGTACAGAAAATCGATGCGGCTGCGGGACACCCCGGTGACCCGGTAGCGCCCGTCCAGCATGTCGCCGGCGCGGACCACGCGGAGCTCGTCCCGCTCCATGACGAAGGCGGCCGGCGCGCCACCATCGTCGAGCATCCCCCCGTAGCGGTAAGGCAAGGGCGGCGCCACCGGGCGCGGCGGTGGCCCGGGCGGCGCCGGGGGGGGCTGGAAGCTGCGCTCCGGGAAGAGGTTGGCCCCCGCCTCCGCCCCGGCGGCGGGCGACACACGCAAGGGGGCAGCAAGGCTGGCGACATCCAGGCGTGGCGCCGACGGGGCGCGACGGACGTCACGGGGCTTGCGGCCGGCGGCCGGCACCTCGTCTCCCTCCTCGAGGCCGGCGGCCCACCAGGCGGCCAGCAAGGTGGCGGCGAGGGCCGCGAACAGTCCGTGGGCGCGCTTCATGCTGGACGCCTGAGGTAGATGACGATGCGCACCCGCGCCTCCAGCTCGCTGTCGCCGATGCGGGCGCGGCGCAGGCTGAGACTGTCGATGGCCAGTTCCGGCATCGCCACCTGCAGGTCACCCAGCCAGGCACGCAGGGACGGATAGCTCCCCTTGAGTGGCAGATCCAGGCTGACCTGCTCGAGCGGGCTACCGGGCAGGCGGCTGGAGCGGTAGTCGGCCTTGTCGGTGCGCAGCCCCCGGGCCTGGGCATGGCCGTGCAGGCGCACCAGCAGGTCCGGCAACGCCGTGTCCTCCGGAATGCGCAGCAGGAAGGCGTCGAGCTGTGCCCGCGGCGAAGGCGGTGGCGCGGCCTGGCGGCGCTGCGTGCGCTGGGCGGCGCGGGCCTGGTGGTAGAGTCGGTCGGCCTCCGCCGCCAGGGCCCGGTTGCCGGTGATGTCGAAGCTGAAGGCAAAGCCGGCCAGGCCGACGCCCAGGGCGCCGGCCCAGCCGGCGGCACGGATACGGCGCCGGGCAGCCTCGGCCAGCATGGAGCGGGAGGGGGCCGGGGCCGGGCGGGTGAGACGCCGCAAGCCGGCGAGCAAGATGGCAGGCTTCATCGACGCGGCGCCCAACGGGCCTGCAGGCTGAAGTCCACCACCTGTACCCCGCCGTCGTCGTGGAAGCCATAACTGGCCAGACGCACTTCACGCAGGTCTGGCACCGCCTCGAGGCGCTTCAGAAAGGCGAATACCTCGGTCAGCGCACGCGCCTGCCCGGTGAGGCGCAATGCGCCCTTGGCGCCGTCCTGTTCCAGCTCCAGCAGGGCCACGCCCGGATCGTCGGTGGCCCGCTCCAGACCGGCCAGCAGGCCCGGCCAGTCGCGCCGCAGGGCATCGGCCACCGCCAGGGCCGGCTTGAGCTCGGCATCACTCGGCGGCGGCGCCGGACGGGC